>DAIEHR010000076.1 GCA_027353465.1 Acetobacteraceae bacterium | reverse complement strand
GCGACGGAACGTCCCTCGACAGGTGCAAAGTGGAACAAGGTCGGGTTACACCCTGTTGGCATCGGGATACTCCTCCGCGTGACCGTTAAGTCTGTGTCGCAGAAGAACTTTCGCTCATTCAGAGGCCCGATGCACCCGATTCGTGTGAGAAATGCGGATTAGGCCCGCGTCCCCGCATCCAGCGCAGATTGCAGCATCCACGCCGCGGCGGCCTGATCGACCACCTCGGCGCGTTTGGCGCGGGTCAGGTCGGCTTCCTGAACCAGGAAGCGGTTGACCGCCGCACTGGACAGGCGCTCATCCCACAACGCCGCCGGCAGGCCGATGGCGTCGGACAGCGCATGCGTCCAATCGCGGGCAGCCTGGGCGGCGGGGCCGGCGGTGCCGTCCATCGACAGCGGCAGGCCGACGACCAGGCCATACGCGCCCTCGGTCAGCGCGATCCTGCCGATCGCCGTCGCGTTGTCACTCAGTTTGCCGCGCTTCAGCTTGCCGTAAGGCGTCGCCAATGTCCGATGCACATCCGACAACGCCAGTCCGATCGTCTTTGATCCAGGGTCGATGCCGATCACGCGCTGATCGCCGCTTAGCGACGCCAGCAAATCCCTCAGGTTGAATAGAGCCATGGGCGTCGTTATGGTCCCGCCCCTTCGCCAAGCCAAGGGATTCCGCCCACATGTCGCTCGATCACGCGACCATACGCCGCATCGCCTCGCTCGCCCGCATCCGCGTGGAGGAGCATGAGGTTGACAACCTGTGTCAGGAACTGAACGGCATCCTCGGGTGGATCGAACAGCTCAACGAGGTTGACGTCTCCGGTGTCGAGCCGCTGACCGGAGCCGCGAACATGGCGATGGCCATGCGGGACGATGTCGTCACCGACGGCTTCTATCCCGAGAAGATCCTGACGAACGCCCCCGAACGCATCGGCGACTTCTTCGCCGTCCCGAAAGTCGTCGAATGAGCCTGACTGATCTGACCATCGCCCAAGCCCGCGACGGGCTGCGCGCGAAAGAATTCTCCGCCGTCGATCTGACGATGGCGCATCTGCATGCGATCGAGGCGCTAAATCCCCGTCTCAACGCCTTCATCACCGTCAGCCACGCCCAAGCCGTCGATCGCGCTCGGATCGCCGATGCCGCGCTGGCGGCGGGCGAGCAACGAGCGCTGACCGGCATCCCGCTGGCGATCAAAGACCTGTTCTGCACCGAAGGGGTCCGCACCACGGCCGGCAGCAAAATACTGGGTCCGTTCGTGCCTCCGTATGAGAGCACGGTTACCGCCAACCTGCTGCGAGATGGCGCCGTGTTCCTGGGTAAAGCGAACCTGGATGAGTTCGCGATGGGGTCGTCCAACATGACCTCGGCTTATGGACCCGTCGAGAATCCGTGGAAGCGCAAGCAGGATGGGACCGCCGTGCTGGTGCCGGGGGGCTCGTCGGGCGGGTCCGCCGCCGCCGTGGCGGCGCGGTTGGCGATGGGCGCTACGGGCACCGACACCGGCGGATCGATTCGTCAGCCGGCCTCGTTCTGTGGGCTGGTGGGGGTTAAGCCAACTTACGGGCGGTGTTCGCGCTGGGGCGTGGTGGCGTTTGCCTCGTCGCTGGATCATCCGGGGCCGTTTGCCCGCACGGTGCGGGACAGTGCCATTCTGCTGGGGTCGATGGCCGGCCACGACCCCAAGGATTCCACCAGCGCCAACGTCGCGGTGCCGGATTTCGAGGCTGCGTGCGCTCGTGGCGTGAAGGGGCTGCGGATCGGGGTGCCGAAGGAGTATCGCTCCGACGGGATGCCGGCAGAGATCGATGCCCTGTGGCAGCAAGGCCTGGACTGGCTGCGGCAAGCGGGGGCGGAGATCGTCGATGTGTCCCTGCCGCACACCAAGCACGGACTGGCGACCTATTACATCGTGGCGCCGGCCGAGGCGTCGTCGAATCTGGCCCGCTACGACGGCGTGCGGTTCGGCGCGCGCGACGGTGGCGAGGATCTGCGGGACCTGTACGAGCGCACCCGGGCGGAGGGGTTCGGGCCGGAGGTGCGGCGGCGTATCCTGATCGGCACCTACGTGCTGTCGGCTGGCTACTACGACGCCTATTACTTGAAGGCGCAGAAAATTCGGGCGCTGATCCTGAAGGATTTCACCGATGCGTTCGCCGGGGTGGATGCGCTGCTGACCCCCACCGCGCCGTCCGCCGCGTTCGCGCAGGGCGAGAATATGGACGATCCAATCAAGATGTATCTGAACGACCTGTTCACGGTACCAGCGAATTTGGCGGGCGTGCCGGCTGCCTCGGTGCCGGTGGGGCTGGATGCGAACGGCCTGCCGCTGGGGCTGCAAGTAATCGGCAAGAGGTTCGACGAGGAAACCGTGTTTGCCGTGTCCGCTGCGCTGGAACAGGCGGCGGGATTTTCCGCGCTGCCGGCGATCAGGGCCGGGGGTTAGAGGCAGTGGGAGAAAAACGACCTGTGTGACGTTAGCCGCCGGCCTTTCATCGTCGTGGCGGGCCGGCGAGGTTGCAAGCCCATCCCCGTAACGCGCGGGAGGTTGAGGTTCGTGTCGCCGCGGTAGCTCGCGGCGTTGGCGATCGGCGCGATCCGTTCAGCCAGCGAATTGCCAGCCAGCCGTCAACACGCCGGCAACCGAGCCGGTGTTCGCTGCTCAATTTTTGGTGCGAAACGTCTGGAAATCAAACGCATGGGCAATACCGGCTAAACCGCTCCATCCGCGCAATCTGTGGCATCGCCTTGCCGATGTGCGTTAGATTCTTGCTTGCTTGCCAAGGTTTCTATCGTCCGATGCCCCGGGCCATACCCCCGGCAACGTACGATCCGCAGCCGCCGCGGAATTGGATTACACCTTCCTGCGCCCGCCTTGACGGTCCCCACCGGCCGTGCGTCGCATCGATGCGATTATCTCCCGCGTATCCTTAACCGAGGGCGATATCCGTTCGGGGGAAATCGTTCCCCTTGCAAAGCAGTGGCACACCCGACTTCTTCGCGCACGCGTAGGCGAAGCAGTCACCCATGTTCAGGGCGGCCGAATTGCGCCCTTTCCCGAACCGTGCGAACGCTTCCAGCGCTAAAGCAGCGGTTGTCCGGTCGATGCCCTGGATCGTAGCGCCGATCTCGGCAAGGAAGCGATCGACGACGGCCAATGCGTCGGCGGGCGGGCTGTTGGCAATACGTGCCAGACCCGCCGCTGCCTCAAAGATCGCCATGGCGGAGGTTTCGCGCACCCGCGCTCGGTCTAACCGCCCGGCTAGACTGGCGGCGTCGTCCTCCATGGCGATGATACCGATCATTGCTGAGGCATCGACGAACATCACAGATCTCCGGACAGGTCGTCGAAGAATGCCTTGTCCGCGGCTTGGCCCCCGGGGCGTTTCATCGCCTGGAAATCGTCCTGTATCGCCCGAAGGCGCTGGATCAGCGGCGGTGTTGCGCTGATTGCGGCATATTCCCGCTCGACGGCTTCCCGGATGGTCTGCGTGAGGGTGGTTCCCTTGAGGCGTGCGAGCGCGCGGACGGCGGAGTCCGTTCCATGATCGCGGACGTGGAAGGCCATCCGGATACACTCCTTCTTCACCGCATCTATATCGCACAGGATACACGAATTGCACCAACTATCCCTGCCTTGTCCCTTGGCTGACACCGACGATATCGCGGTGCTAGACTCTTTTCTGACCAGACAGCCGGAGACACCATGCAAGCCGATGCCATCGCCACCGACGCAGCGCCCAAGGAAATCCGGCTGGCCGACTATGCGCCGCCCGCGTTCCTGATCGACACGGTCGATTTGACCTTTCACTTGAGCGAAGACGCAACCGCGGTGGTGTCCCGCCTGTCGGTGCGGCGGGCCGGGGCCGAGACGTCGCTGCATCTGGATGGCGAGGCGTTGACGCTGACCAGCGTGACCCGCGATGGTGTCCTGATCGAACCCCGGATCGTGGCCGGCGGCCTGGTCATCGACGCCATGCCGGATGTGTGTGTGCTGGAAATACGGACGGTGGTTTCGCCCAAGGCCAACAGCGAACTCAGCGGGCTGTACGTTTCGGGTGGGAACTATTTCACCCAGTGCGAGGCGCAGGGTTTTCGCCGGATCACCTACTTCCCGGATCGGCCCGACGTGATGTCGCGCTATACGACCACCATCGTCGCCGACAAGACGGCCTGTCCGGTGATGTTGTCGAACGGCAATCCCGGGCCGGTAACCGACGCCGGCAACGGGCTGCACCAGGTCACCTGGACCGATCCGCATCCGAAACCGTGCTATCTGTTCGCGCTGGTGGCCGGCGACCTGGTTTCGGTCCATGATGGTTTCGTCACCCGCTCCGGCCGGAACATCGAGCTTGGCATCTACGTTCGCCGCGGCGACGAGGATCGTTGCGATCATGCGATGCGATCGCTGAAGGCCTCGATGTCGTGGGATGAAGACGTGTTCGGGCTGGAATACGATCTGGACGTGTTCAATATCGCCGCCGTGTCGGATTTCAACATGGGGGCGATGGAGAACAAGGGCCTGAACGTATTCAACACGAAATATGTTCTGGCCCGCCCGGAAACCGCGACGGATGTCGATTACCAGGGCATCGAAACCGTGATCGCGCATGAGTATTTCCACAACTGGACGGGCAATCGCGTGACGTGCCGCGACTGGTTTCAGTTGTCGTTGAAAGAAGGTCTGACGGTTTATCGCGATCAGGAGTTCTCGGCCGATCAGGGTAGCCGAGCGGTGAAGCGGATAGGGGATGTGCGGGGGTTGAGGGCGGCGCAGTTTCGGGAAGATGGCGGCCCGCTGGCGCATCCGGTGCAGCCGGCGAGTTATCTGGCGATCGACAACTTCTATACTTCGACGATCTACAACAAGGGCGCCGAGGTCATCCGCATGATGGCCACGATCATTGGCCGTCCGGCATTTCGCCGCGGGATGGATCTGTATTTCCAGCGGCACGACAATCATGCGGTGACCATCGATGACTTTGTGCAGGCGATGCAGGATGCCTCGGGCGTCGATCTCACGGATTTCAAGCTGTGGTATCATCAGGCAGGCACGCCGGAAGTATCGATGGAGGATGCGTACGATCCGGCGACGAAGCGTTACACGCTGATTTTGCGCCAGACGACGAACCCGACGCCGGGCCAGCCGGTGAAGAAGCCGCAGGTCATTCCGGTGGCGATGGGTCTGCTGGATGGCAACGGCCAGGAGCTGACCACGCGGCTTCAGGGTGAAACCACCGCCGTAACGGGCACTCGGGTGCTGCTGGCGACCGAGGCGGAAAACCGTTTCGAATTCGTCGATGTCGCCAGCCCGCCGGTGCCGTCGCTGCTGCGGGATTTCTCGGCACCGGTGAAGCTCTCGGGGCTGACTCCGGATCGCCTGCGCTTCCTGGCCGCGCACGACACCGACCCGTTCGTGCGCTGGGAATCCGGCCAGCAATTCGCCACCGCGGCGTTACTGGAGATGGTGGCCAAAATTCAGGCTGGCGAGGAACCCACCATCGATCACGCGCTGATCGAAGCGGCCGCGGCGGCACTGGATCAGGAACCGGCCTTCGCCGCCGAGGCGCTCTCGCTTCCTGGCGAGGCCACGTTGGCCGATCGCATGGATGTCGTCGATGCCGATGCGATCCATACGGCGCGCGACATGGTCCGCGCCGCCATCGGGCGCGCATTGGCCGACCGGCTGCGCGCGACGTATGACGCACTGACCGACCATGAAGGCTACTCGATCGACGGGCCGGCGATTGGCCGGCGATCCTTGCGCAATGCCTGCCTCAGCTATCTGGTCGCCAGCGGCGACACACAGGCCGTCGCGCTGGCCAAGGCGCAGTTCGACGCTGGCCAGAACATGACCGACGTGCTGGCCGCGCTGGGCATACTCTCCGGCGTCGATTGCCAGGAACGGACGGACGCGCTGGC
>DAIEHR010000068.1 GCA_027353465.1 Acetobacteraceae bacterium | reverse complement strand
CATCCCCGAAATGCAGCGTCAGGTGGTGGACGTTCACCACTGGATGAGCGCGCATGAATTCGCCGCGCTGTTCGCCCTGGCGCAGGCGGCACCCGGCCCGAACATGATGGTGGTCAGCCTGGTCGGCTGGCGGGTCGCCGGTTTTTGGGGCGCCCTTGTCACCACCGCCGCCGTGACCACTCCCTCGTCGATCCTGACTCTACTGGTCAGCGGGATCTGGTATCGATTCAAGGACGCACCCTGGCGGAAAGCGGTCCAGGCTGGCCTGCAACCGGTGACGGCAGGGCTGATCATGGCCAGCGCGGCCCTGCTGATCCAGACCACGGCGGTGGACTGGACGGCGGCGGCGGTCACGGTGGTGACGGCGGCGCTGTTCATCTTCACCAAGCTGCATCCGCTGGCAATTTTGGCAGCCGCTTCGGTGGCGGGCGCGGTGGGATTGGTGGGGTAGAAGATTCAGCGCACCGCACACGGCGTCCGACCACTACGCTGAGATGACACGTCGGTACAAATGCCAGGTCGCATGCCCAAACACCGGCACAACAAACACCAACCCCAGTAACAACGGCAAAGATCCGACCACCAGGGCGGCAGCGATTAATATCCCCCAGGCCCCGATCACGATCGGATTGCGCGCCACCACCCGAACCGAGGTGCGGATTGCCGTTTCCAGCGACACGCTCCGGTCCAGCATCATCGGGAACGACACCACGCTGATCGCCAGCGCAACGACCGCGAATACGAATCCTGTCCCAACGCCAACCGCCATCATCGTCAATCCCGCATGGGTGTAAAGAATGTCATGGGCGAACGCATGCACCGAAACGGGCGGCTTTGGCCCAAGCGTCAAATTATAAACCGCATTGGACAGAACCAGCCAAAACATCAACATTCCTAATAGGATAAGCCCAAGTAGGACGATGCCGCCAATCGCAGGCGAACGGAACACGGCGAACGCGTCAGACCAGCCAGCCGACAATCCCAATTCGCGCCGCCTGCTCATTTCCGTCAGTCCGACGGCGGCCAACGGGCCGACCAACGCGAAGCCCGAGGCCAGGGGAAACACCAGCGGCAGCAACTCGTAGCCAAACGCCAAGCGGGCCAACAGCAGCCCGACCAAGGGGTAAATGACGCATAAGAAAATCACATCGGTTCGGGACGCGCCGAAATCCTCGACCCCGCGTGCCAATGCCCAGCGCAGATCGGAAAATCCGATCCCGCGGATCACAACCGGCGAGGACTTGGTTGCTGCCCAATCCGGCCGCACCGTCGTCGCCGATTGATAAGCGTGGGCCAGCATGTCGGCGCCCCAGCCGGGTGGTGTCCTGATCATCGTGGCCTCTCCTCTGAATTTTCATTCCCGAGGGCGCGCGGCCCGTCATGCGCTACTGATCTGGCAGACGAACGAAGTCGCGGCCATCGCATGGATTTATCATGTGCACGTTTCCACTTTTCGTATGATCACGACTCCGCGACCGATGCCGGCTTTTCGAATGGGCGCGAATACGCCACGATGGCCGGATGACGGATCCGATCACCATCGCCGTGCTGCAAAATCGCCTGAGCGCCATAGCCGAAGAAATGGGCGAGGCCATGTTGCGCACCGCCTATTCCCAAATTCTGAACTCGTCGCGCGACTTCTCCATCGCGCTGATCGATGCGCGATGCCGGCTGGTGGCGCAGGCGGACCACATTCCGGTTCATGTCGGCGCTATGCCCTGGGCGGCTAAAGCCCTGTCGGAACGCTTCCCCGATCCGTCGCCCGGCGATGTGTATCTGCTGAACGATCCGTATCGCGGCGGGTCCCACCTGCCCGACCTGACGATCTTCGTCCCGGTGTTCGCGGGTGCGGTGCTCATGTTCTGGTCGGTGGTCCGCGCCCATCACTCCGACATCGGCGGCGCGACGCACGGCGCGTATAACCCCGCCGCGACGGAAATCTGGCACGAGGGCCTGCGCCTGCCGCCGATGCGGCTGACCGAGAACGGCGTGCTGCGTGAAGACCTGCTGGAAATGCTGGCCCTGAACGTCCGTCACCCCCGCGACTTCCGCGGCGACCTCGCCGCCCAGATCGGCTCCGCTCGGTTGGGCGAGCACCGGCTGAACGCCGTCATCCGGGAATTCGGCGCCGAAACCCTGTCGGCCTCGATCGAGGCGATGCTGGACGCCGCCGAACGCCACGCGCGGCAGATCGTCGCGGAATGGGCGGACGGCGAATACATCGGCGAGGCGGTGCTGGACGACGACGGCTTCGGCAAGACCAATATCGTCATCCGAGCGGTTGTGACAAAACGGGGCAGCGACATCACGGTCGATTTGACCGAGTCGGACCCGCAGGTCACCGGGTTCATCAACTCGTCCTACGCCAACACCCGATCAGCGGTGGCGATGGCGTTAGCGTTCATGCTCGATCCCGATATCGCCAAGAACGACGGCGCGTTTCGTCCGCTAACCGTGAAGCTGAAGGAAGGCACGATCGTCTGGGCGCATGAGGGCGCGCCGGTGACGATGTGTACCAGCCACTGCTCCAACGAGATCGTCGAGGCGATTATCGTGGCGCTGGCGCAGGCGGCGCCCGAACGGGCCATGGGCGGTTGGGGCCGGCGGTTGCGGATCGCGCTGAATGGCACCGACCCGCGCACCGGCCGCCGCTTCATCTGGCACATGTTCCAGGCCAGGCCAGGCGGCGGCGGGTCCGTCGCAGGCGACGGGTATTCAACGATCGGCGAATGGCATTCTGCCGGTGGCATCAAGTTCGGCAGTATCGAGGTGGCGGAAACCCGCTTCCCGCTGGTGTTCGAAACCCACGAATACCGGCTTGGATCGGGCGGCGCCGGCCTGCATCGCGGCGGCGACGGCGGCGACATGCGGCTGCGGGTCGAAGCCGCGGGAACCACCAAGGCGAACACCGCCGGCGAGGGTGTGGTGCATGGCGCCAGGGGCATCAATGGCGGCCAGGACGGCGCGCCGCATGCCTACACTTTGTTGGCGCCCGGCATGGCGCCCAGGAAGCTGAACAGCAAGGAGATCGACGTGCCGGTTCCATCCGGCAGCGTGATCCATGTGCTGTCTGGCGGCGGCGGCGGCTGGGGTGTGCCGGTCAATGTCACGGGACAGGACGCCAAGTGACCATTCCTGTCCTGACGTTGACCGACGCGCCGACGCCGGCCGACGCCGCTGTCGTGGCCTCCGGTCTGGCGGACTACAACGAGCAGAAGGCAGGCTACCGCGACTGGCGTCCCCTGGCCGCCCTGCTCCGCGATCCGGATACTGGCGAAACCCTGGGCGGCATGATTGGCAAGACGTCTTACGGCTTGTTGTTCATCGATCTGGTTTACTTGCCCGAAACGATGCGCGGGCAGGACATCGGCAGCCGCCTGCTGGCGATGATGGAGCAGGAGGGCGTCGCCCGTGGCTGCAAATCGGCATTCCTGTTCACCATCACCTGGCAGGCTCCCGGGTTCTATGAGCGCCAGGGTTGGACGGAGTTCGGCCGCATCCAGTGCGCGCATGACGAAAACGCGCGCGTGTTCATGATGAAGTCCATTTCGTAATCCCAAGAATAGAGGCCGATGCAAGTGTCATTCCCCGCATGAGCTGCACCATTGGTATCGATGTCGGGGGTACCTTCACCGACATCGTCGTCTCCACCGCTGGCGGGGGCACCATCATTGCCAAGGCCCCCACCACGCCAGCGGACCAGTCGGATGGCGTGTTGAACGGGATCGCGCTGGCGGCCGAACGCCTGGGGCTGACCGTCGCCGGTCTGCTGGGCACCGCCACCCGGATCGTCCACGGCACGACCGTCGCCACCAATGCGTTGCTGGAGGGCAAAATTGCCCGCACCGGCATGCTGACCACAGCCGGGCATCGCGACGTGATCGAAATGCGCGAGGGTCTGAAGCCCGACCGCTACAACCTGCGCATGACTCCGCCCCGGCCGTTGGTGCCCCGCGATTTGCGCCTGCCTGTCACGGAACGCATTCGTGCCGATGGATCGGTCGAAACCCCGCTGGATACCGCATCGCTGGACGCGGCGATCGAGACGTTGCGCGAGGCCGGTGTTCAATCCGTTGCCGTCTGCTTCCTGCATTCCTGGCGTAACCCGGCACACGAAATCCAGGCCGCCGCCGCGATCCAAAGCCGGCTGCCCGGGGTCTATGTGACCACCTCGTTCGAGGTTTTGCCGCAGATCAAGGAGTTCGAACGTTTCTCCACCACCGTCGCCAATGCCGCGGTTGGGCCGGTGATCGAGAACTACCTAGGTCGCCTGCAATCCCGCCTGCGCGACGCGAAATACGGCGCCGAGCTTTTGGTGATCCTGTCGCATGGCGGCGTCGCATCGGTTGCCGAGGCTGTCCGGCTTGCCGCCGGCACCGCATTGTCCGGGCCGGCGGGCGGCGTGGCGGCGGCGGTCGCGCTGGTGCGCGACGGGCTGTCGCCGGATGTCATCGGGTTTGACATGGGCGGCACGTCCACCGACATTGCCGTGGTGCGTAACGGGCAGCCGACCCTGTCGGGCGACAAGGCCGTTGCCGGGGCACGGATTGCACTCCCGAGCCTGGATATCGTGACGCTGGGGGCTGGCGGCGGGTCGATCGGCAAGCTGGACCGGTCGGGTCTGCTGGCGGTCGGCCCCGAAAGCGCGGGGGCGGTCCCGGGACCGGCCTGCTATGGCCAGGGCGGTTCGGGCGCCACCGTGACCGACGCCAACCTGGTGCTTGGCTACCTCGACCCGGACAATTTCCTGGGCGGACGCCGCCGGCTGGACTTGGATGCGGCGACCGCGGTGGTGGCCAAGCTCGCCGCCGGTCTGGGGATCGAAACCGCCGAGGCCGCGGCCGGGATCCACCGTGTGGTGAACAGCCGGATGGCGGATGGCGTTCGCATCGCGACGGTGCGGCGCGGCGTCGATCCACGCCTGTTTACCCTGCTGGCGTTCGGCGGCGCCGCCGGCCTGCATGTCACCGCCGTGGCCGCGGAACTGGGCATCGGCCGCATCGCCGTGCCGGTAGCGGCATCGGTCCTGTCGGCCTGGGGCATGCTGAACACCGATCCGCGGGTCGAACTCAGCCGTGGCCAAGGCCAGTCGGGTGGCCTGGACATGGCAGGGCTTCGATCCGCTTTCGCCGCGATGGAGGAAGAAGGCCGCGCCCGGTTGGCCTGGTTCGATGGCGAGGTCGCCCTGCGCCGCTCCGCCGACATGCGCTATGGGGAGCAGGTGTTCGAAATCGCGGTCCCGCTGGACGGCCTGGACTGGGGGGGCCCCACACTGGCCGCCGATTTAGCCGATCGCTTCCACGCGGCGCACGAGGCCCTGTACACCTATGCCCTGCGCGATCAGGAGGTTGTTCTGGTCAACGCCCGCCTGTCGGTCATCGGCCGCCTGCCGCCGGTGGAACGCGGTCCGGCCGGTACCGCGACAGCCGACGCGGCGCCCAAGACCTCTCGCCGCATATTCCTGGGCGACTGGATCGACGTGCCGGTCTTCGACTTCGGGACCATTTCCAGCAAGCAACGGATTTTGGGGCCGGCGCTGGTCGAATCTGATACCACAACCGTGCTGCTGCGTCCCGGCGACACCGCCTGCCTCGACAACAGGGGCTGGCTGGACGTCGCGATTGACCGCCGGCCCGGGCCGGCGTAACAGCGAAGACAGGAGATCGAAGCGATGCAAGGCGACACCACACTAAATGTCTTCTGGCAGCCTGGCTGAACGAGCTGCCTGAAACTTAAAGAGTTTCTCTCGGTCCGTGCGATCGGGTTCAAGTCCATCAATGTCCTGACCGATCCTGACGGGGTTGAGGAACTACGCCGCCTGGGTGCGCGTTCCGTCCCTGTGCTGTCGCGCGGAGACGACTGGATTTTCGCACAGAATATCGGCCACGTGGTGAAGTTCCTCGGGCTGAACGAAGCGACCGGCCCGGTGCTGTCGCCAACCCTGTTGATGGAACGGCTGGATCTTTTTGTCCGTACGGCGATCCAAATCGTCCCCCAAATGCCGGACGCCTTGCTGGGCCAGGAAGTTCCGGGACGCCCCCGTAGCTATCTGATGCTTGGGCATCACCTGTTCCGCATCCCTGAAGGCATGCTGGAAGTCGCGGCTGGCGCGATGCTGACCAACGCGATGCTGACCGACGGGCCGCCGCCGCACATGAACACAAGTGCGGCATTGGCTGCTTACGGTCAGCATGTATTGAGCGCCTTGCACACATGGTGGGACGCGAAACCCGACAAATCGGGACACGGGACCGTGCAAACCTACTACGGCCCGCAGCTTCTTCACGAACTGCAAGAACGTATGACCTGGCATTGCGGCCAGCATGTGCGGCAATGGTTCATGCTGCTGGAGATGGCAGGGATCCAGCCCATCGTCACGCTGGACGAATCCGCCTTTGCGGGACTTCCGATGCCCAGAAGCGTGTGGGACGGTTAAGACGCTGACCCAATTAATCCCAATTACGTTTCGGCATCCGGCTACAACGCCAGCCGCCTCGTAGTTCTCGCGGGAATCTGTATTGCCTTTTTGGCCGTACGCAACCATTCGTAAGTTCATTTTGAAAACACCTGGAAAAAACTAGGGTATTTCAGCAAACCCACCCATAAATCGGACTCAACAGAACGTGAGATTCGAGAGGAGCCTTGATGCTGTCTTTCTTGTTCGGCCAAGGCCTGACCCCCCACGGCTTCTGCCTTCTGTGGCAACCCGGTCTTCTGTGGCTGCATGCGGTGTCTGATATCGCGACGGCCGTCGCGTATTTCGCCATTCCCGTGGCATTAGCCTCCATTGTAATCCAGCGGCGCGAATTGCGCTTTGGCTGGATGTTCTGGCTCTTCGCGCTTTTCATCCTTGCATGCGGCACGACCCATCTTATGGATGTCTGGGTCCTGTGGTACCCGGACTACGGCATACAGGGACTGATCAAAGCGTTCACTGCCATCGCATCGGTTCTGACGGCCATCCTGTTGATCCATATCCTGCCGACGCTGGCGGCGGTCCCGACCCCGTCGCAGTTCCAGCAGGTCGCGGATAAACTTTCAGATGAAACTAACCGCCACGAACGCACCGTGGAGAAGTTGCGCCGCACTGAGGAGAATTTCCAACTACTCGTCGAAAGCGTGCATGACTGTGGCATGTTCATGATCGATGTGACCGGGAAGGTTACGTCATGGAACGTGGGCGCGCAGCACATCAAACAGTATAGCGCCGCTGAAATCATCGGACGATCCTTCGCGTGCTTCTACCCCGAACAGGACCAGCGCGACGGAAAGCCAATGCGCGCACTGGAAATAGCCGCGAAGTTTGGCACGTTTCAAGAAGAGGGCTGGCGGGTCCGTAAGGACGGAACCCCGTTTATGGCCGATGTGCTGATCAACCCGGTACGGGATCGGAACGGTGTTCTGATCGGCTTCGCCAAGATCACCCGCGACATCACCCAACGCAAACAAGCCGAGAAGGAACTGGAGCAGGCTCGGGCTGCCCTCGCCCAATCCCAGAAGATGGAAGCAGTTGGACACCTGACCGGTGGCATCGCCCATGATTTCAACAACATGTTGACCGCGATCCTGGGAAGCCTGGAATTGCTGGAGATCCGCCAGGAACCGCTTAGCCCAAGCGCCAACCGGATGCTGCAAGTCGTCCGCCGTGCCGCCGACCACGGAGTCCAGTTGACCAAGCGATTGCTGGCGTTTTCCCGCAAGCAGGCCCTGGCCCCGATGATAACCGATATCAATCGCCTGGTCGCGGGCATGTCCGAACTGCTGCGCCGAACATTGGGGGAGGCCATAGTGATCGAAACGGTCACGGCAGGCGGCCTGTGGCCGGCGTTCGTGGATGAGAACCAGATAGAAAGCGCCCTGCTGAACCTGGGCGTGAACGCGCGCGACGCCATGGCCCAGGGCGGCAAATTGACGATCGAAACCGGCAATGCCTACCTCGATGAAAGCTACGTCAGGCGCCATGGCAGTGTTCCCGCGGGCGAGTATGTCTTTATCGCGGTCAGCGACACCGGAACGGGTATGCCCTCCGAAGTCATAGAGCGTGCGTTTGAACCATTTTACACGACCAAGGAAGTCGGCCGAGGTACCGGACTTGGGCTGAGCCAAGTGTATGGCTTCGTCCGCCAATCTGGAGGCCACGTCGAAATCTACAGCGAGCTCGGCCTGGGCACGACAGTAAAGATGTATTTTCCGCGCGCGGTCACCGGCCAGGAGGCTATTCAACCCGATCAGCCTCCCGTTGACGGCGCCGCGCCAAACGGTACCGAGACCATCCTGATCGTTGACGATGATGAGGATATTCGTAGCTACACCGCCAATGCGGCCCGCTATCTGGGATACACCGCGGTGGAGGCGAATAGCGCGGCAAGTGCCTTGGCGATCCTGGAAGAACAGGCCGACATCCGCCTGCTATTCACGGACGTTGGCTTGCCCGGCATGAACGGGAGCGCATTGGCCGCCGCGGCAATCGCGGCCCGTCCAGCCTTGAAGGTGGTGTTTACCAGCGGCTATGCACGAACGGCCATCGCGAATCTTGGACTGTTGGGACCAAACATGCGTTTTCTACCCAAACCGTTCCGGGTCGAAAGCCTGGCCCAGATACTGCGGGCAGCATTGGACGAACGATAAGGGTTCCAGGAACCCTTATCCCTCCGTTGGGATCAGACGATCTCCATGCCAATCCTGGGCGGCGATTTCAGTGTCTGCAGGATCACGCAATA
>DAIEHR010000031.1 GCA_027353465.1 Acetobacteraceae bacterium | reverse complement strand
GATCCCGAACTCCTGCCGGATGGTTACGTTGGCAATCGCCAGGGTCGAGCGGTCGATATAATTCAGTGCGATCGCCGCGGTCACTAACCAGATCGCAACCCACTGCATCCGTCGCATGCGAGGTGATGCCCTTGGCGGCTGCGGCAAGACGATCATGGTGTCTTTCCCATGCTGCATTTATCTGTTGAGTCGATCCCCGCATGGTTTCGGCCGGCTGGCAAGACCGTGGCCAAGGGCGTAGATCGGACAGGTGTTTCCAATTGCCGCACCCGATGGAGCCTTCCCGCCGTGACTCAGTTCATCCTGACCCTGTCCTGCGACAATCGCCCCGGCATCGTCGCCGCCGTCGCAACCGCGATCTTTGAGCATGGCGGCAACATCCGGGAATCCCAGCAGTTCGACGATACCGAAAGCGGACGGTTCTTCGCCAGGATCGTGCTGGATCACCCCGAAAACCGCCTGGAAGTGTCCGCCCTGCGCGCCGCGCTGGAAGCCGTTGCCGCCAAATTTGCCATGGCGTGGAAGTTGCGCGACCGGACGGAACGCCAGCGGGTGATGCTGCTGGTTTCCAAATTCGATCATTGCTTGACCGACATCCTGTATCGCTGGCGGATTGCCGAGCTGCCGATGGACATTTCCGCCGTGGTGTCGAACCATCCGCGCGAAAACCTGC
Organism: Acetobacteraceae bacterium; assembly: GCA_027353465.1. GTDB lineage: Bacteria > Pseudomonadota > Alphaproteobacteria > Acetobacterales > Acetobacteraceae > Rhodopila. Next base: position 5,096 of record DAIEHR010000031.1, on the reverse strand, counting down.
ACCATATCGATCTGGACGATATCGCGTTCCACCACCTGCCCGTCACCAAGGCGACAAAGGCGGAGCAGGAGGCGAGATTATGGGCACTGGTGCAGGAGACCAAGACCGATCTGGTGGTCCTGGCGCGTTACATGCAAGTGCTGTCCGACGATCTGGCGGGGAAGCTGTCAGGACATTGCATCAACATCCACCACTCCTTCCTGCCCGGGTTCAAAGGCGCGAAACCCTATCACCAAGCCCATCAGCGTGGGGTGAAACTCATCGGCGCGACAGCCCATTTCGTAACCGCCGACCTGGATGAGGGTCCAATTATCGAGCAGGATGTTGAACGCATCAGCCATGCGGAATCCCCCGACGACCTGGTGCGTCAGGGGAGAGACATCGAGCGTCGGGTATTGTCCCGCGCGCTGCGCTGGCACCTGGACGGACGGGTGCTGGTGAATGGGCACCGGACGGTCGTGTTCCGGGATTAGCGACGCGCTTGGCGGCAAAAGCTTCGGTCAGGCGATTTTGGCCTGTCCGAAGCCCGCCTTGGAAATCAATGGCTCGGGTGAGTCGCCTCCCACCGCCGCATGAACGCGATTTCACGCTTCTGGGCGGCAATAATCTCCCTGGCCAAATGCCGGATAACTGCGTCCTTGCCATAACGCAGCTCGGTTTCCGCCATATCCACCGCCCCTTGATGGTGCGGGATCATCATGGCAACAAAATCGTGGTCCGGGTCACCGGTCATCGGCGCCGCCGCCATGTCGCGGTTCATCTTATCCATTCCAGCCATCATCTCTTGACCAGCGCCCGCCTTCTGGTCGTGCATCTGCTGGTCGTGCATCGGCATGTCATGCTGTTGGGCGAACGCCGGGGTGATAGCCAAGGTCAACACCAGTGCTGCGGTCCAGTGGGCAAAACTCATGATGCGGCTCTCTCTAAGGGGATGTCGAACATCGACAAGCGACCAGATAGCCCGCGCGCCCTCCCCTGGCAAAGGCCGTCGTCATGAACAGGTGATTGCAGCTATGGCCTTTATAGGATACCCCCCTATCCGTCATGCATACAATTCGCGATAAACAGAAACTGCTCGCCCGTGTCCGCCGTCTGCGCGGACAGATCGAGGCAATCGAACGGGCATTGGAAACCGAGGCCGGCTGCGAGCACGTCATGCACCAGATCGCCGGCGCCCGCGGCGCCATGGCCGGGCTGATGGCCGAAGTGGTGGAAGACCATGTCCGCACTCATCTGGTCGATCCCGGCGTCCCCATGCACGCCGATGCCGTGGAGCAGTTGCTCGACGTCGTTCGCACTTATTTGAAATAGGAAACGACCATGGACTCTCATAGCCACGTCTTTCTCGGCGAAGGCCACGAGCACGCCGAGAAGCGCACCTGGTGGGTGATCTGGCTCTGCGGCGCGATGATGGTGCTGGAAATCGTCGGCGGCCTGCTGTTCGGCTCCATCGCGCTGGTGGCCGACGGGCTGCATATGACGACCCACGCCGGCGCGCTGCTGCTGGCCGCCCTGGCCTATCGTTACGCCCGCCGCCACGCCACCGACCCGGGGTTTACCTTCGGCACCGGTAAACTGGGCGACTTGGCCGGGTTCACCAGCGCGATCGTGCTGGCGATGATCTCACTGCTGATCGCTTGGGAGGCGATCGGGCGGCTGCTGGCGCCGACACCGATCCTGTTCGATCAGGCCATCCCGATCGCCGCACTGGGCCTGGTGGTGAACATCACCAGCGCCTGGCTGCTAAGCGGCGGCGAGCATCATCACCACGGTCACGGTCACGGCCATGCCCACGACGACCGCCACAGCGTGGATTTGGCCGGCGACCGCCTGACCGTCGAGATCCACGAGGACGGCGTGCCGCCCCGGTTCCGGATCGTGACCGCCCTGCCGCCCGGCACGCTGTCCGTGGAAACAATCCGGCCGGATGGCACACGGCAAATATTTCCCATGATCGAGGCCGGGGGCTTCCTTGAAAGCGTCGATGAAATCCCCGAACCGCACGAATTCGCCGTTTCGTTGTGCCATGGCGCGACATCGGCCTCGGTGCGGTTCCAGGAACATGCCCATGCTTCCACCCACCGCGACAACAATATGCGCGCGGCAGTGGTGCATGTGATCGCCGATGCGGCGGTGTCGGTGCTGGTGATCGTCGGCCTGCTGCTGGCCCGATCATTCGGCTGGCTGTGGATGGATCCGGTCGCGGGACTGGTCGGTTCGGTCGTCATCGCCAGTTGGGCATACGGGCTGGTGCGAGACACCGCCCGCGTCCTGATGGACATGAACCCCGACGCCCATCTAACGGAGCGGCTGCGGCAAGAGATCGAAGCCGATGGAGACCGGGTGACCGATCTTCACCTCTGGCGGCTTGGTCCAGGTCACTTGGCGGCAGTATTGTCAGTGGCAACCAGGCAGGCGCTACAGCCCCACGACTACCATCGCCGCCTGCGGCGCTTCAGTACGCTGTCTCACGTCACCGTCGAGGTGCATTTGCAATGAGCGAAGACCGGCTACGTCAATTCGCCGATCTGTTGCTGCGCTGGAACGGCACACTCAACCTGATCGCCGCCCGCGACGCCGGGGTGATCTGGGACCGCCATATCCTGGACTCGCTGCAGCTTGTGCCGCTGATACCGGCAGGGATCGACCGGGCGATCGATCTGGGGACAGGCGGCGGATTTCCTGGTCTGGTATTGGCGATCGCGACCGGGATACGCTTCGACCTGATAGAATCCGACCAGCGTAAGGCGTCGTTCCTGCGGACAGCGGTGCTTGAAACCGGCGCGCCGGCGGCCGTCCATTGCAGCCGCATCGAGGATGCGATGGTTTCCCCGTCCGCGCTTGTAACCGCCCGAGCGCTGGCCCCGCTGCCGCGCTTGTTGCCGATGGCGGCGCGGTTTCTGGCCGCGGATGGCGTCTGCCTGTTTCTGAAAGGCGGCAAGGCGCGGGAGGAATTGGCCGCGGCTGAACCTGACTGGAGCATGACGGTCGATCGGTTTCCAAGCAAAACCGGCGGCGATGGCGTGGTATTGCGGCTGAGCAACCTGGCCCGCAAGACGGCCTAAGGCGCCGCGGTTTGTGTTCGCGGGCCACGCTGCTAGCATTCCGCCCATCAGCCCGACAGAAGGCTGCCATGGAGGGATGAAACGATGACCAGACGCCGGTACTGGGTCTACTTCCTGCTATTTCTGTTCAATGTGATCTGCTACCTCGACCGCATCAACATGTCCGTCGCCGGCCGTTCCGTGGCGGGTGAGTTTGGGTTGTCGCCGATCCAGCTTGGATATTTGTTTTCCTCCTTCCTCTGGGCTTACGTCGTGATGATGCTGCCAAGCGGGCGCGCGGTGGACAGTTGGGGGGCGCCCAGGATGGCGGCGATCGGGGCGGCATTCTGGTCGATCGCACAAATGCTGTCCGGCGCCGCGACCGGATTTGGCACTATGATCCTCGCTCGACTGGGCCTCGGCGCGGGCGAGGCACCCACTTTCCCGGTCAGTTACCGGGGCGTGCGCGACTGGGCACCGGCCGGCGAGCGTGGTTTAGCCATCGGCTGCATCCAGGCAGGCACCATGTTCGGGCCAGCGTTAAGCGCGCCGGTTGTGGCGTGGCTGATCGCGGCGACGTCCTGGCGCATTTCCTTCGTCATCACCGGCATGGTCGGCTTGGTGTGGGTCGCGGTATGGACGGCACTGGTTTCCACACCGGAGAAAACACGCTGGCTACCCGAGGCGGAGCGGCGTCACATCCTGGCCGAACGTCTCGGCAAGGAAACTATGGCCGAGCATGACGGCGTCGGCTATCGCGGCCTCCTGCGCTCCCCGTCGATGTGGGGGCTGGCGATCTCCCAGGGTTGCGCGGTTTATTCCGTTTACCTTTATCTGAGCTGGCTACCGAATTACCTGCAAACCGCCCGGGGGCTGTCGATCGTGAACTCCGGCCTGTTCACGTCGGTGCCGTTCCTTGTGGGCGGCGCGGTGATCATCCTGGCGAACTGGATCAGCGACAAGGTCGTGACCCCGCAAACCCGCGGCACCGGCGCTCGGAGAATCGTCGTCGTCGCCTGCTTGGCACTCTGTGCGGTGGGCGTGGCGATCCCGTTCGTAGACTCGCTGACAATGGTGGTGATCCTGACGATCTTCCCAGTCAGTTTCGGGGGCACCGCCAGCGCCACCAATGCGGCCCTGGCCAACGATTTGCTGCGCTCCCAGGCCGATAGCGGGCGGGCGTTCGCGTTCATGGTGCTGGGCGGGAATGTGTTCGGATTGCTGGCGCCGATCGTCACGGGTTACATCGTGCAGATCACCGGCAGCTTCTCGTCAGCGTTCGTGCTGGCTGGGGGATTGTCCCTGATTGGGGCCGCGGTGTCCTTCGCGATGACCCGTCATACGCTAGGGGAAGAACGCCCCGTGCTGGTTGGGGCGATGCGGCCAGCCGGGTAGGCCGACCGCGTCAGACACCATCATGGCCGGCCCCCGGCCATGATGGAACATCGCTATAATCAGACTTCGACTTCTTCTTCCTTGCCGGCCCCGCCATCGTCGTCGCCTTCCGGCTTCGGCAGGGCGGGCAACGCTGCCTCGGTGATTTCGAACTCCAGCTTGTTGTCCTTCATCGTCACCTTGACCGCGCCGCCTTTCACCAGCTTGCCGAACAGCAATTCCTCGGCCAGCGGCTTCTTGATGTGCTCCTGGATCACCCGGCCCAGCGGACGGGCGCCAAACAGCCGTTCGTAACCGCGTTCGGCGAGCCATTCCTTAGCGGCCGACGACAGTTCGATCGTGACGTTGCGATCCGCCAGTTGGGCTTCCAACTGCATCACGAACTTCTCTACCACGCGTCCCACGATTTCCGGCGTCAGGCCGGCAAAGGTGATGGTCGCGTCCAGACGGTTGCGGAATTCCGGCGTGAACAGGCGCTTGATCGCGTCGTCATCCTCACCCTGGCGCACCTCGCGACCGAACCCGATGGCTTCCTTCGCCATGTCGGACGCACCCGCATTGGTCGTCATGATCAGGATGATGTTGCGGAAATCGACCGTCTTGCCGTTGTGGTCGGTCAGCTTCCCGTGGTCCATGACCTGCAGCAGGATGTTGAAC
>DAIEHR010000015.1 GCA_027353465.1 Acetobacteraceae bacterium | reverse complement strand
CGAGCGCCGCGGACAGGAGCAAGGCGGAAATCTGGCCCATCACGAACGTACCGTCGCTCAGGATGATCCGATCGGCGGTCCCCAGTAACCCGGCGGCCTGTTCTACCAAACGGCGCGCTAGTGCTGGCGTAAAGGAAACGGCTGCAATCGCACCGCCTCCCAACGAGGCAAGCATGGTCAGGTCACGCGAAACCGGGAGATTTCCCTCCTCACGCGCTTGGTCCAGGCGCCTTTGGGTTGGCGCTTCTGTCCGGTCTTCCGCGGCATGTTCGCTGCCGGACATCTTACTGTCCCGGCAGCGTAGAGAGCGCTTGTCGCATTTCCGCCGACCAATTGGCGAAAACCAGACCAATAGCCACGGCCAGTAGTGTCAGCCCGCCGAGTATCTGGGCCGGGGCGGAAACGACATGGACGTGGATATTTGGCACCAGGCGCGTGATGAAGCCCAAGGCGGCTTGCCACACGAGGCAGATGATTATGAACGGGGCGGCCAGACGCAGCGCCAGGCCGTAGCTTGCGGCGACCGCGCGCGTCACCAACTGTGCCGTTCCGCCCGTATCCAAGGTGGCGCCTGGCGTGATAATGTCGTAACTGCCGATGACTGCCTGGATGGGCAATACATACAAGCCCGAGGCGAATAGTAGCGCGACAGCGGCCAGTGCCAACATGCGATGCAGGGCAGGGACCTGCGTGCCGGCCGAGGGATCGATCTGCAACACGCTCGATAGGCCGACCATAAGCGAGAGTATGTCCCCCGCGATTGCCAGGGCCATAACGAGCACGCGGGCCATGAAGCCCAGCCACGCACCAATGATGACTTCCAATCCGAGAAAGCCGATCAGCGTTGGGATGCCTTCGGGCAACGGGGGCAGCCGATTCTGAAGCAGGGGATAGGTCAAAGCCGAGAGCAGGACTGGAAGCACGATTCGAATCGTTCCGGGAACCTCGGCTTCGCCAAGGCCAGGACCGGTGAGCAAAGCGGTGCCCACCCGGGCAACAACCAACATGAAGCCGAATCCCACGTTGGGCAGAAGTTTGAGCAGGGCCGGCAAATCATCCATAACCCAGACCAATGACAATGAGCTGGTCGAATACGCTATGGGCGTAGTCGCCAAGTGTTTGCATCATGAAGCCGCCAAGCAGCGCGATGGTCGCGCAGACCGCGACGAGCTTCGGGATGAAGACCAGCGTGCTTTCGTTAATCTGCGTCAACGCCTGCAGCATGGAGATGACCAAGCCGACCACGAGCCCCACGAGCAGCACCGGACCCGCCAATTTGAGCAAGACTAGCAGCGCCTCCCGGGTGAGAAGCGCGAGATCGCCCTGGTTCATGGGGTGCTTCGAAGGCGAAGCGGGCAACGGCCGCGGCCCGCGGAACGTATGATCAGCATATCGAAACCCCGTTTTGGGATAAGACGCAGCGTCAGGCTCGACGATTTACACAGCCATCCGCATGATGTCCTGATAAGCTGAAATCATCTTGTCCCGAACCGCGACGCTTGCCTGGAGGGCCATTTCGGCCTTTGAGACCGCCATCACAACATCGGTAAGGCTACCGGTACCGGTCATCGCCTGGACGGATTTCGTGTCTGCATTTTGCCCAAGCGCGGTCAGTCCGGTCATCGCATTTTGCAGCACCGTTCCAAAGGAACCGCTGCTGGTGTCTGTCGTTTCCGTGGTGCCTGATAGGGCGTTTTGGCCCGCGGCATAGGCTGCCGCTCCAGTGACGTTCGTAGAAATCATTTTTTGTTCCTATTTTAGCAGATCGACTGTCCGGGTCAGCATTCCTCGGGTCGTTTCCATGACGTTTAGATTGGCGGTGTAAGACCGCTGGGCTTCCTTCATATCCATTATTTCCACGAAGGAATTAACGTTGGGTGTTTTGACATACCCATTCGTGTCCGCCGCTGGATTGGCGGGGTCGTAACGTTGTTGAAAGGGCGACATATCGGGCGCGATCTGACGCACCCCCACCGTGGGGGTACCCAGCGCCTGGTCCATTACGTTCGAAAATACAACGACCTTGCGCCGATAGGGGTTTGCTCCAGGAGATGAGCCTGTCGTGGCGGAGTTTGCCAAATTCTCGGCGATTACGCGTAGGCGGGTGCTTTGGGCGGTCATGCCCTTGGCCGAGAGATCGAGTGTGGAGGTGAAGTCCATGCCCAGTCCTTATATGTCAGTTCCGGCCGATTGCTGTCCTAAACAGACCAACATACTTCTTGTACAGATTGGTCGCGAGCTGATGTGCCGTGTCTGTCTCGGCAATTTTCTCTAATTGCTCGTCTAAAACGACCGCGTTGCCGTCCAGTGACCGGCCGGATGCAGCCTGCCCCGATGATGGGGTCCCGGTCCCGGCTTGGACTGCCACGGCCTGCTGCGATTCGCTGGCAAGTACTTCACTGAATGGCTTCACGTCCTGGGCCGCGTAACTCGGCGTGTTAACGTTGGCAATGTTTTGTGCCAATACGCTCTGCCGCTGGGCAATCCAGGCAAGCCGTTTCTCGGCCAGTGCAAAAACGTCTGTCGATGCAGGGTTCATAAGGTGGGGATATAGCGGGAGGGAGCATAATCCCAACCACGTCGGTCGCGTGGCTTTTCGCGTGTCCCAGCCGCTAAGGATAGAAGCCGGTCAGCGCAACAGCTGATAGAATCCCAGGGCGATGACCGCCCATAATGGGACAGACAGCGCCACGCCCCAGACGACGCCGCGGATAGCCGCAAGACCGTCCTGCGTTGCATCAATGTCGCTTTGAACGGTCAGGCCCGCCAGAGCAACGGCGTCGATGTCGATGTCTTTTATGCGGCCGGCATCGCGTAGCAGCGGTATAAGGGACGGCGGTACATTCTCGATGCGACCTGGCCTGCGTCGGCACAATTTTGTGTCGCCGCCGGTTAATGGCTCGCGGATTTGGTCGGCATCCAGCGCCATCTATCGAACTCCGATCTCGCTGTGCGAAGTTTTCCCATAGCTGCGAGTGGGCATGTCCCGGATAATGCGGGGCCTGAGTGATATGGGTGTTGAAACGCGGGACACACTCTTCCTCCGCTTTAACCGTGCGGCGGCGCCTTGCGTCCGCGTGCCCGGCCTGTTGCAGCAGAGGAGATTTTTCCCTGTTCGCACGTATCATCATAGGGCTGTCGGCGGGATTAAGGTTGGGTCTTAGCCGCGAAGCCTGTATGTCTATTATAGGGGCGTGAAGAAAGATGCCGGCCAGAAAATGGATTTTTTTCGTCTTGCGACATTGTGGGTCCCCATCCCCTGGCAGGGCGCCCGGGTTTGATCAAGGTTGAGGTCGCAGGGCACATGATCTTCGATCCGCAATTTTCTTCCGATACGGATGCAATCGCGTCCGCTCTTGACCGTGGGCGCCGGCTTGCCGCCGCCGGACAGGATGATTTGGCGAAATCCTGCTATCTGGAGGTCTTGCAACGAGATCCGACCCATTTTGCCGCGCTGAATGAATTGGGCGCGCTAGCGTTTTCCAGCGATCATCTGTCCGCGGCCCATACGGCCTATCATCAGGCTGTGCGGTACCATCCGGACAATCCCGTCGGCCGGGTGAATCTCGGAAATCTACTTTACAAACAGGGCAACCTCGCCGAAGCACGCGCGCAGTTCGAAGCCGTGCTTGCAAGAGATTCCTGCCATGTGCAGGCCCATCAAGGGTTGGCTCGAACATTGCTGGACCTCGGGGATGCAGCGGCGGCTGAACCACATTTCCAACAGGGCTTCAGCGGACACGCCATCGTTGCGCAACGGTATCGCGGCACAATGCCCCCGGTGCCTGTGCTTTTGTTGGTCTCTGCCCGGGGGGGCAATATTCCGACCCAAGGTATTCTCGATGACCGGATCTTTGGGATCAATGCTGTTTACGCGGAGTTTTACGACCCGGCGCAGCCGTTGCCGCGGCATGCCGTGGTCTTCAACGCGATCGGCGATGCCGATATATGTGAGGCGGCCCTGACAGGGGCGCGGACTTTGCTTCGGCGAACCATCGCGCCGGTGATCAACTCACCTCAACAGGTTGGCCTAACCGGGCGCTTTGCTAATGCCGCCCGCCTTGCGGATGTGCCCGGTGTCGTAGCGCCGGCGATACGGTCGTTCAAGCGGTCCGCGCTTCAGGGGCAATCCGGGTTCACCTTTCCGCTGCTGTTGCGCGCCCCGGGCTTTCACACCGGCCAGCATTTTTCTGCTGGTCGAGTCTCCGCGTGATCTTCCGGCCGCTGTCGCCGCTCTGCCGGGCGAGGAAATTCTGGCACTCCAATACCTTGATGCGCGCGGTGCTGACGGGATGGCTCGGAAATACCGCGTGATGTTTGTAGATGGAGTCTTGTACCCGCTTCATCTCGCGATTTCGGCAAATTGGAAGGTGCATTATTACACGGCCGACATGGCGGCGAACCCAACCCATCGCGAGGAGGAGCGGCGCTTTCTCGACGATATGGCATCGGTCCTGGGGGAAGGCGCGATCACCGCGCTTGGCGAAGTCAGTCGGTGGATGGGCCTGGATTACGCTGGTATCGATTTCGCCATGCGTCCGGACGGTGCCGTGCTGTTGTTCGAGGCGAATGCAACGATGATCGTGCATCCCCCCGGCCCGGAGGCGATCTGGGATTACCGCCGGGCGCCGGTCGCGCGGGTGCTGGAGGCCGTGCAGCGAATGGTGCGGGCGAGGTCGGAACAAGTGCGGCGGCCTTCGTGAAGGCCGCCGCGGGTGGCGTTTGGCAGATGCAACGCGACCACTAGCCGAGGTCGCGGCCCCGCTTTCTTCCTGCGACCTCGTCCATCGTGCTTTGCTCTTTTCTGGCTTGGACCAACGCGGCGATGGCTTGCTGTCGCTGCCTGACTTTCGCCACCGCCTCGGCATCCGTTCTGCGGCTGACGAGGATTTGTTGCAAACGTCGCACGTGGGCTTCTTCGGCTTGCAGGTTCGCCTTGAGGCGATCCGCTTGTTGCCGGGCATGCGGTAGCCAGGCGGCGAAGGCGGCAACGTGATCGCCTGTCGCGTCGTCCTGTTCGTGCCTGACATGGCGCTGGTATTCGTCCGCTCGCCGCGCCTCGTCCGCCTCGCGGGCGCGGGCGACCGCCAGCTCCCGGCTGGCCTCTGTGACGGCTGCGTCCCGCAAGCGCCACAGCACCGCCAATGGGTCACGCGCCATTACGGTTTACCCATTTAGCGCTGCTTCCAATTCGGCAAATCCTTGTGCAACCGAACAGGGTTCGGACTTCGCCTGAGACAGGAAACTCTCGATGCGCGGCGCCAGGCGCACGGCTTCGTCCACCACCGGATCACCGCCCGCCTTGTAGGCACCAAGCCGCACCAGATCCGCCATGTCGTGCCATGTTGCCAGGACCGCCCGCGCCCTGCGTGTCAGCGCATTTTCGGAGGGCGAATTCACGCCGGGCACCGTGCGGGACAGCGACCGGAGCACGTCCACGGCTGGATAACGCCCGCCTTCGCCAATGCGACGATCCAGCACGACGTGTCCATCAAGGATACCGCGGACGGCGTCGGCAATCGGCTCGTTTTGGTCGTCGCCCTCGACCAATACAGTGAATAATCCAGTGATCATCCCGGCGCCGGGCAATCCCGGACCAGCACGCTCCAGCAGTTGTGGCAATTCGGCAAACACACTCGGGGGATACCCCCGGGTTGTTGGCGGCTCGCCGGCGGACAAACCGATCTCCCGCAGGGCAAGGCAAAACCGGGTCACACTGTCCATCATCAACAGGACGGACTTCCCCTGATCGCGGAAGTGTTCGGCGACGCATGTCGCCGCATAGGCGCATTCACGGCGCATCAGGGGGGGCTGGTCGGACGTTGCCACGACCACGACGGATCGCGCGAGGCCGTCCGGCCCCAGGTCGTCCTCGATGAACTCTCTCAGCTCCCGGCCACGTTCGCCCACCAGGGCGATCACCGCGACATCGCAATCGGTGTAGCGCGCCAGCATTGACAGCAGGGTCGATTTTCCGACGCCAGATCCAGCAAACAGCCCCAGCCGTTGGCCCTGGCGGCAGGTGACGAAACCATTGAGCGCTTTGACACCAAGATCGATACGCGGTCCCAAACGCGCGCGGATCGCGGCGTTGGGCGGGGTTTGTCGAACCGGCGTGGAATAGTCGCCCGGAAGCAGCGGCCCCTTGTCATCAAGTGCTCTGCCCAAAGGGTCGATCACGCGCCCCAGCCAGTGGTCAGAGACCGCCAGGTGCGGTTCCCCGCCGATCACCACGGGCGCATCCGGTCCAATTCCAGCGAGCGAGCCGAATGTCATGGCCCGCGTAACGCCACCATGGAAGCCGATGGCCTCCGCCTGAACGGGGGCGCCGTTGCGGGGGGTGATCCAAACACGATCGCCGATCGAGAGATGCCCGGTGGGGCCTTCAAAATCCACCGCGAGGCCAGTCACGCCGCTGACCCGGCCCGCAATCTCGAAGGGCCGCAGTTCGCGTAGGTTCGACCTGGCAGAATCGAGAAGAGACGCCGTGCTCATAAACCAGCTCCCATCTTAGCGCGAAATCCACATGGCTTCTACGCAGCCCGAACTTGATCAACCAGTCGCCCCAGTTGCTCTGTCAAAGCCCGTGACTGATCGGACAGCGTCTCGGCGGCCTGGAGAACTTGGCCCGCCGAACCGGTGGCGGTGGAAATAGCCTTATTGGCACCATCAATGCGTCCGGAAACCTCCAGGGTGCCCGACGCCGCCTGCCGAACATTGCGACTGATCTCCCGCGTCGCCGCGCCTTGCTCCTCGATGGCCGCGGCGATGGTACCGCTTAGGTGGCTGATTTCGTCGATGGTTGAACTGATATTGCCGATTGCGGCCACCGCGTCTTGTGTCGCTGTTTGAATTTGTTCGATCTGAGCCGCGATTTCGTCGGTCGCCTTGCCGGTCTGACTGGCGAGGTTTTTAACCTCGCCCGCCACGACAGCAAAACCCTTTCCCGCGTCGCCCGCTCGGGCTGCCTCAATCGTTGCATTCAGCGCCAGAAGATTCGTCTGCCCGGCGATCCCGCTAATGACCTGAACAATGCTGCCGATCCTGGTTGCGGTCTGGGCTAATGTCTGAACCAGACTGTCGGTGCGCCTAGCCTCATCGACGGCGCGCACAGCGATTGTTGAGGATGTCACTATTTGACCGCTAATTTCCTTCACCGAACTGGCAAGCTGTTCGGTGGCGGCGGCGACCATTTCCACGTTCGTCAACGTGGTATCAACCATAGCCTTGGCGGAAATTGCCTCTTCGTGAGCCAGATTGGTCGCGCCGCGCATATCGCCCGCGGTTAATGTCAGGCGCTCCGACGCCGCTCGTAACTCAACGGCCACCTCTCCAAGCTGCGCCTGAAGCCGATCGGCGACATCCCCAGCCGTCCGGCGCTGGGCCAGATGAGATTCATGGTCCGCAACCACACGGGCCGCTTCCAAAGCCCGCTTTTCCTCTGCATTGATCTTCAACACATTGAATGCACGCATCATGCGACCGATCTCGTCGCCACGATCGCTTTGGCCCACGTCCACCGACAGGTCGCCGGCGGCAAGTGACGTCATGGCGGTTTCGAGAGTGGCCAGAGGCCTGGAGATCGAACGACTTAACAGCCAGACGACAGCGACGGCCAACCCGATCACCAGACTGGCGGACAAAGCAGTCCGGATGATCAGCGCGTGGGCTTCCGCATCCAGATCATCGACGAAGACCCCTGTTGCTATCATCATATTCCATGGCTGGAATGGCTCGACATAGTTCATTTTGGGCAGCGGTACAGTCGTTCCCGGGCGGGGATAGATCGTTCGCATCACGCCACCACCCGCCGCGGCTGTCGCCAAAAGGTCGCGAATGACGAAGCGGCCCGATGGATCCTTGAGTTCAATACGGTTCTGGCCCTCCAATTCCGGCTGTGGCGGCATCGCAATGACCGTGCCATCGTTGGCGTAAGCGAAAATGTAGTCTCCACTGCCGTAGCGCATGGCGTGCAGAGCCGAGCGAAAGCTGCTGATGGCTGCCTCGCGCGTGATTTTTCCCGCGGATTCTTCTTTTTGTAGCTCCGTGGCGATGCCTTTGGCCGTTTGCACAAGAGCGTGCAGTTCGGCAACCCGGCTGTTCATTGCATTGTCGGTCTGTATGCGGATCATGTCTGCCATCGTAGCCAGGAAGCCAACGATCAGCAGACCTACCAATCCCAGCTGTCTGAGATGGATGGAGACATTGCGCAGGCGTGGCATGGTTGTCCTTCGGCAAACAAAGAGCACATAGACACGATGGGGACTTGGAAAATAGCGGCCCGTTCCGGTTATCGTAGCCAGGTGTTCTTCCCGCATCGATTCAGCGACAGACCGCCGCCGAGGTTCGTTTTGCGAGCTGGCGCGCGGCTGCGGCAACCCTTAGGCTGGTACTGCGCTATAGACCTGATGGGCCCCCACGCAAGGAACGAACTTGTCCGTTACGCCAAAGGTCGTTTCCGCCCCCCCCAGGTATAATAATCCACCTGGCGCCATGCGTTCCCAGATCGCCGCCAGAACCCGGCGCTTTGTCGGTATATCGAAATAGATCAGCACGTTGCGGCAAAACACCAGTTCGAACATGCCCAGCGGCCGCAAATCCTCCATCAGGTTCCACCGTCGGAATTCAACCAGCCTGCGGACCGGGTCGTTGACCCGCCACCCGCCGTCCGCCTTACGAAAATATTTGATCAGGTTTGGTGTCGAAAGTCCTCGTTGAACCTCAAATTCTGAGTACAAACCTTGTTGCGCGCGCGCCACTTGTTCCGCCGAAATATCGGTCCCCAAAATCTGCACGGTACGCGTTCCTAGCCCGGCTTCCAGCGCGGTTATTGCGATGGAGTAGCACTCTTGGCCGGATGATGCGGCCGCGGACCAGATCCGCAGCGGCTGCGAAGCCGGAATGGTGGCATGCAGCACAGGCAAATGCCGCCGCAGGTGATCGAACGGTTTGGCGTCCCGGAAGAACAGCGTTTCATTGGTGGTCATCGCATCGACGATCTCATACGCCAGCGGGTCATTGGGGTTAGACCGCAGCCTGGCCGTGAGTTCGGCCAAGCCGCTGTAACGGTGATTTCGGACGATTTGCTCCAATCGGCTTTCTACTAAATAGGCCTTATCGACACCCAGTACGATCCCTGAGCGCGCACGCACCATATCGGCGATGACCGCAAAATCCGCCGGCGAGATCGTGTCGGGACGCGTCGCCGGATTCTTGGATCCCGGTAGAATGACTGCCGTGCTCATACGCCGCGCTTTCCAACAAACTGAAGAATCTTCGGTGCCAACTCGTTCAACGGCAAAACAGCCTGGCAGAGGCCCGCCCGGGCGACGGCCCCTGGCATGCCCCATACGATGCTTGTCGCCTCGTCCTGGGCTATGACTGATCCGCCATCCGCCACCACGCGCTCCGCGCCCCGTAGTCCGTCCTGACCCATGCCTGTCAGCATCAACGTCAGCACCCGCCCAGGAAACGCCGCGGACAGGCTGCGAAGCATGGGATCTACAGCCGGCCGACAGAAATTTTCAGGAGGATCGTCGGTAAGAGCGACGGCGGTCCCGCCCTCGCGGCCATGGACGGTCAAGTGACGGTTTCCGGGGGCGAGATGTATGTGGCCCGGACGCAGAGGTTCACCATGCACAGCTTCGGCGCATGTGGCCCCGCCCAGCTTATGGATGTGTTCGGCCAGTTGCGGCGTGAACGCTGCTGGCATGTGCTGTGTCAGCAGGATCGGTACGCCCACATTGTCGCCGAGCGCCTGGAAGAGGGCCAGTAACGCTGCTGGGCCGCCGGTGGAGCTTCCAATGGCCAGGACCGCCGGACGCTGATGGGGCGCCGCACGCAGCTTTAGCGTGGAAGTGGGAGTCTGCGGGGCTACGGACGGTGCGCTTCCCGCGCGGCGTACGCGGTATGAATGGCACTGACGGCCGAGACCCCGGACTTTCGCGATGAGTTCCGTGCGGAATGTTTCATCCGCCGCGATGCCACCCGCGGATGCGGCTGGCTTGGGAATGAAATCCGCAGCCCCAAGCCGAAGGGATTCCAGCGCGATCGCGCCGCCCTTTGTCGTCATCGCCGACGCCATCAAGACTTTGACCGCACGATCGGCCGACAGTAGTCGCGGCAGTGCCGCCAAACCGTCCATGACCGGCATTTCAACGTCCAGAACGACAACATCGATGCCGCCTGCCTGCACCGCCGCGACTGCCTCCAGGCCGTTGGCGGCCTTGGCGACCACACGAATAAGGGGATCGCTCCCCAACAGCCGTCCAAGCGCGGAACGGGCAATGTTGCTGTCGTCGCACACAAGGACGCGGACGACCTCGGCGGCGGGGACAAGCGGGGCGGCGGCAACGATCATCTTGTTCTCCTTCTCTGATTCCCCGTGCGTTCGTGATAAACGTCACGAAAGCGAATTCGATCTGGAAGATTTCAGTTGATCGTCAGAATCCGTTCCGTATTCAACGCAACCATCAGTTCGGACTGAAGCCGATAGATCCCGTTGCTAAACTCGCGCCACGCAGCACCCAGGGTAGGCGGGTTTGGTTCCAGCTGGCGGTCGTCGAACTCGATCACTTCGCGCACGGAATCCACAACCAGGCTGTAGAGTTCTCCCTGGCGTTCGACGACCACACTCATTCCGGCCTCGCCGTTTTCGCGCGCTGGCAGATTCAGCCGCTTGCGAAGGTCGATGGCGGTTACGATGCGGCCTCGCAAATTCATGCTACCCGCGATCTCGGGCGGGGCCAGGGGAATCCGTGTCATTGCCTGAGTAACGATAATGTCCCGCACAGAGAGCACTGGGATGCCGCATAGTTGGCCACGAACGCTCATGGTCACGAACATCGACGCGGCAGCCTGGTCCGCGCTATCCGAACCGTTGCGGTCATCAGCGGTAGTTGTGATCGCATTCATGCGTGGGCTCCTTGTTCAGCCATCATAGGTCGCGCCATGTTGCCGGGACGGGTGGATGCAAGTGCCGTCGCGACTGCTTCCAGCAGCACTTCCTTGTCGAACTTCGAGATATAGTTATCGAAGCCCGCATCCCGTCCCAGCGCGATGGCTTTCGGCGAACTGCTGCTGCTAAGTGCCACGATTGGAAGATTGGCCCATGCGCCGCGAGCCCGGACTTCGCGCACAAACTCCAGCCCATCCATTTCCGGCATTTCAATGTCCGACAGTATAAGGTCGAATGTTCTGCCTGCGGTGCGCAGTGCCAGAGCCGCCATCGGATTGTCCACCCCCGTCACGTGATATCCCGCGGCGGACAAGGCTGGGATAATCAAGCTACGAAAGAACGCGCTGTCTTCGACGACCAGCAGTTCCCGCGATTTGGACCGGGCCGCGAGCTTGGTGCCGAACCAGTCCTTGAACGCGCGTTTCAACCAAAAGCTGGTGTCGAGAATGTCGGTGGCGCGGCCATGCACGATCGCGGTGCCAAGGAAGCCCGGCTGGCTAGTGGACAGTTCGACTTTGAGGTAATCTTCAACTACGTCAACGATTTCATCGACCATCAATCCCATCACGCGACTTTCGTCAGCGAAAACCAGGAGTGGTTGCGAGGTCGCCTGATCGTGGCCACCGTCGGTGGCCGCCATCGCGACAAGCGGCATTAATCGGCCGCGATACTGTGTCATAGGCTGATCGCCTGAGTATTCGATAGCGGCACGATCAACTGTCTCGAGCCTGGAAACAAGGTTCAGCGGTACCGCCTTCTGGTGGGCGTCGCCCGACCGGAACAATAGCAATGCCATCTTCTGTTCCGAGTTCTGATCGTTCATGGAGACCTCGGTGGCAGTATCCGCGCTTGTGTGCCCGTTTCCGATCCCAGTGGCGCGGGCAATGCCGTTCGGGTCCAAAATCATGATAACCGAGCCATCTCCCAGGATGGTGTTGCCGCTGAACAGGGTGATGTGACGCAAGATCGGGGCGACCGGCTTAACAACGATTTCTTCGGTATCAAATACACGGTCGACGATCAGGCCGAACCGGCTGGCGCCAACTTGCGCCACGACGATGTAGAGGCTTCCCGCCGCAACGTTCGTGGTATCGTCTGGCGCGGGGCCGTCCAGCTTCAGCAGGCCGCTGAGATCGACCAGGGGAAGCAGGTGATCCCGAAGGCGGAGTACGGGGGTTTCGTTGATGAGTTCGATCGTCGAATCGGATGCTTCGCCATCGATGGCCGATTTCGTGGAGCCCGGCGTTTTGGCGCGCACCAGTTCGACAACGCTGATTTGCGGGATGGCGTAACGTTCTCCCTTGACCTCTACGATCAATGCAGAAACGATAGCGAGCGTTAGTGGAATTTTGACTGTAAAGACCGAGCCTTTCCCTTCTTCGCTCGTAACGTCAACCGTGCCGCTGATCCGCTCGATATTGGTCTTGACGACGTCCATGCCGACACCGCGCCCCGACACAGAGGTCACCGCCGCCGCCGTCGAAAACCCCGCTCGGAAAATGAAGGACTGGATTTGCTGGTCCGTCATCGTAGCCAGTTCGGCCTCGGTGGCCAAACCGTTGGTGATGATTTTGTTGCGGATCCGATCGACGGCAAGACCGCGACCATCGTCACCCACCTCAATAACGATGTGGCCGCCTTCGTGGAACGCGTTCAGCCGGATGCGCCCCTGCTCTGGCTTACCGGCCGCCAGACGATCCGCGGGCACTTCCAGCCCGTGATCCGCGCTGTTGCGCACCATGTGCGTCAGCGGATCCTTTATAAGTTCCAAAACCTGGCGATCGAGTTCGGTTTCAGCGCCGACCATTACAAGATCGATCTTTTTCCCCAGATCGTTGGCGAGTTCGCGTACCAGCCGGGGAAGGTTGTTCCAGGCGTTTCCAACGGGCTGCATGCGTGTCTTCATCACGCCTTCCTGCAGATCCGATGTGATGTGCGATAGACGTTGAAGCGGGGCAGCGAACGCGCTGTTGTCCTGTGTCCGCGCGAGTTGAAGGATTTGATTGCGTGTCAGCACCAGCTCGCTGACCAGCGTCATCAACCCTTCCAGAACATCCACGTTGACCCGGATGGTTTGTATCGCGGCTTGTGGCGCATGGTCCGATGGCGACACCGAAGCGGCCGTCCGGGGGGGGGCTACTGCCTTGGGGGCCGAAGGGGCAGGGGCGGGCGTGGAGGCGGAGGCAACTTCCTCCACGGCGGCTTTTGCCGTTTCCGGCGGTGCCTCGTCCATCTCATCTGAGTTGGAGATTTCCGTAGTCTTGCCGACGCCGCCTTCAGCAATGGCGATAAGCTCGGCAATCAGCCGACTGTCGTCCCCTTCAGGTTCCTTACTGAACTGGCTGATACCGTCAACGATCGCCCGAATGGCATCCAGCGCTCGCAGTATCAGCGTGATGGACGCCGGGGTGACCGGCACCCCGCCGCCGCGATGACGGTCCAGCACGCTCTCCGCGGCATGGGCCACCTTCTCAAGCCTGGCGAGCCCGAGGAAACCGCAGGTTCCCTTGATGGTGTGGACATGCCGGAAGATTGACGATAAGGCGCCCTTGTCGTCCGGCTGGCGCTCTAACGTTACCAGTTCGATGTCGAGCTTTTCTAAGCTCTCCAGGGTCTCGGTCAGGAAATCTGGCAACAAGTCTTCCATACTGCGCTCCAACTCGGCCCATCGGCGGGTAACGTGGTCATTGTTGGATATAGGTCGGCTAGATTTTTTCGGACCCATATATCTACCGCTATGGCTTTTCGCCGACATTAGCGAAATCGGAGCACCATCTTGGCTGGCAAACCAACACGAGGTAATGGAACAGGTGCCCCTGTGACCATCATCATTCGTCGCGACGAAGGCGAGGAGCCAGCGCACCATGGCGGCGCGTGGAAGGTCGCTTACGCCGATTTTGTGACGGCGATGATGGCGTTCTTCATGCTGATGTGGCTATTGAACGCCACGACGGAAGTCCAGCGGACGGGGCTAGCCGATTACTTTGCACCAACGAACCTGTTTGGTCGTTCCGCAAGCGGATCGGGCAGGCCCTTCGGGGGGCAAACCCCCAACGACGCCGGTACCAGCGTTTCGACCGATGGCATACCGAAGGCGATTACGGGTCATCAATCGCCGCAACAAGACGTTGACGAGGCCGACACCGAAACCGTGGCGCAGGCGGCGGCCCAGTCCGACACGGCGCCCAATGACGACGATCCGGCCCAGGGAAACGGCTTGAAGTCTGGCACGGCCGTGGAGCCTGGCCAGGGGCGGGAGACTGTCATCCGGGGTGGTGATTATGCGGCGGCACAGCTGACGCCTCCGGCCCCGGGCGCCGTCGCCGCGGAAGCCACCCGCCGGGCGGCCGCCGCACAAGCGGACGCCAAGCGAGAGGACCAGTCGCTTGAGCAGGCGGGCGCGCAGTTGATGGATGCCATCCGCCAGGACCCGTCGCTGAAGGATGCCGCCAACCAGATCATAGTTGACAATGTTCCGGAAGGCTTGCGCATCCAGGTCGTGGATGCGGATCGTCAGCCCATGTTTGCTCTTGGCGGCGCCGTCCCCACCCCGCGCATCCGGGCATTGATGCAGAAGGTCGTGCCGGCGCTGGCGGGCCTGCCAAACGCGATTTCGATTGCCGGGCACACTGACTCGCTGACCTATCGCGGGCAGGAGAAAGGTAACTGGGAACTATCGACTGATCGCGCGAACGCGGCGCGCCGTATCCTTGTGGAAGCAGGATTGGCCGATGAGCGGATCAGGAGTGTTACCGGTAATGCGGATCGCGATTTGCTGGTGCCCGCTGAGCCGGAAAACCCAAGCAATCGTAGGATCACAATAACAGTTTTGCGTCATGCCGCTGGCGAGACCGCGCCCAAGGCAGTGAAACCATGAGAGGGCGCGCGACCCAGATCAAAGAGATCGCGTCATGACCGTTATTGGTGGTTTATTATTCACCCTGGTCTGCGTGTTTGGCAGCTTCGCCCTGACAGGCGGAAGCGTCATCGCTATTTTAGAAGGCTTGCCATTTGAGTTGCTGACGATCGGGGGGGCCGCCATAGGCTCCTTCGCGATGGCGAACAGCATGCATGTCATAAAGGCCACGATGGGAGGTCTTAAAAGCGTCGTTGGAGGCTCGCGGTATCACAGCCAGGATTATGAGGATCTTCTTTGTCTATTGTACCGGCTTATCCGCCTGATTACCACCAAGGGCACGATGGCTGTGGAAAGCCATATCGAAAACCCGCAGGAGAGCGCGATCTTCAAGGACCATCCGAAGATCCTGGCGAACAAGGAGGTCGTGCCGCTGATCTGTGACTACTTTCGCATGATCGGCATGGATGCGGATGACCCGCACCAGGTGGAGGATGTGATGGGTCGGGAGCTGAAGAAGACCCTTGTTGAAAAGATGCACCCCGTCCACGCCTTGCAGGGAATGACCGATGGCCTACCGGCTCTTGGAATTATCGCCGCGGTGTTGGGCGTGATCAAAACCATGAGCCACATCAACGAACCGCCCGCTGTGTTGGGGGAGATGATCGGCGGCGCATTGGTCGGTACCTTCTTGGGTGTGCTGTTAGCCTATGGAATGGTCGGCCCCATCGCCGCTCGGTTGAAGCAAGTGGTCGAGGAGGAGGCGAGGTATTTGGAGGTTATCCGTGCCATCTTGGTGTCGCACCTGCACGGAAATCCACCCCAGGTTTCGATTGAAACCGGCCGCAAAATGGTTCCAAATGAGTATATGCCAACCTTCGTGAGTTTAGAGGCGACGCTTGAGAAATCTCAGGCCGCGGCCCGTCCGTGAGTGTCATGCGGGCCGCCCTTGTCTTGCTTACGCTTGCCAGGCTTGCGGTACCCGCGGTCGCAACCGCGGCTGAACCTGAAGCTCCGCCCGCTGGAAATGACCCGGCGAAGGCTCTGGATCCAATCTCTCTGTTGGTGAATTCGCCGGATACGTGGACCGTTTCTCATACGAAGGCGGGCTGCTTTCTGTCATCGCCGGCCCGAAATGGCAGCAGCAGCCTGGCGATTGGACAGCATTCAAAACTGGGACTTGGGCTGTTCATCGTTGGCTTCGGGCTTTCTGTGGCAAATGCCAATCTTGGCGAGCCTGTGTCAGTCCAGGTCGAGGGCCGTGACCTCAATGAAAAGGGTCGCCTCGCTGGGGTGCGGCTTCTGTTCATTCCAATGGAAAAGGCCGATGTTGAGGCCAGTCTTGGTGCCCTGAAGGACACAGGTTCGCTGTGGCTTATGGTTAGGCATACCTGGATTACCCACAGCGGGCTGGGCGTGGCGGACGCCGTGGCGAAATACCGTCATGACTGTGCCAGCGCTGGCTGAGGGACGCCCAGCAGGCATCCCATCGCGAGGGCCGGCCGCGGCTTACATCCTGGATAGAAACGCGTAGGCCTCGGGAGGGCGCGGCGGAACCTGGCTCCCGTTTGGTTGGTAGATCGGCGCGTCCATGGCGCGGGCGCGCGGCACAGCCTCGGCAATTGCCTGAATCAGCCGCATCTGAAGCGCCAGGCTTCGTTCGATAGCGCTGCGATTGGCTTCCCCCAGCGTCGCCAGACGCTGCAAGCTTTCCCGTAACATATCTGCCTCGACGCTCAGTTCCAACGAGCTGGTATTATTGCTCGCGAGCGCTGCTTGCAGCGCGCAGACTGCCTCCCGCTTGCGGCTCAGCAGCGCGGTCGCCCCGGGCAGATCAAGCGCGTCAAGAAGTGAGTTCTCCTCCGCAAGTACCTGGTTCAGCCGCTCGGTCAGATCAACCAGGGCTTCAGTCATGCTTCATCTCCTGCATCCGCAACATTTCCTTCATGACCGCATCCGCAAGGCCAATGCCTCCATTCTTTGCGATCGTCTTGGCCATCTCGTCGACCATCATCGGCTTCCATGTGGCCTCGCCCGCGCCACCACCGAACAGGCCCTTGGACGTGTCCACGGTCTTGAACATTGGTTGCAGCATCTCGCCCAGGGCCATTGCCTCGAAATCCTGGGCGGCCTGGCGCGTCTTTGCGATTTGCGCCGGTGTCAGCGTCTTGGTCGCCGGTAATGTGGCGCCGGTGGGTGCCACCGAACCTATCCCACCTGCCATCAACGTACCTCCAGATCAGCTTGAAGTGCCCCAGCGGACTTAATTGCTTGTAGAATGCTGATGATGTCACGTGGCCCAACGCCCAAGGCATTCATGTTTTGAACCAGTTCCTGGAGTGTGGCGGCCTTCTTGAGGATGCCCAGCCGCTTGTCTTTTCCGTCGTCGATCGCGATGTTCGTTCGCGGAACGACCTGGGTGGTTCCGTTTGAAAGTGCTCCCGGTTGACTGACCTGGGGCGTCTCGGTCACGCGGATGGTTAGATTTCCCTGCGCGATCGCCACGGTGGAAATGGCCACATTCGCGCCCATGACGATGATTCCCGAAGCCTCATCAATCACGACCTTCGCGCCGTTGTCGGGCTCGACGGGAAGTAACTCTATCCGGGACAATGCTTCTACCACGTCCCGCCCTTGCAGGTTCAGCGCGACCGTACGAGGGTCCTTGGCCTTGGCGGCGCCAGCGCCCATCTCTCGGTTTATCGCGGCGGCAACGCGCATCGCGGTGGTCAGGTCGGGATTGCGAAGTCCCAGGTTGGGTGTGGTCATTTTCGCCAGATCGTAAGGAATTTCCTTTTCGACCGTGGCGCCGTTGGAGATACGCCCCGATGTCGGTACACCTCTTGTTACGGATTGTGCGGCGCCAGCCGCGGCGATGGCACCGGTCGCGACGATCCCCTGGCCAACCGCATGAACTTCACCGTCGGCGCCCACCAGGGATGTCACCAGCAATGTCCCGCCGGTCAGATTTTTGGCATCGCCCAGGGCCGCGACAGTCACATCGATACGCTCACCGGGTTTGACGAACGGGGGCATATCGGCGGTCACCATCACGGCTGCCACATTCTTTGTATCGACGTTCGCGGCCTGGTCACGGATGTTTACGCCCAGGCGTTCCAGCATGCTGATCAGCGACTCCCGCGTGAAGGGCGCACTGTTCATCTTATCGCCGGTTCCATTGAGGCCGACGACGATGCCATACCCAATGAGCTGGTTGTCCCGCACACCCTCGACGTCTGTTACGTCCTTGATGCGGGTTTGGGCGGAGGTGCTGTGGGGTGCCGCAACCGCCGCCATGAGCACCAGTCCAGACATGGAGTGACGAATGCGCCGTCGTAACGTTGACGGCCCTTCACCCTGATGCCGGCCGCTCTTGACGTAACCCATTCTGCGAAAATCCGTTCGTTGCATCATCTCGGGTGCTGGGCCGCACCCGAAGCAGCTAAATGCGCTTGGATCGTTATATAGGAGGTTACGCAGAAAGCAGGATCGAACGGTGGAGAACGCAGGTTATATCGCACTGTCCCGGCTAATTGCCCAGCAGCGGGCGCTTGATGTCAGGGCAAGTAATATCGCCAACACCAACACGCCCGGTTACAAGACCGAAAGCGTCGTATTTTCGGACTATTTGCTGAAGGAGAAAGGCGCCGCCTCTCCGCCGGGAGGTCAAACGATACAGATGGTGCAGGACAGGGCCACGTATCGAAACTACGACGAAGGGCAAATGCTGAAGACCGGCAATCCGCTTGATCTTGCCTTGCAAGGAGACGGTTTCTTCACGGTCAATACCCCACGCGGGACGCGCTATACCCGAGCGGGGCGATTTTCTATCTCGGCGGCGGGGCAAATCGTCGATATGGCTGGAAATTCGCTGATTGGCATTAATGGAAAGCCAATCAACGTGCCACCCGGCAGCGGTGCCCTGACAGTCGATAGCGACGGCGGGATCAATAGCGACGGCACACCAATCGGCAAATTCGCGATCGTTCAATTCGCGAGTCAGCAATCGATGCAGGCGGAAGGAAATTCCTTGTTCGCCACCACGCAAACACCCGCCCCGGTGCAGCAGCCGGAGTTGATGCAGGGTTCGCTTGAGAGCGCCAATGTGCAGGCGATTACCGAGGTAACGAGCATGATGGCCGAAATGAGAGAGTTTGAGTTTGCATCGCAGTTTGTTGACGGTGAGGCGCAACGCGAACAGACCGCCATCGACCGGATTGGCCACAAGTGACGATTTCGTGGTCGTTATCAAAGGGGCCCCTATAACACAGACAGGACAAGCCTGCCGGTCGGCTGGTGAGGAGAATTGAAATATGCGTTCGTTGGACATCGCTTCTACTGGAATGCAGGCACAGCAGACCAACGTGGAGGTCATATCGAACAATATCGCGAACATGAATACCACCGGCTACAAACGCCAAAGGGTGGAATTCCAGGATCTACTCTATCAGAATCTTCGACGCGTGGGAACGACCAGTAGTGATACCGGAACGATCGTGCCGTCCGGCGCCCAGGTCGGGCTCGGTGTTAAAACCGCAGCGGTTTACCGTATTGATGAGCAGGGTAATCTGCAACAGACTTCCAACCAGCTGGACATGGCAATCAGCGGCAACGGATTCTTCCAAGTAACGCTGCCATCCGGCCAAACGGCCTATACCCGGGATGGCACTTTTGCTTTGTCACCCACGGGCGAAATCGTTACTGCCGACGGGTACATCGTCCAACCGGGCATAACAATTCCAACCAACGCGACGTCCGTCACCATCAACGCTAATGGTCAGGTACTGGCGACCGTCGCTGGAACGGTAACGCCGACCAACGTAGGCCAGATTCAGTTGGCGGTGTTTCCCAATGATGCCGGCTTGAACGCCGATGGCGGAAATCTTCTGGAGCAGACGATTGCCAGCGGTGCCCCTGTCGTCGGTCTTCCTGGCGCCACGGGTTTCGGCAGTGTCATGCAGGGCTTCGTCGAGACGTCGAACGTCAATGTCGTGAGTGAGATGTCCAGCTTGATCACCGCGCAGCGCGCATATGAAATGAATAGCCGAGTTGTTTCGGCCAGCGACGACATGTTGTCAACCCTTACCAAGCTGCATTAACAAGTGAAATCCTTAGCCAAAACGGCTATTCTGATATTGCTTTGTTGCTTCGGCGGTTCCAGTGGATACTCTGGTGTGCTTGCCGAACTCAAGGTGCAGGTCGAAATCGACGCTGGGGTCATCAAGGTCGGCGATCTTTGGGAAAATGCCGGGCCAAAGGCCGGTACCGTGATTGGCGCCGCACCGCCGCCAGGCCGCTCGATCGAGATCGGGGCCGCGCAACTGGCCTACATCGCCCATCTTTATGACGTGGAATGGAAGCCCGTCTCGAGGGTCGAGCGATCAGTTGTTGAGCGTGCGGGCCGGCCGTTGACGCGCGATGAAATGGCCGCCCCTATCCAACGCAGCCTTACTGATGCAGGCGCGTCGCCGACTATTACGATTGAGCTCGCGAATTTCGCGCCAATTCTGGTGCCCCCGGCTTCCTTCCCGCTCATCTCGGTCGAAGCACTGAACTACGACCCAGCAACAGACCGGTTTTCGGCCGATCTCATCGTGTCAACCGAGGGTATGCAGACCCAGCGGATGCGTGTTGACGGCAAGGCGTTGGACATGGTGACAGCGGTGGTCGCGTCCCAACGATTGGACACGGGCGACGTTATTCTTCCGGCCTTTGTCCACACGATGCAAGTCCCCAAACGCCGCTTGTCCGGGCGCGCGGTAACAGATGTTTCGCAGGTGGTCGGGCTAACGCCAAGGCACGCGATTGCCCTGGGTCAGCCATTGGTGGAAGCCGACGTCGGGCCGCCTCTCATGGTTCAGAAAGGGTCCACGGTCGTTATTTTGCTGGAGACGGCCAATATGTCGCTTGCGGCCCAAGGGCTTGCTCTCAGTTCGGGTGGCCGGGGTGATGAGATACAGGTCATGAACCCGCTGTCCCGTTCCGTGGTCGTCGCCCGCGTGACCGGTGTTGGCAAAGCAGTGGTCCTGTCCGGCAGTAGCCCGATCGTTCCTCCGAGTCGGGTCGTAACGAGGAACACCGAGGTAGCCAACTAATGGTCCGGAGGCTTTCCTCTTTTATGACGGCACTTCTGCTATTGCAGGGTTGCACCGCGCTTGACCGTCTTACTGAGGTAGGTTCCGCACCTCGGATGACCCCATCTGCCGATCCGGCCAACGACCCGAACTACCGTCGCGTGTCTCTGCCGATGCCCCGGCCGCAATATGCGCCCTCGACCCCAGATAGCCTATGGCGTCCGGGTTCTCACGCCTTCTTCAGCGATCCGCGGGCCGCGCAGGTGGGTGACATCATCACAGTGGTTGTGAACGTTACGGATACGGCTATTCTCAACAATAATACCACCGCGAGCCGGACGGGCGGTCAGGTTGTTGGTCTGCCTGGCCTTTTTGGTTTGCAGTCGGCCCTCGCGCATATCTCTCCGAGCGGCGCGGATTTAACGAAAGTGCTGGACACCAGTACGACTGGATCGCATGTGGCCGTTGGTAATATCACCCGTAACGAGGTGATCCAGCTACGGGTGGCGGCGGTGATCACGCAAGTCCTGCCAAACGGCAATTTGGCCCTGGCCGGCAGCCAGGAAATGCGGGTCAATTCCGAATTGCGAGAGCTGGTGCTGAGCGGTGTCATTCGGCCCCAGGATATCATGTCGGATAATACCGTGTTACATGACCGGATGGCGCAGGCCAGGATAAGTTACGGTGGCCGTGGGCAGCTGACGGACGTGCAGACCGCGCGTTGGGGCGAGCAGATAATGGATATCGCGAGCCCGTTCTAGTTGGTTCCTTGGGTTGCTGTACTGAGGCCTGGTCCATATTGGGAGATTTTATGTCGTCTCCCGACGACGCCGATACGGGCGCACCGGACAATTCTGGTGCGCCCGGACTGTTGCTGGCGCAAATGGCGGACAAATTTTCTGGCCCCTGGGGGCGTTGTTGGTGCTTTCGCCAGCTTGATGATTAAGTCAGCATATTCAATGTCTGGCCTGTTCCGGTCCGTCGCCTCCGGCAATAACCTAGCCAACCGGTGCCGCTTCTGCGGCGGTCGTGCGGGCGTTGTGTCGCTGTCGCCTGTGGTATCGGACCACCAACCGGTTTGAGAAGGGGCGGGAGATCGGCCCATGTCAGGTCGTGTTTCGCCACGAAGGCAGTGGCAAGCAGGCCGGCGACCGCGCGCTCATTCTCGTTCGGCGATGATAGCCGAGACAAAATGGCTGACAGCTTCGCTTGATCACGAGTGGTGAGTCGGATCGGAACGGAACGACCGTGGTTACCTGACAACGGAGCCTCCCCTCTACTGGAGCGCGGTCGGCGGCTGCAAGTGAGTCTCGACCGTATAAAACCGCGATTAATGTCTCACGTTTTGGAGTGTTCCTGCAACCGTTTTGTTCGGGTTCATTGTGGGATAGTTACCTTCGTATCGGAGGTGGTGGAGGCTGGTTGGGAAGCGACGAGGCAACGGCCTCCGTTGCCGGAATCGCGCATGACCCGGCGGACGGTGCCGCTTGTGCGCCAGGATCAGACGCGGGACCGTGGGCTAATGGTCACGTTGCGCAAGGCGACAGCGGGCCTATCCCGGTTGGCCGGCTACGGCCAAGTGGGCTGTCAGGGTGTTTCCGTCGCGCAGCAATTTAATCTCAATAGTCGATCCGATTTTTTCTGGCGTCAGGAACGCGCGTAGGGCATGCGGCCCCGACGCGCTTGTGCCGTTTAGCGCCAACAATACATCGCCGACCCGAAGGCCAGCCGTTTCGGCTGGACCTCCCTTCGTCACGCTGACCACCATTCGTCCCGAACTCTGCCCCGCTCGGGCGGCCAAGGCGTCCGGAACGGTTATCGGCTGCAATGCAACACCTAGCCAGGCGCGCCGACCCAATGCCACCGACCGGTGAGCGGGAGGGGACGTAAACGCTATGGCGGGCCGAATCGCGGCATCGGCTTTACCCGACGTCAGCATCCGCTCGATCGCGGCACTTGGAATCGCGAGTGCCTCGCCGTTTGTTCCCTCCGATGCCAAGCCGATCAATCGCCCGTCGGCATCGAACACCAGGGCGCCGGCGTCGATCCTGTCAGATGATAGGTCCAACACCGCGGCGGGCCCGTCGGCGGTCCGCAGCAATCGATGAACCACGGTCAGCCTGACAGTGGGGGAAGCGTCGGGTGCGGCGCCGACGACAATCGCCAATCCACCGACCAGTGTTTCAGCGATCTTGGGGTTTGGGACCGCCCAAGCGGTTTCCAAAGCCAGCACCGCCAGATTGGCGCCAGCGTCGCGCCCGCCCGCTCGGGCGCCAACCAGCATGCCGTTGGGAAGCGCAATGGAGTACAACTCCAGTGGCGGCAGCGCCTGATCACAGGTAATGATCAGGTTTCCCTCGCATACCAGACCGGTGACGTGTCGGTTCGGGCCAGTCCGGATTGCACAAAGCCACGCCGCGGCGTCAGCCACGACCCGGGACACTGATTGCGAGAGTATTGCCAGAGCCTCGCTCATCGCGGCCAATATGGGAGCTTCGTACTCATCACAGATTCACCACGATTTCTCACCGCCGGGCCCACCACAGAGCCTAACGTCTATCAACAAAACGTGATATCCCCGGATCTGGCGGCAAGTCCATACCTTAAACGGCCCGTTTTCTCCCGCTTTGCTGTCCAAGGGCCGCTGCTGATTGACCGCATCGTGTGGGTGGTTTTCGATTCCGACCAACGCACTGGATCGTCCCGACGACGGCGGGACGCAGTAACAGAGCCAGGTCAAACGGACAGTTTTAGGGGTACGAAGCGCAACGGATTAATCGGCAGGTGGGTGATCGAGAGAGTCCTGACCTGGTGTCGGACCCTGGGGCTTGGACAATGTGCGTCCGATCGGCTGTGGCTCGTGGATCTATCGAACGCCGTGGTGTCCGCATCGCCGGACGATCCAGTGGCGTGTTGCTTGCGCGCCCCGCCGGGCGCGTCAAGCGGCGGTCTGACGCGGGTCGCTAAAGGCGGCTATGCGCATCGCCGCGGTCAGGCAATTTCCACTTCAGCCTTCAGATTGATCGAAGCGAAGGTGATATGGGTACCATCGGACAACTGGACAGAGCTGTTCGCGGATCTATCAACGGGAGCCAAATACGCGGAGCCGGTAACGTATTTCGCCATATCACCGGATGAGGATCCGTGCCGGCTTGCAAGTAAACCCTGAAGGTCGGTGTAAGGCCCGGTTGAAGCAGACGAAATGGTATCGGGAAGCGGAATGATTTTTCGTCCAATCGTGTTCAACGCACGCATTTCTGGAACTCCCGACCGATCAAATTGTTCGATGCCAATGATCTGTTATAATGATGAAGCAGGAAACGCCCATTA
The DNA here is from genome assembly GCA_027353465.1 of Acetobacteraceae bacterium. Classification (GTDB taxonomy): domain Bacteria; phylum Pseudomonadota; class Alphaproteobacteria; order Acetobacterales; family Acetobacteraceae; genus Rhodopila. The sequence goes on along the minus strand of DAIEHR010000015.1, from coordinate 1,937 downwards.
AATTCGGATATCCCTGACATGGCGGACCGCAGCCATGTGCGCCATCAACCCACCAGGCCAAGACCTGTCCATGCCGACCGTCCCTTGGCCGGGTTGCAATCCCCGCGTCGCGACCACGTCCCCGTCCAGCCAAGGTCAGCTGGCGACAGCTAAGGACCCGTTTGTGTGATGGCAAACAGCGTGGCACCCAGATCAGACCAGCGCTTTAACTCCACCCGGTTCGCGGTGCGCACAAGGACTGGCAAGGAGAGGCGGCGTGCCATCCCAAGCAGCGGAACAGCCGCCTGGGTTGAAGGTGGTGGGTCTGCCTGCAGATCGATCGCCAGCAAGGCACAAGGCGGGCGAATATGCGTCGGCGACAGGGCGACTGGCGCACACCATAGCACGCCTATGTCTTGAAGTAGGGGGCCAAGCCGGTCGAACCAAGGCGCTAGATCGCCAACCGGCGGCCCATGCGCGACATTGGCGATTAGCCCCCGAAGCCGCGCCTGGAATAGAGGTTGCAAGGAACGCAGGGACTCCAGCAGCAACTTCCTGCGCCCGCGGGAGAGTATCGCCGCCGAGGAAATCGGGAGTATCCAACTGCGCTTCTGGCCGTCGGTCAGATCGCGCTTAATTCCCGCCACAGCGAAGCGAAGGCGCAACAGTTCCGGCTGGGTCAGATCCGCCCCCATGAGCCTGTCGTCGGTCAGATTCGCGAATGCGGCATCGACCTGGTGCCGCTGCGGGTGCGGCAGATCGGCCCATACCAGACCGGTTGAGGCGCCGTTGCGGTCGATGATCCGCGTGATTTCGATTGGCGGGTCCCTCGATAACGCAATGGCGGCCTCCAGACCTTCGTCCAGGTGGCTGCTGTTGTTCGTGCGTGTTTGGCGCGATCCGACCGGGGTAGGCGCGGAAGCCAGTGCCCCGGTCATCCCGAAGCCCGTCCGGCGATCGCTGCTTGCACCGATCTCTCCCAGAACGCGGATGCGGATTTCTCGCGTAATGGCCGATACGCGGCTGGCCGTCTCTCGTTCGTCGCCGGATGCGAACCAGATGGCAAATTCGTGTTCGGCGCTGCGGGCGAACACGTCACGGGGGCCAATGCGTTGCTTGATGATCGAGTTCGCCATCATGACGAGGCGGGGCGCCTTCTTCTCCCATTCCTCACCACATGCGATCCGCAGCGCGTCCAGGCTTACGCTTTCGACCCGACCAGAGGGCGCGGCCTCGGTTGGCTCTGGCAGCATGGTTACGACATAGACCTGACCGAAGACGGGTGTTTCAACCAGTGCCGAGGTGAGCCACACTGGCACGGCCTGGCCGCTTTTCGTGCGTGGCATCAGCCGTACGCGAAGACCCGCTGGGTGCGGTTTCAGGCCGGTATCCGGCAACGTCAGCGATACGGCTTCGCCGGGATGGATCAGTTCTCGGATATGCCGCCCATACAGGTATGCGGCTGAATATCCGATCAGGCTGATGAGGGCGAGATTGGTGGCGATGATCCGCCCATCTTGCCTTAGCAGCAGGACGGGTGCGTCTATCTTTTGAAATGCGGCGGCGATGAGTGCGTCCCCGGACTCTTGTTCCGGCACGCGCCACCGATGGGCCGTCGCGTTACGGCCTATGATTACGGGATGCTCTCGTCCGCTTTGGTAGTCGTCGATGTGGCTTAGTCTAAAGCCGAAAAGGAAGGGGGCGCCTGTGGCCGTCAAGCACTGCACTTCGCCGCTGAGTGATTCACCGGCGGCAATGGCCTGCAGCAGTTGGTGCCATTGTGCCGTCAACGCGGCGGCCCCATTCAACATGGTCAGGAGTTCCCCGCTTACCCGGCTGCGCGGATATCCCGTGAGCCGGAAAAACGCGCTGTTGACTTCCGCAATCCGCGGAGGCTCCCCGGGCGCCGTCGGCAATAGGACGATGGCGACTTGGTTTTGACGATCGAGCGCCGTCGC
>DAIEHR010000014.1 GCA_027353465.1 Acetobacteraceae bacterium | reverse complement strand
CGTGGTGGGTTTCGGGCCGATTGCCTTCTTCCGCTATAAGCATAGAGCAACCGAGCAGTGGTTGGGTGGGCAGGTCGTTTCGATAGAGGCGGAAACAAACGACGATGGCACCCCAAGGCAAATGAACGGTCATCGAAACGGATCTGGCCTGGTGGTGCAGGGTTCCAAGGCCGCCAGCTATGTCGCACCCGCCAAATCGTTGCCTGGGACCCACTGGAACCGAGCGATGCTGGATGCACCGTTCATCAATACCGAGGATGGGCGGCTGATGAGCCCCACTGTCTCGCTGGCCGGTTCGGAAAGAATTCCGGAAGGCGACAGGTCCGTCATGGCGCAGCACTTCCGGCTGCGGGGGGATGCGGATTTGGACACGTTTTACGATGCGGCTCCAAGCTGGGCCGGGCTGCGGTTTACCGCCCATGACGGGTCGGAGGTTCGGTATCTGCGGGTTTAGGTTGCCCCAGGGATAGGCGGCGCGAGATTGCAACCCAACTCCGGCGGTTGGGGTGGCTCGCGAAAAGCAGGAATCTAACGCGGATTAAGCAAAGCGATGCCGCGGACTGCGCGGATAGAGCGGTTTACATGGTATCGGCCACGCATTTGATTGCCAGCTATCTCGTGCCGAAGTTGCGCTGCCAACGCGGCAGACCAACCGCCCGTGGTCATCTGCAAACAACCGCTCTATCGTTCCAGACAAGCAGACCCGGAGCGGAACATGTCCTACCCATTGCCAACGGCCGACCTGAAATCCCTTGGCTTCGCGGCCAAACCGATCGACCACCTGGACACCCTGATTCGGACCCATATCGACGCGGGATACTACCCCGGCGCCCAGATCGCGCTCGCCCGGCATGGTCAACTGGCGTTGTACCGGACGTATGGAACGGCCCGAACCGGGGAGGAAACAGCAGCGTCCGACGACACCATCTGGCTGATGTTCTCGCAGACCAAGGTACTGTGCATGGCCGGCCTGTGGGCGCTGGTCGAGGAAGGCAAGCTGTCGTTCATGGACAAGGTGGCCGACCACCTGCCGGAATTCGCCGCACGCGGAAAGGCCGACATCACAATCCACCAGGTCGCCACCCATCAGGCAGGCTTCCCCAGCGCGCATATGGAGCGGGACGCCTGGCTGGATCACGAAAAAATGCGCGCGCAAGTTTGCGACTTTTCGCTGGAATGGACCCCGGGTTCGCGCATGGCCTACCATGGCCGCAGTGCCCATCCGGTTCTGGCGATGGTGATGGAAGCGGCCACCGGCCAGGATTTCCGTGACATTATCCGCGAAAAGGTACTGGCCCCGCTGGGGCTGGACAACGATGTGTTCGTCGGCGTGCCAGAAGCGCTGCATCACCGCTGCGCGGAGATGTATTTTACCAAGGGCAGCGAGATGCCCTACGACAACAGCACCGAACTTCGCCTCGCGGGGCTGCCACATGCTGGCGGCTTCGGCACCGCCAGGGGCATGGCCGCGTTCTATCAGATGATGCTGGGCAAGGGCCGATTGGGCGACGTTCGGGTGTTCTCTCCGCGATTGGTGGAATACGTTTCGCGCAACCACACCAGCGAGCTGGGCGACGGCACGATGGGCGGGATTCCGATGCACCGCGGGCTGGGGCCGCATGTGCGTGGCCTGTCGGATCGCATCCGGGGCCTGGGGACAATCGGCCATCCGGATACGTTCGGCCATGGCGGGGCGGGCACCTCGTATTCCTGGGCGGACCCGAACAGCGGTGTCTCCTTCACCTACCTCACCAACAACGTCGTTCCCGACCCGTGGCACTCCGCTCGGTTGGACCGGGTGGCCAACCTGGTGCATGCGGCGATCGATTGAGGGTCTGAAATGGACAGCGTGACTATCCCACACGGTTGGCCCCGGGATCGCCCGCTGGCCGTTTCTGTCAGCGTGATGCTGGAAGGTTGGGCGGCGCCCGATGCCCCGGGCATGGGACCGATGGGCAACATCCTGCGGCCCGGCACCGTCGATCTGCAGGGGCGGTCCTGGGCGGATTACGGCGCAAAAGTCGGGGCCGGCCGGCTGCTGGACCTGCTGGACCAACAGGAAACCAAGGCGGTGTTCTATACGTCCGGCGTGGTGGCGCAGGACTATCCGGCCTTGCCCGCCGCCATTGCCGCACGCGGACACAGCGTCTGCGCGCACGGATGGAGCCAAGGCACCCTGCCCGCTTACCTGTCGGCAGAGCAGGAAGACGCTGACATTGCCCGCTGCGTCGATGTCATCAAGGCGACAACCGGGTCGGCCCCCGCCGGCTGGCTTAGCCCGAGATGCACACCCAGCGAACGCACATCCTCGTTCCTGGCCGGGCAAGGCTTTCGCTTTCATGCGGAGATGTTCGATTCCGATTTACCCTATCGGATCGACACGTCCGCGGGCTCGCTGCTTGGGGTGCCGTTCACGATGGAGGTGAACGACATGCCACTGTATGTCCGATACGGCAACGAACCCGACGCCTTCACCCGCACACTGACAAAGATCGTGGAGGGATGGCCGCGGCTGGGAAGCCCGTTCGCCTGCCTGGACATCACGGTCCACGCCCATGTGTTCGGCCGGCCCTATGGAGCTTTGGCGTTCCTGGACTCGCTGGCGGTGGTTAAGCGCAGTCCGCATTGCTGGCTGACCAACCATGCGGAACTGGCCACGCTGTGGGGTGTTAACGCGGATCACCCTCCTTTAGGAAACGATGCGAAATAAGCGCCTCGCTTCACGGATGTCACCGGCCTTTCATCGTCACGGCGGTCTCCGCTGGGCGTGAGTCAATCGAAGCGGTAATTCCCGCGCGTCTCCTTACTTCTTCAGTTGCGGATCCTCGCCATGGGAATGGCCTTTGCCGATCTCCTCGGCCTTCCTCAACTCACTGCCTTCGGCGCCGTCCACCGCTTTGGCCGCATCCGTGGCAGCGGGACCAACCTTGCCGCTGTCCGCGAATTTCTTCTGCGCGTCATTGTATTGTTTCGCGGCAGTGCGGTTGCCTTCGCCTTCGTTCTGTTGGGTTGCCATGCGACGGACCTCCTTCAATAATGGTCCCAATGCCAACGCAGATCGGCCCGTCGGGTTTCAAAATCCGCGTCTCGGTAACGTCTCTGCGAATAGCATCGGAAGCGCGACAGAATCTTTCGCCAAATCAGCCTGCAACGAAATGACGGCCTTTGCCAACGGGCGCAGTCTATCGCCGCGACAAGCAGTTAACCATAATCTGGTTAATTGATACTATTGCGTTGCACAATCTAGCTTTTCTTCCCTGGACCGCTTGTCGAACCAACCCATAAACCGCTACTGAGCGGACAACCGAACCGGAAACCGAACGGGAGACGTCGATATGGCGCTGGCAGCCGAGGCTAAGAAACGCGGCAAAGCTAAGGATAAGACGGCGGACCGGGATGCGCTGCTGAAAGCGTATCGCACCATGCTTCTGATCCGCAGGTTCGAGGAGAAGGCCGGCCAACTGTATGGCATGGGTCTGATCGGTGGTTTTTGTCACCTCTATATCGGTCAGGAAGCCGTGGTCGTGGGCATGCAATCCGCGATCAGCGACGGCGACCAGGTCATCACCTCCTACCGCGACCACGGGCATATGCTGGCCACCGGCATGGAAGCCCGCGGCGTGATGGCGGAGCTGACCGGACGCTCCGGCGGGTATTCGCGCGGCAAGGGCGGTTCGATGCACATGTTCAGCAAGGAGAAGAACTTCTTCGGCGGGCACGGCATCGTCGGCGCGCAGGTCAGCCTGGGGGCCGGTCTGGCGTTCAGCAATATGTATCGCGGCAATGATCGCGTCTCGCTGACGTATTTTGGCGAGGGCGCGTCGAACCAGGGCCAGGTTTACGAAAGCTTCAACCTGGCGGCGCTGATGAAGCTGCCGGTGGTGTTCGTGATCGAGAACAACAAGTACGGCATGGGCACGTCGGTGGAGCGGTCCTCGGCCAGCCACGATCTGTCGAAGAACGGGGCGCCATGGGGCATTCCGGGCATTCAGGTCGATGGCATGGACGTGCTGGCGGTGAAGGAAGCGGCGGAACAGGCGGTGGCGGCCTGCCGAGCGGGCAAGGGGCCGTATCTGCTGGAGGTGAAGACGTATCGGTATCGGGGGCACTCGATGTCCGATCCGGCGAAATACCGCACCCGCGAGGAGGTGCAGATGATGCGCACCCAGCATGACTGCATCGAAAATGCCCGACACCGCCTGGAAGCGATGGATATCGAGGAGAAAGCGTTCAAGGCTATTGACGACGAGATCAAGGCGATCGTGCAGGACGCCGCCGATTTCGCCCAAACCAGTCCAGAGCCGGAACTGTCCGAGCTCTATACTGACGTGATGTTGGAGGGCTGAGCGATGGCGACCCAGATTTTGATGCCGGCGCTGTCGCCCACGATGACCGAGGGTAAGCTGGCGAAGTGGCTTAAAGCTGTCGGTGACGACGTGAAGGCCGGCGACGTGATCGCCGAGATCGAGACCGACAAGGCGACGATGGAGGTCGAGGCCGTGGACGAGGGCAAGCTGGCCCGCATCCTGGTCGAGGAAGGCACCGAAGGTGTGGCGGTCAACACTCCGATCGCGGTGCTGAGCGTAAACGGCGAGGATGTCTCTTCCGCCGCCCCTGCCCCGAAGGCCGCGCCGGCC
>DAIEHR010000008.1 GCA_027353465.1 Acetobacteraceae bacterium | reverse complement strand
CCGGGTTGGCCGACAAGCTGCGGAGATAGGCAATCACGTCGGCCCGCTGCTGGTCGTTGTTGATGCCCGCGAACGCCATCCGGGTGCCCGGAACAAACGCAGCCGGCTTCTTCAGCCAGGCATTGAGTTCGTCGAACGTCCAGTTGCCCGGTTTGGCCTTCATGCCGGCCGAGTAGTTGAAGCCTTCCATGTGACCATGCGGACCGCCCACGACGCCGTACAGGTTCGGGCCAACGCCGGCTTTCCCACCCTCGGTGAAGGTGTGGCAAGAGGAGCAGAGCTTCTTAACCGTCGATTCGCCTGTCGCGACATCCGCCTTGGCCAGCAGCGGCGCGATCGGCGGCAGTTCTTCCTGCTTCGGCGCGGCGGCGGCCGGTTCAGCGGAGGGCGCGCCCTGAATGGCGAACGCCACTTTCTCAGGCCGTTCCTCGGTGATCAGGTGCATGCCGATCAGCCCGGTAAGAAAAAACACGATGCCCGCCACAAGGACCGCCGCCATGCCCTTGTTGATTTCCATGCTATCCATGCAGCCAAGCTTTCCCGATCGCAGAGGGGCACCCGGACCCCGATTGAATAGATGCGAACACACGCGCCGACCGGCCGTTGCACGGCAGCGAGCGCATCCGTAAGCTATGCGCACCATAGGGAAACGAAACCGCATCTTCAACCCACGTCCGGAACGCTTTTCGCGCATCCGGCTGCCCGTTACCAGGAAGCCCCTTTCTTGAACCCGATTGTCGTTATCCCTGCCCGCATGGCCGCCACGCGCCTGCCGGGCAAGCCATTGGCCGATATCGCCGGCAAGCCCATGATCGTCCATATGCTCGACCGCGCTCGGGAGGCCGATGTCGGCCGCGTGGCGGTGGCCTGTGGCGATCGCGAGATCGCGGCGGCCGTGCGGGCGGCGGGCGGAACAGCGGTATTGACCGACCCGGCCCTGCCGTCCGGGTCCGATCGGGTGCATGCCGCCCTGGCCGAACTCGACCCTGACGGCAGGCACGACGTCGTCGTTAACCTGCAAGGCGATTTCCCGACTATGGACCCCGACGGCCTGCGCCTGGTGGTGACGCCGCTGCAAGATCCCGGTATCGACATTGGCACCCTGGTCGTGCCCATCCGCGACGATCAGGAGGCCAACACCGCCTCGTTCGTCAAGGCCGCCTGCGCGTTCGCGGAGGGACAGACCATCGCGCCAGCGCTGTATTTCTCTCGCCAGCCGATCCCATGGGGACCAGGGCCGCGCTGGCATCATGTCGGCATCTATGCCTATCGCCGAGCGGCGCTCGACCGCTTCGTCTCGCTGCCGCCAAGCCCGCTGGAACGGCGCGAGAGCCTTGAACAATTGCGGGCGCTGGAGGACGGCATGCGGATCGCCTGCGTACGGATGGAACACGGCCCCTTCGGTGTGGACACCCCGGAGGACCTGGAACGCGCCAGGGCGCTGCTCGCATGACCCAGTCCGGTACCATCTCGTTTCAGGGCGTCCCCGGCGCCTACTCCGATCTCGCTTGCCGCCACGCCTATCCGGCAATGAAAACCCTGCCCTGCCTGTCATTCGAGGCAGCGATCGACGCGGTGCGCGACGGGTCCGCGACCCTGGGCATGTTGCCCTGTGAGAACAGCCTGGCGGGCCGGGTGTCGGATATCCACAATCTGTTGCCCGATTCCGGCCTGTTTATCATTGGTGAACAGTTTCAGCGGGTCGAGCATTGCCTGCTGGGCGTCAAAGGCGCCACGATCGCCGATATCAGGCGCGCGCACTCCCACACCGTGGCGCTGGGCCAGGTGCGCCGAATCCTGGCTGAACTGCGACTGACCCCGGTGGTGGAGGCCGATACCGCAGGCGCGGCGCAACTGGTGGCGGAATGGGGCCGGAAGGAAGACGCGGCGATCGCATCCTCGCTGGCGGCGGAGATCTACGGGCTGAACATCCTGCGCGCCAATGTGGAGGACGCGGCCCATAACACCACCCGCTTCTACGTCGTCGCGCCAAAGCCGGCCGCCGTCGATCCGTTGACGCCAAACCTGATGACGACCTTCGTCTTCCGGGTCCGCAACGTCCCGGCCGCGCTGTACAAGGCGCTGGGCGGGTTCGCCACCAACGGCGTGAACATGACCAAGCTGGAAAGCTACATGATCAACGGCGAATTCACCGCGACCCAGTTCCTGTGCGACGTCGAGGGACATCCAGAACACCCCGCCCTGCGCCGAGCGCTGGAGGAGCTGTCGTTCTTTTCGACCGAGGTGCGGGTGCTGGGGGTCTATCCGATGGCGGCGTTCCGCCTGGCACAAGGGGACGCTCATTGATCCGGACCGAGGTTCATGGCGGTTGGCGCCGCCTGGTGCTGGACCGGCCGGCGAAGCTGAACGCGCTGACAACTGGCATGATCACCGACCTGCTGGCCGCGATCGATGCGGCCGAGGCGGACGCAGCCTGCCGGGCGGTGGTGCTGACCGGGGAGGGCCGTGGGTTTTGCGCGGGCCAGGAGGTCGGGTCGGACTTCATGCCCGGCCCCAACGGACCGCCGGACCTTCACGCCCTGGCGGATCGCTATCACCATGAGGTTGTGCGTCGGGTCAGGGCCTCCCGCCTGCCGTTCGTCGCCGCGGTGAACGGGGTGGCGGCCGGGGCGGGCGCCAGCTTCGCGCTGGCCTGCGACATCGTGCTGGCCGCACGATCCGCCGTGTTCGTCCAGGCGTTTATCCGGATCGGCCTGGTGCCGGACAGTGGTGCCACTTTCTTCCTGACACATCTTGTCGGCGATGCCAGGGCGCGGGCGCTGGCAATGCTGGGGGACGCGATCGACGCGGACACCGCCGAACGCTGGGGCATGATCTGGAAAGCCGTGGACGACGCGGCGCTGGCGTCGGAGGCCGAGGCATTGGCGGTTCGGCTGGCCCGATCGCCCGCCGGGGCTCTTGCCGGCATCAAGACGCTGTTCGCCGGGGCCGCGCACAACACGCTGGAGCAGCAGTTGGATCTGGAAGCGAAGCTGCAGGGCGTAGCTGGCCGGTCCAACGACTTCGCGGAAGGCGTCCGAGCGTTCCAAGAGAAGCGGCCGCCACGGTACTGACCGCCTGTACCGGTTCGCGTAACCTTCGTCCCTCTGCTGCGTTCTTTTTCGGATAACTGAGAGGAGCATGCAATGGCCAGTCTGGGCGACACCAACAATCCGTCCGGCAACCTGATCGCGGCCAACCAGGTTCAGGGCACCAGCGTGTATGACACGAAGCTGGAGAAGCTCGGTTCGATCGAGGATGTCATGATCGATAAGGCCACCGGGCGCATCGCCTATGCGGTGCTGAGTTTCGGCGGCTTTTTGGGGATCGGCGACCGCTACTATCCCCTGCCCTGGGAAAAACTGAACTACAACAAGGAAATCGGCGGTTACATCGTCGATATCGACCGAAAAATCCTGGAGGGCGCGCCGTCGTTCACCGATCAGGCCGCCGTCTCGTGGGATGACGATGCGTGGGGACGCGACGTGTATTCCTATTATGGCGTTCACCCCTACTGGGATATGATGCCCTGAAACTTGCCGCCCCGGCGTCGGCGTGCTTGGAATCCCGCATCGCGCGACACGCCGATCAGGGAGGCAATAATGGCCAAATTCAAAATAGCGACCCCGGCCGGGGCAAGCTTCAGCACCGCGGGTGGTGGTTACGACTACGAGATGGAAGCGTTGGCGGGGCTGGACGCCGAGATCGTCGAAGGCCCGACGGATGAGGATGGTTTCATCGCGTTCGCCCGCGATGCGGACGCGGTCTATGCCAAGGGCATGCGCTTCACAAAGAAGGTCGTCGACTCCCTGCCGGCGACATGCCGGGCGATCGTGCTGGGTAGCGTGGGCGTTGACAGCATCGATGTGGCGGCGGCCACGGTTCGGGGGATGCCGGTCACGAACTGCCCGGACACCTTCATCGAGGAAGTCGCCGATCATGCCATGATGCTGCTGCTGGCAGCCCACCGCCGGACGCTGGAACAGGACCGCATGGTCCGCGAAGGCCGCTGGCGCGAAGGCCGCCCTGCCCTGCTGCAAATCCCTCGGCTGATGGGGTTGACCCTGGGTTTGATCGCGTTCGGCCATGTCGCACGGGCGGTGGCGAAGCGGGCCAAGCCGTTCGGTCTGCGAGTCATCGCCTATGATCCGTTCATCGAGGAACTGATCATGGTCGAACACGGAGTACTGCCAGTGACGCTGGAGGAGGTGCTGTCGCAATCCGATTTCGTTTCAATGCACGCACCGGCGACGCCGGAGGCCGAGGGCATGCTGATGGAGAAGCATTTCCGGCTGATGAAGAAAACCGCCGTGTTCATCAACACCGGCCGTGGCCCGACGGTGCAGGAGTCGGCCCTGATCAAGGCGCTGTCGGAGGGTTGGATCGCCCATGCCGGCCTGGACGTGCTGGAGGTCGAGCCACCCGGCCACAACAACCCGATCCTGAGCATGCCGAACGTGACGCTGTCGGCGCATACGGCCTCGGCGTCCGCCCGGTTCGATCCGGCGCGCAAGCGGCATGTCGGTCGGGAGCTTGACCTGGTGCTGCGGGGCAAGTGGCCAATGAGCTGCGTGAACCCATCGGTGCTGGCGGCGTCCAACCTGCGGCGCTGGCAGCCGGTTTCGATGGAGCGCGGACCGAACAGCTAGGGGGCCGGTTCCGACACCTATCCGTCTGGCCGCCCGCTTCGATGATACGGATGGCCGCTGGCAATCGCCTGGGCTCGGTATAGCTGCTCCGCCAGCATCGCCCTGACCAGGAAATGCGGCCAGGTCATCGTTCCGAATGACAAGACGTGGTTCGCGCGGGCGATGACCGGGGCATCCAAGCCCTCGGCGCCGCCGATCAGAAAGCAGACCGGGCGGCCCAGGCCCTGCCACGAAGCCAAATGGGCGGCGAATGTCTGGCTGTCCAGCGCCTGACCGCCCAGGTCGAGCGCGACGGCGAACGCTTCCGGCGTTAAGGCGCGCAGCATGGCGGCCGCTTCGTCGCGTTTGATGACGGCCGCCGAACCCCTTTCCTCTTTCAGTTCGGTGACCGTCAGCCGAGGCCGCAACCTGCTGTTGTAGCGTTCGAATAGATCGGCTTCAGGGCCGGCCTTTAGCCGCCCAACGGCGATAATGTGCAGAGTCAAAGCGTCCTTCAGATAGAACTTTAGTCTGTAGGCAGTCCAAGCAGCTGGCTGCGCAGCTCCTGGGTTGGCGGATGCTTACCGATAAAACCCGCCAGCATGTGGTACGCCAGGTCTGGATTGTTGAATTCCCCGATCAGCTGGTCGTTCGCCAATACCCGGAAACCCTTTCCAATAAACACAAAAGTGGACGTATCGCCGGGCTGGACGCCGGGAGCAGCGGCGACAAGGCGTTCGAAATCGGCTTTGTCCCCGGGATCGCAGCCACCATCCGCACACTCGTTAGCCAGACCTTCCCGGTAATGATCCTGCACCTCGGACTTGCTGCCGCCATGGATGAACTGCATCCGTACCACCTTCGGTTCGGGCGATGCCAGGATGGCCGCCGAATCGTGGTTCGGGCTGGTGAGGTAAAGCCCAGCCACGTAAATATGGACGCGGAAGATCGAATAGGCTCGCACGCCGATGCCGTTCAAAATCAGGGTGTGGCCATTGACGGTATAGGTGTCTGGAAGGGTGACGCCGTCCAATGTTGCCGCATAAGCAGGCGACGCCAACCAACACACCGCCAATGCTAACAGATATCTGCGAACCACCGCCGCCCTCCCTTATCATGCATCAGGTTAGAACGCGCGTTGACACCCCTGGCACCGTCACGCACCGTGGCGCCATTATGCAGACAGATTTCTCCCTCGCCAACCGCATCGCCCTGGTCACCGGCAGTTCCCGCGGCCTGGGGCTTGCGATCGCCACCGGACTGGCGGAAGCGGGCGCCAGGGTGATCCTGCATGGCCGCGATCCCGATCGGCTGGCGCAAACCGCCGCCACGTTTCCGAACCTGGCCGGCACCCTCGCGTTCGATGTTTCCGACACCGTGGCGACCAAGGCCGCGTTCGCGACCATCGCCCGCGACCATGGCTGCCTGGACATCCTGGTGAACAACGCCGGGATCATTCCCCGCAAGCCGCTGCTGGAAACCACGGACGAGGCGTGGGCGTCGGTTATCGATTCCAACCTGTCCGCCTATTTCCGCATGTCGCGGGACGCCGCGCGCTTGATGGTGCCGGCGAAATCCGGGCGGATCATCATGGTTTCGTCGATCATGGGCATTGTTGGGCGGCCAACCATTCCGGGATATGTCACGGCCAAGGCGGGCCTGCACGGCATGGTTCGCGGCCTGTCCGCCGAACTGGCGCCGCTGGGCATCACGGTGAACGCCATCGCACCCGGATTCATGCCGACCGATGCGACCGATACGCTGCACAAGGACGCCAAGTTCAACGAGTGGATAGCCTCCCGAGCGCCGATGGGACGGTGGGGGAGGCCTTCGGAACTGGCGGGGCCGGCGGTGTTCCTGGCTTCCGATGCTTCGTCCTATGTCACGGGTCATGTGCTTGTGGTGGACGGGGGATTGACGGCTTCACTTTAGGCCGGGTCGCCGGTTGGTTTGTTCGCATCCTGGGTGGCGGGACGCGGGAGCAGAGGGACGCCGTTCGGGGCGGATGCCCATTCCAGGTGCAGGCGGTCGAGCCGTTCCAGCGTTCCCCGCGCCCGGGCCGCGGCTTTTTCGTGTTCGATGTCGGGGACGGGTTCGGCCGAACGCGATTTCGCGGCGGCGGGTTTGGCGGTTCGGGGCTTCGCCGGAGGTTCGGGTTGCGCTGCTGACCGGCGGGCGTTCAGCGCGGCGCGGCATTTTTCCGCCGAACGGCTGAGGCCGGCGGCGGTGGTGCGGTGGCGCAGGATTTGGGCGGCCGGCAGGTCGGGGTCGGCGATAGACAGGCGCATGCTGTCCATGGCGCCGAGGCTGAAGCCGACGAGCCGGCCGGCGAGGTCCATTTCGACCAGGTCGGCCGGAGCGTAGGCGTGGACCATGTCGGCGATCAGGGCGCTGGCTTTGGCGGGATC
>DAIEHR010000399.1 GCA_027353465.1 Acetobacteraceae bacterium | reverse complement strand
CCCCGGCCTGAACCGCTCGGATTCCCATGATCCCGACTCCGTTCGCCCGAGCGGCGGCCATGACTTCGCGCGGTTTCGACGGCCCCTGGAAGAACTTCAGCCCGCCCGGTGAGTCCAGCAGGTTGGCGATGCACTGCACCGCCGCCGGCTTCGGGTCTTCATGCAGGACCTCGATGATCGCATCGGGGTGCCCGATACCGGTCAGCCCCCAGGCGCCGATCAGCCCTTCCTGCTTCAGCTTCTCGAAGGCCGGCCGAACATGGGACCGGAACAAGGGCAGCGGAGTCAGCCGGGTGACATCCGGCGCGTTCCACATCGCATGCCCGTCCGGCACCAGATTGGAGTGGAGGAAGAAGATATCCAACCGGTCCCGCTGGATCAGCCGCAGGCTGGTTTCCAGCGATGCCCGCAGGATGCCATAGACCCGGTCGGGCGCCGGATTGCCCAGGTTGCATTTGCTGGTGATCCGCAGTCCCTCGGGGATGCGCCCGCCGAACGCGGCGCCGACCACGGTTTCCGCCTTGCCGTCGCCATAGCGGGGCGCCAGATCCAGCAGGTTGATCCCCGCCGCCACCGCCGCATGGACGGTCGCCACGCATTCGTCGAACGTGGTCTCCCCCCACAGCATGCCCAACCCGCCGCCGCCGAGGGTCAGGGTAGAGACAGGGAAAAGCGGCCCGAACGGGTGTTTCCGCATGGTATTATCCTTTGTTATCGTCAGGCCGCGGCGCGTTTTTGCACCAGTTCAACCATGATCCCGTCCGGCCCGCGCACAAACGCGAGGTACACCCCCGCATCCCGTGTGACCGGTCCCACCGCGATCTCGGCGCCCTTGGACCGCAGGTCCGCGATCGTGGCGTCCAGGTCCTCGACGGTAAAGCCGAAATGCTCCAGCCCGTAATAGGGGAACACCGGGGCAGGGGTCATCGGATCGTGCGGATGGGTCGGCGCGATCAGCACCTTCTGCCCGCCGACGCGCAACATGATCCGCGGCTGACCGGGGTACAGCGTGCCAGGCGGATAGACCCCGCGTGTCGCCTCCGCGCCGAACATGGTCTCGAAGAACCGGGCGGTCGCTTCGGGATCGGAGCTTCGCAGATGGATATGGTCAAAGTTGAAGATGGGCATGGCGCGACGTTAGCGGCCGTTCCCGCTGTCCGGCAAGCCGATCGGGCCTGGAGCCTTTCGGATCGTCATCGGGTGCTTGCGCGGGCCGGCATCATTGCGCACTGTAGCCGGTGTTGGGGTATCAAGTGCCGGCCCAGCGGCACAGTCCCTCGCCGGGAAGGAAGCGTCCATACAATGTCCGATCACTCGACACCGCTGTTGTCTGTCAAAGGTGTCACGCTGCGCTTTGGCGGCGTCGTCGCCCTTGATAGTGTGTCATTCGATGTCATGCCGGGCCAGATCGCCGGGCTGATTGGCCCGAACGGCGCGGGCAAGACCACGCTGTTCAACTGCCTCAGCCGGCTATACCAGCCAAATGCCGGGGAAATCAGTTTCGAGGGCCAGTCGGTCCTGGAGGTGCCGCGCCACCGGATCCCGTCGATCGGCATTGGCCGAACCTTCCAGAACGTCGCGCTGTTCGACCATCTGACGGTGCTGGAAAACGTCATGGTCGGCCGCCACAGCCGCACCGGCGCCGGCTTTGTCGAAAGCGCCCTGCGGTTGCCCTCGGTCGGGCGGGAGGAAAAGGCGGTGCGGGAGCGTTCCCTGGAACTGATCGACTTCATGAATCTGGGGGAGTTCACCAATCGCGTCTCGGCTGGCCTGCCGTTTCCGATTCGCAAGCGGGTGGAACTGGCCCGCGCACTGGCCGCAGAACCGAAGCTGCTGCTGCTGGACGAGCCGGCAGCCGGCCTGAACCACGAGGAGGTGCATACGCTGGAAGGCCAGATTCGCCGCGTCCGCGATCTGCAAGGAGTCACCGTCCTGCTGGTCGAACATCACATGAGCTTGGTGATGTCCGTTTCCGACAAGGTCGTGGTGGTGAATTTCGGCCGCAAGATCGCCGACGGGAAGCCGGAGGATGTCCGCCAGAACCCCGAGGTGATCAAAGCCTACCTGGGCACCGCCGCTTAGACGCCGGACTTCCTACGCGGGTTTCAGGCGGAACGCGATCAGCGGTTCCTCGGCGAACGGCCTTGGACCGCGCAGCATTGCAGCCGCGCGGTCCAGGTCTCTTACCAGCGCCTCCAGCATGGGCAGATCGTCAGGTTTGGGGCGCAGGCCGGTGGCTTTGACCCGAGCCTCGAACTTGATTTCGCTCATGGTGCCGCGTCCGTCAGGCGGCGAGCGGTGGGCGCTTGGCCCGCCACGACGTCGCCATCTCATACGCGTATCCGGCGCGGAAGACCGTTGCTTCGGCGAACGGTTTGCCGATGATCTGCATGCTGACGGGCAGGCCACCCTGGCCGTATCCGGTGCAAACGCTCAGCGCCGGCAGGCCGGTGACGTTGAACGGCATGGTGAAATTGGGCTTCTCCAGCATCGCCCATTTCGGCACCTCGTCGATCCTGGGCGCCTCGCCGGGCGCCGATGCGGTGATCAGGATGTCCAGGTTTTCCATCGCATCGCGCATCTCCTCGCATAGAACGCGGCGGCGGCGGATGGCCTGAATGTAGTCGGCCGCGCGCAGCACGGCGCCGAACGCGAGGCGGTCGCGCATCAGGGCGCCGTAGTCGTTGAACCGCTCCTTCAGCCAGGGCTCATGCACAGCGTAAGCTTCGGCGGTCAGGATCAGCCAGCCGGGGGCGTTGTAGTCCATCATCGGCGACAGCGTGACGTCGCGGATTTCCGCACCCTGGTCGCGGAACACAGCCAGCGCGTCGTCGATACCCTTTTGGGTCGCGGCGCTGACCGGGTGATCGACTTCGTGGAAGTGGCGGATGACACCGATCCGCAGCCCGCGAGCGGTTTTGCCCAGGTCGGCGGTAAAGTCGGCCACCGGGCGGTTGGCGCTGGCGGGATCGAGCGGATCGTAGCCGGCCATGCCTTGCAGCAGCAGCGCGCAGTCCTCGACCGTCCAGGCCATCGGTCCGGTGTGGTCCAGGGTCTGCGACAGCGGCAGCACGCCGCGCCGGCTGGACAGGCCATAGGTCGGCTTGATCCCGGCGATGCCGCACAACGCGGACGGGCCGCGAATCGATCCGCCGGTGTCGGACCCGGTGCCGCCCAGGACCAGACCCGCCGCGACGGCGGCCCCGGTGCCGGAGGACGAACCGGCGGTGAAATGGTCCGGGTTCCAGGGATTGCGGGCCGGCGGCCAGGGCAGGTCGAACGACGGGCCGCCGATGGCGAACTCATGCGTTGCCAGCTTGCCCATCATCACCGTCCCGGCTTCGGCCCATTTGCCGACCACGACGGAGTCCTCGGTGGGGACGTTGTGTTCCAGCAGCTTGGAGTGCGCGGTCGTGCGGATGCCGGCGGTGTTGTAGATGTCCTTATGACCGATCGGGATGCCGTCCAGCGCGCCCTTCAGCGTGCCGGCCATCTGTCGGGCCTC
>DAIEHR010000371.1 GCA_027353465.1 Acetobacteraceae bacterium | reverse complement strand
GGGCACGCCGGGCGCAGCGCTGGAAGCCTGGCCTGGGCCGGGCTGAACAACACCTATTACTGGCTGGACCCGGTCAAAAAGATTGCTGGCGTGCTGATGACCCAGACGCTGCCGTTCGCCGACCCCTCGGTGCTGGAAGCGCTGGATGCGTTCGAGAGCGCGGTTTACGAGGCCGTGAGGTAGAGTCCCTCGTCGCTAAGCCGTTACCGCCGCGCGCTTGCGCGACCGGGCGAGCCAGTGCCAGCCGACGACGATGAACGCGATCACGACCGGCGGCAGCACGGTCAGGTTCAGGAATTCCCAGCCTTGGGTCGCCTGCACCGCGCCAGACGTCACCGCGGTTATCGCGACGCTGCCGAACACGATGAAATCGTGCGTCGCCTGCACCCGTACCCGCTCCTCCGGCGAGTGGGATGTCGTCAGCAGCGTCGTGCCGCCGACGAACATGAAGTTCCAGCCCACGCCCAGCAGCGCGAGCGCCACCAGGAACGTCATGAACAGCGGCGGCTGGAACACGTTTACCAACACACAGCCCAGTGTCAGCAATCCGCCGATCAGGATGATCTGGTGAACTCCGAACCTCTGGATCAGCCGCCCGGTCACGAAGCCCGGTGAGAACATCGCCAGCGAGTGTGCCCTGATCACATCCGCGCTGGCTGCCACGCCGAAGCCACAGATCATCATCTCCAGAGGTGTCGAGGCCATGATCAGGTTCATCGACCCGTAGCCGACCAAGGACGCCGTCACCGCGGTGACGAACTCCGGCCGCACGATGATGGAGCGGAACGGCACCGGAATGCCGGTCTTTTTAGTTGCCGGGGGCACTTGCACGAAGCTCAGCAGAATCGCGGTCATGACCGGCAGCAGCGGCAGATACAGATAGGTGGCGAGGAACACGTAATCCGGGATCAGGGCGTTGGTGCGCTTCACCATCTCCGGCCCCACGATCGCGGCCAGCACGCCGCCCGCCAAAACCAGCGACACCGCACGGGCCTTGGCGTGCTGGTCCGCGACCTCGGCCGCCGCGAACCGCAGGTGCTGGCTGATTCCGAACCCAAGGCCGGCCGGCACCGCGCCCATGCAGTAGATGGTGAAATTCCTGGTGTAGATGCCCAGCGCGAAGGTCAGGCTGCCGCACATCATGATCGCGCAGCCCAACCAGAAGCCGCCGCGCCGGCCCAACCGCGGAAATGCATAGCCAGCCAGCAGCGAGGCGCACATCACTGACACCATCTGGATCGCCATCGGCAGCGTGTTCAACGCGGTGCCGGATAATTTGTATCCGACCAGCGAGGCCATCACAGTCTGCCCCGACATCACTGCGTTCATCAGCGCCTGACAGGCGAACAGCAGCCAGACATTCTTGTTCATGTTCTTGGACGCCCGTCTGTTAGCTAAAAATGGCTCCAGCCACCCTTCGATACAGCAAGGGATTCTCCGCTGGCCAGACGCAGCATGACTTCGGCAGGTCCGGAATGGAAGTGTCCCACCCGCGTGACAGTTATGCCGGCGCGAGCCGCTTCCGTCCGCAGCGCATCAACACGATTCGGGGGTACCGCCAGCAGCAGTTCGTAGTCGTCGCCACCGGTCAGACAGGTTTCCAGCCAGGTTGGCCCTGCCGTTCGAGCGGCATCGGACAGCGGCACCCAATCTGGACGCAGTTCGGCGGCCAGCCCGCTGGCTCGGCAGATATGACCTAAATCCTGCACCAGCCCGTCCGAAACATCCATCGCGGCCGAGGCGATACCAGCCAGCGCCAGCCCCACGCGCGGCTGGGGCAGGCGATACCGATCCAGCAGAAAGCCGCTGGCATCGGCCAGCCGCCCTTGGGCAACGGCCAGACCCAGCGCCCCATCCCCGATCGTGCCGGTGACCCAGATCTCGTCGCCAGCGGAGGCGCCGAAGCGGTGAACGGCCGTTCCCGGAGCGACATGGCCGATAATGGTCAGCGACAGCGAGATGGGCCCGGGCGTGGAGGTGGTATCGCCGCCCAGCAGGGTGACGCCGTATTCCACCTGATCCCTGGCCAATCCGGCGGCAAATCCCGCGAACCAGGCGTCGGGCGTGCCCTTCGGTGTGGATATCGTCATCAAATAACCCAGCGGCACCGCGCCTTTCGCGGCGAGGTCGGACAGGTTGACACGCAGCAGTTTGCGTCCGACCAGGTCCGGCGGGTCATCCGGCAGGAAATGGACGCCGGCCACCATTGCATCGACGGTCAGCACCAACTGCCGGCCGGGGGGCGGCGTCAGCAGCGCGGCGTCGTCGCGCAGTTCCAGCGCCCCGGGGCCAGCCAGCGGGCGGAAGTGGCGGGCGATCAACTGAAATTCCGCGGGCAGGTCCGTCATTGGACGGTCCAGGATTGTGGCACTTGTGCCGGGAAAGGCGTGGATGGCGAACCCGCGCCCGCCATGACGGACCGCACCCAACGGGCGTCGGTCGAAGCAGTTATTACGCCGCGTCTCCTTAGCGCATGGAAGGATTTCATTGCGGTTCCAGCCCGTGGCTGCGCCATAGCGCGGTCACCTGATCGCGAGCGGCGGTGATGCCGATCCAGTCCATTTCCATCCGGCGTGCGATCATCGCTTGAGTCGCGCCAACCCGGGACAGCGCGGCGGCCGGGATATCCGCCTTGGTATTGACCGGCTCGTAGAACATGGTCTGCACCAGCAGCCGCTGCGCTTCCGGGCCCAGCAGCCAGGCAATCAGGGTGCGGGACGCCTCGGCTTGCGGGGCGCCTTTGACCAGATTGACCGTTGTCGTCAGATAGGGTCCGCCCTCATCGGGGATGACGGCGGCGAAGCGGTGTGGCGTCAGCGCAGCCTGCGCCTGTGCCCGAGCATTCCAGCATGGCCCGAATCCGGCGTCCCCGTCCGCGATGGCGGTATAGACATCCGGGATAGGGTCCCACGCCCCGACGCGCGGGACCAGTTGCGTCAGCGCGGTCAGGGCAATGTCCATCGAAGTTTTCGGGTCGCCGGCGCCGTACAGCCCGGCGGCCACCGCCGTGATCGCCAACCCCAGCGGATCGGGCGGGGTCTGCAGCACCACCCGGCGCCCATAAACCGGGTTCCATAGCGCGCGCCAGGATCTTGGCGGCGGGGCGATCAGGGTCGGGTTGTACCCCAGCGCCAGATTGTCCAGCATCAGGGCCGGCCCGCCGAGGTTCGGCGATATCGCGCCGGCCACAAGGTCGTTCAAAACCGGCATCGAGCCAGCATCGAGCGGTTCCACCAACCCATCCGCCATGGCGCGGGCGGCGATGCCGGTTTCCAACAAGGCCACGCCGGTAGTGGGGAAACCCCGTTGGGCGCGCAGGACGGACAAGGCCTGATAGGAGTTGCCGACCGGATAATAGAACACGGGGATGTCTGGGTGAGCCTTGCGAAACGCCCCCAGGATCATGGGGTCGAACACCGATTGGAACCATCCGCCGTAGCCGGCGAAGGTTACGCCGCGCGCGGCCGCCCTGGTGGGCGCGGACACGATGGCCGGCAATGCGAGCGCCGCAGCGGCAATCAGTTGCCGACGGACGATACCTGAACCAGACTGGGTGAACGGCAAGGACAACAACCCCAAGGCAATGCTGTGCGCAGATTAGCACAGCGCTGGCGAAAGCCTCCACGCCCGGTTAGCGGCATCGGCCAGCGCCCAGCCAGGGGCCGTCGGTCGGAACCAGGACGAAGAATTCCTCCGTTTCCAGCGCCGTGGTGTAATAGGTCAGCAAGGTGCGCATGAACCCGGCCGTGAAGCGCAGCCTGGCGCTGGGCAGCAGCGGATCGTTGCCGGAGGATTTCCCCACCTCCACCGAAGACGGCACCTGCGCGACGAGTTGCCTCAGAACCGCGCATTCGGGCAGGCGGCCGGACTCGACTTGGTCCTGCGTATAGTAGGCGTCGAACACCATAGGCTTGCCGGCGGCATTGCAGAGCAAAAGGTTCTCGCACCATGCCGGCCCTGGACGGGAGCGGACCAGATCGGCACCGGCCGCGAAATCCGCTTCGATCCGGGGCAGCGCGGCCAGATCGCGCGGACCTTGGAATGCCAAGGCGGGAACCATTATTACCGGCCAACTCGCGATCGCGACCAATATGACCGCCGGAATCGCGGGCCGATCCGAACTGTCGAGTTGGGTCCGCATTGCGGCCGCGACAACGATGGCGTCGAACACCAAGGCCTCGAACAGGATGTTTTTGTCCACCCCATGGCCGAACAGCAGAACCGCGCCAAGCAGGGCGGCGGCGATCCATGCCAGGGAGAGGGCCCGCTCCGGCCCTGGCACCAAATGGCGCACCGACCATAGCACGCCGACCACAATCGCAGGGGCGAACAGCCGGCCGTATAGCAGGTTGAAATTCAGCCCGGTTACATAGTCGGCGGCCCGGGGCGACAGCAGATGCGCCAGGAAGAACCGGCCATCGAATGCCATCGTGGCTGCAAGACCGGCCACGGCGAGCGCCGCCCCTGTACCGCCCCATAGTGCCAACCCGCGCCAATCGCGCGACAACAGCATCTGGCCCGCAACGGCGGCCGGGGCGGCGATCAGATTGTGCTTGGTGAATATGGCCAGCGCGAACAGCGCTGCTGAACCAGTCAGCGCCCAAGTCGCGGCGGGGCGGCGGACATAGATATAAAAGCCCGCCAGTTCAAAAACCATGCCCAGAAACTGCGGATCGTTCATCGCGATCCGGTTCGCCGAGAAGACGCCGATCCAAACCAGTGGGCACAGCCCGGCATACCAGCCAGCCCACCGCGAGCCAGAAAACCGCTGGGCGATGCCGCCAGTCAGCAGGCAGACCAGTGCCAGGGACACCAACGACACGCCGCGCCCCGCCATGTTCGTGTTGCCGAACGCAGCGCCTAGCGCGCCGATCAGGTGGAACGACAACGGCGGGTAGTTCTGGATCGTCCACCCCGGAGGCGATCCATACAGCAACTGCCCGGCGGCGGCCGCCTGCTGCCAATAGGTGTTCCAGCCTTCGTTATAGGCGAAGGCCGCCGGCCGAGCGGCACGGACCAGCGGAAACCAGAGCAGGACACCGGCCAGTATCGCCTGCAAGGCAATGGCCGGAACCCACGCCCTCGCATTGCCGGGGCGCCGAACATCGGGCACAACCGCAACGGCGGATAGCATCGCGGCGGCGGGTTCGGGTTGCAGGCGCACGGGTGGAGGTCCGCTCGATAACAGGTTGGCTGACGTGATCGCCGAGAATTTCTTACAAAGCGGTTACGGGCCCAGGAACCGTAGATCGAGCTGCCGCATGACGCCGCTATCAGCCACGTCTCCACTCCCGCCCGCATGGTGGGCAGCGGTGATCGGCCTCTGTGCGATCCTGGTGGCACCACTTCTCCTGGTCGATGTGCCGCCGCTGCTCGATTACCCGAACCACCTCGCTCGGGCTTTCATCCTCGCATCCCTGCCAGGTGACCAGGTACTGGGACTGTTCTACGCAGCGCATTGGTCGGTTATCCCGAACCTGGCACTCGACCTGACTGCCCCGCCTTTGATCGACATCCTGCCGGTTCATGTCGCCGGGCGGCTGCTGATCGCGGCGGCGTTGTTACTGCCGGCCGTTGGCGCCATCGCCTATAACACCGCCCTTGGCGGCCGATGGTGGGCGCTGGGCGTTGGCCTGTTGGCCTTCAACGCCTGCCTGCTTTACGGCTTCCTGAACTTTGAGATCGGGCTTGGCGTCGCTTTGCTGCTGGCCGCCGGCTGGCTGCGCTGGCGGGATCCCGCGCCCGCCCGCACCGTCGTCCTGGCGATGACCGGCGCGCTGGTGTTGTTCGCCTGCCATCTGATGGGGCTGGTGTTCTTCGGCCTGCTGATCGGCGGGGCAGAGGCATTCCAGATCGCTCGGGAACGGTCCCTGGTGACGGCGGTGCGCCGGACCAGCGCGCTGGTTGCGATCTTTGCGATTCCCGCGATCTTGTATGCCGGATCGGCCTTGCATCCATTGGGCGATGATGCGGAATTCCAGCCGTTAAGCGCGAAATTACTGCAGCTTCTGACCGCGTTTACCAATTACGACCGGCGGTTGGACATGGCCGCGGCCCTGACGGTGATCGGCCTGCCGACACTGTGCCTGCTGGCGCGAAAGGGCCGCGTGCCCGGGCGAGCCGCGGTACCGATGGCGTTGCTGCTGGCGGTCTTTCTCGCCGCGCCGTTTGCGTGGAAGGGCACGCAGTCGCTTGATACTCGGTTCGCGATCATGCTGGCGTTCATGCTGTTCGCCGGCTACGTGCCGGTGCGTTGGCCGCCTGCCCTGCGTCTCGGCGCCGCCGCGGTGCTGATTTTGCTGTTTGCCGCGCGCATGTCCGTGCTGACGACGGCCTGGATGGCGCACCGCATCGACCTTGCCGATCTGCGCACCGTGCTGCTGCCGGTTCAGCCTGGCCAGGCGGTCTATGTGGCGGAGGCTGGCCTGAAGGAGGCTTCGGACTATTGGGCCAGAAATCCCAACTGGCGGATACTGTCCAACGGCGTGCGGACCGACGAGCATCTTGGCGCGTTGGCGTCGATCGAACACCGAGCGTATTGGCCGTTCGAATTCGACAATGTGTCGCAGCAACCGATGGAAACCCGGCAACCGTATCGCGCCCTGGCCGAACGGGTCGGCGGCCTGCCGGATCGCGACAGGGCGGCAGTCGCGAATGTTTGCGGTTTCGATTATGTGCTGCTGACCGGGGCGGACGCGGTGCCGAAATTGCCGGCCGCCCGCTTCCAACTGCTGACTCAATCCGGCTTCGCCGCGCTTTACGCCGTGACACATTGCAAGGAGGACCCATGACCATCGGTTTTCGCATCCATCCCCTGACCACCCGCGTCGATCCCGGTCTGGTCGATCGGTTCCGTCCAATTCCGGTGGCCAACATCTCCGACAGCATGTGGCGGATGACCGCGAGTGGCGCGCGCCTGCGGCCGATGCATGCGGGCGGCGTCATGGCCGGCCCCGCGTTCACGGTGAAGGCGCGTCCGGGCGACAACCTGCTGCTGCATAAGGCCCTGGACCTCGCGCAGCCCGGCGACATTGTCGTGTGCGACGGCGGCGGTGACCTGACCAACGCGCTGATCGGCGAACTGATGATCGCCCATGCGATCCAGCGCGGGCTGGGCGGCGTGGTGATCAACGGCGCGGTGCGCGATGTCGCGGCGATCCGGGCGGGCGGTTTTCCAGTGTTCGCGGCGGGGGTCACGCATCGCGGCCCGTACAAGGACGGCCCGGGTGAGATCAACGTCCCCATCGCTATCGACGGCATGGTGATCGTCCCGGGCGACCTGATCATCGGTGATGACGACGGCATGCTATGCGTGCCAAGGCTGGAGGCCGAGACCATCTACAAGGCAGCCAAGGCCAAGAACGACGCCGAGGAACAGCAGATGGCCGCGATCCGGGCCGGCACCTCCGACCGGTCCTGGGTCGATGCCGCCCTGGTTCGGCTGGGTTGCGAGTTTACTGGCTGATCGATCGGTTTCGGTGACGTCAGCGATGCGGGAGGGGGCCTTGCACCGGGCGGTTCGCCCACCCGGCGCTGGTGGGTCATGCCAAGTTTGGTGGGCGGCGCTGGCGGGTCTGTGTGCGATTCTGGTGGCACCGCTGTTCGTGGTCGATGTGCCGCCCTTGCTGGACTACCCCAATCATTTGGGGCGGATCTTCGTGCTCGCCTCATTGCCGCGGGATACGGTGCTGGCGCGGTTCTATGCGCCGCATTGGTCGGTCATTCCCAATCTGGCGCTGGATATCGTCGGGCCGCCGCTACTTCACCTATTGCCGGTCAATGTGGCGGGGCGTCTGTTGGTCGCGGCGGCCGTCCTGCTGCCTGTGTTGGGGACGGTTGCTTATCACTCTGCCCTCGGCGGGCGCTGGTGGTCATTCGGCGCCGGGCTCATCGCCTATAATAATTGCCAGCTTTACGGGTTTCTGAACTTCGAGATCTCCCTGGGACTAGCCTTGCTGTTCGCCGCAAGCTGGATGCGCTGGCGAGAAGCCAGGCCGGTTCGGGCCATCGTCGCGGCGGCGATCGGCGCACCTGTCCTGTTCGTCTGCCATATGATGGGGCTTATCTTCTTCGCCGCACTGATTGGCAGTGCCGAACTCTACATCGTTTATCGGGGCGTTTCGGCCGGTTCGAAGGTTGCCATCCGAACCGCCGCCGAACGGGGCGCGATCCTGGTGTTGGTGCTGTTCATCCCGGGGTTGCTGTACGCGCTGTCGGCGCTGGAGCAGCTTCATGGCGATGCGCTGTTCGGAATGGCCGACAAGGTTGGCCATTTCCTGGCGGTCTTCGTCAACTATGACCTTCGGCTGGATCTGACGGCGGCCGCGGTTACGATCTGGTTGCCGGTTCTGCTGGTGCTGCTGCACCGAGGCCGCATGCCGGGTCCGGCCGGGATCGCGCTGGTGCTGCTGACGGTGGCGTATATCGCCTCGCCCTATGCCTGGAAAGGAACGTCAGGCCTGGACATGCGGTTCGCCGTGATGATCGCATTCATGCTGTTCGCCGGGTTCCTGCCCGTGCGGTTGACATTCTGGCCCGGCGTTGCCGTCGCCGTTGTGTTGGCCACGATATTCACGGTTCGAATGGGGCTTCTGATCACGGTCTGGGCCACCCACGCCCATGATCTGCGGGATTTGCGGACGGTGCTGGCACAAGTCCAGCCCGGCCAGACCGTCTATGTCCTGTCCGCGGGACCCGACGAGGCGCCGGCTTACTGGAAAGCCAATCCCAGTTGGCGTCGGCTGTCCAACGGGGTCCGCACCGATACCCATCTCGGTGCCTTGGTTTTGCTCGAACATCGCGCGTTCTGGCCGGGAGAATTCGATTTGCCCGCCCAGCAGCCGATCAGGACACTGGAACCGTTCAATAGCCTGGCACACCGAACCGGATTGCCGCGGGATCGAAAGGCGGCGATCGCCAGCGACCTGTGCGGCTACGACTACCTATTGATGACAGAGGCCGACGCCATGCCACGCCTACCCCCCAGCCGCTTCCGGCTGGTGGACGCGCAGGGGTTCGCGGCGTTGTATGCCATAACCGAGTGCGCTGTTCGGTAAGCACCGGTTGAAGTGCTATGGCTGCGTCGCGAGCAACCGGGGCAGCAGGAGCGTGATTGTGGTCCCCTCGCCAGCCGCGGTGGTCACGCGGACGCCGCCACAGGACTGTCTGACGAACCCATAAATCTGCGCCAGCCCAAGGCCGGTTCCCTGACCGACATCCTTGGTCGTGAAAAAAGGCTCGAACAGGCGCGCCCGCACCTCCGGCGGCATTCCGGTCCCGTTGTCGCATACCGACAGCGCGACATAATCACCGGCCGCCAGTTCCGGTTCCGCCACGGTCACCGAAACATTGCTGGTTGTGATCCGCAACACCCCGCCGTCCGGCATAGCATCGCGGGCGTTGATGGCTAGATTCACCATAGCGATCCGCACCTGATTGGCGTCGGCCAGAACCGGCCATACATCGATCGCGAGATCGTAGTCTATGCGGGTCGCTGTCCCGAGACTCTGCTCCAACAGTTCGCGCATGTCCTGAACCAGCGTGTTCAGCGACAATTGTTCCGCGTGCAGGTTCTGCTTGCGGGCAAAGGCCATGAGTTGCGCGATCAGCCGGGCACCCCGTTGTGCCGCGCTGATGGAACTGTCGATCAGCCGCAGGCCGCGAGGGTCCTCCATCCGCCGTCGGATGACTTCCAGACCGCCCAAAATCGCGGTCAGCAGGTTGTTGAAATCATGGGCTATTCCACCAGTCAGATGGCCTAGCGCCTCCATCTTCTGCGTCTGGCGAAGCTGTTCGCTGGCTAGTTCCCGCGCTGCGATCTCGGCTTGCAAGCGATCATTGGCAACCGTCAGTTCGCGGGTTCGCTCTGCGACTTTGTCTTCCAGCTCGTGGCGCGCCACCAGCAGGGCGTCGCGGGCATCGATGTGCGCCGTCCGGTGGCAGAGGATTTTCAGATATCCGGTGACAGTCCCGCGCCGGTCGCGCAACGCCGCCATGTGTCCGCAGGCCCAAAACCGCGTTCCGTCGCGCCGCTTATGCCAACGCTCCGACCGCACACCCTGGCCGATCTGTGCGGCGCGCATCTCGTTTTCCGGCACCTCGGCGATGACATCTTCAGCCAGGAACAGGCGGGCGCAGGGTTCGCCGATGATTTCCTGCGGCTGATAGCCCAGCATCGCCGTGGCGCCGGCGTTCCAGCTGGTCACGCGTCCGTCCGGGCCACATGCGAAGATCGCGTGGTCAACCAAATGTTCGGCAATCACGCGATAGTATCGAGCAGATTCCCAAACCTGGGCTTCGGTGCGGCAGTGCCGCAGCATCGTCCGAACCGCGGCGGCCAATTCAAAGGACTCTGCCGGGCGGATCAGATGGCAATCCGCCCCGCTGTCCATCGCGGCCATTCGCTCCGCCACCGGGATCGCGGTGGACGATATCTGGAGCACCCCGATATACGGCCAGCCTGCTTTGATCTGACGACAGACTTCGGGGCCGCAGAGATGTGGCAGGCTGACGTCCACCAGCACCAGCACCGGTTGCCGTTCGGCGATCAAGGCCAGGGCCGTGGCGCCGTTTTCCGCCTCGATCACCTCTATATCGTCCAGTGGAAACAGTTGCCCTCGTCCTGCGCGCCGAGGCGCACCGACATCCACGTTCAGAACTAGCGGGCGGCTGCGCATGGCTGGCAAATTATTCATCCCGACAGTTCCATAGGCTCGCTACCGGCCAGTGCGCGCCGTGGGAAGTTCAACATGCAAGACGTGAGGACATCAGCCGGGCTGTCAGGCACAGCGAGACCGGAAGATCCAATTCGGAGCATACCTTCCGCCCCCGAAATCTGTTGCGGCACGAAACCGGAAAACCTTTTGTCATCGTTGACGATAACGCGGCACATGGGATTGGGTTGGGACACGACAAAAGGAGGCAGCCAGCGTTTGGCCAGCCAGGACGGCAGCACGACGGTGGATATCCATTCCCATGTATTGGTGACCGATGCCGCCGGCTTCGCGAGCCCCCCATATCGCCTCGGTCGCGGCATTTTCGGATGCAGACCGAGCGGCGATCGCTGGAGGAAACGCGCAGGCCCGTTCCGGATTGGAGTAGCGCTTCAAAAGTAGCGCGGACACCCTGGGCCCTGTTGACGCCCCCACCGCCATCCCCAATCCTGGCGGGAAAACCGGGAGAGCGCCATGACCGCCAACGAACCCGCCACCGTGGAGGATCTGCGCGCCCTGCAGCTTGCCCGTATGCGCGATGTCGTCCGGCGGGCCTATGAACACGTTCCCCACTACCGCACCGCGTTCGACGCGGCGAAGGTAACCCCGGACGATCTACGAACCCTGGCGGATATCGCCAAATTCCCCCTGACCACCAAAGCCCATCTGCGGAACCATTATCCGTACGGCATGTTCGCGGTCCCGATGGAGCAGATCGTCCGTATCCATGCGTCCAGCGGCACCACCGGGAAACCAACGGTTGTTGGCTACACAGCGAAGGATATCGAGACGTGGTCCATGCTGATGGCACGTTCGATCAAGGCTGCCGGCGGTGGCGCCGCCGATATCCTTCATGTCGCCTATGGCTACGGGTTGTTCACCGGCGGTCTGGGCGCGCACTATGGCGGCGAGTATCTGGGTGCGGCGGTGATTCCCGTCAGCGGCGGTTTCACCGAACGCCAGGTGCAGATCATCGTCGATTTCAAGCCAACGATCATCATGGTCACCCCGTCCTATATGCTGGCCATCGCCGACGAGTTTGACCGCCAGGGCATCGACCCGCTGTTTACCAGCCTGAAACTGGGGATTTTTGGCGCCGAACCGTGGGGTGAAGGCATGCGTGGCGAGTTGGAACGCCGCATGGGCATCGACGCGGTGGACATCTACGGCCTGTCAGAAGTCATGGGGCCCGGCATCGCTCAGGAATGCGCGGACTCCCGTGGCACACTGACGCTGTGGGAAGACCATTTCTATCCCGAGATCATCGACCCCGATACCGGCGAACCCGTCGCCGAGGGGGAAGCGGGGGAACTGGTGCTGACTACGCTGACCAAGGAAGGCATGCCGCTGATCCGCTACCGCACCCGCGACTTGACCCGGCTGCTGCCGCCAACCACCCGGTCGATGCGCCGCATCGCCCGAATCACCGGCCGCAGCGACGACATGGTGATCATCCGGGGGGTGAACGTCTTTCCCTCCAACATCGAAGCGGTGCTGGAGCAGGAGGAGCGCCTGGCGCCGCATTATCTGTTGGAACTGCGCCGCCCCGGCAGCCTGGACGAACTGGACGTGGTGGTCGAAACCCGCCCCGCCCTGGCCGGCAAACTGGGCAGCCGGGAATTGCGCGAACTGGAAGCGCGTGCGGAACATTTGATTAAGGTCTTTGCCGGCGTAACAACGAAGGTCAGAGTGGTGGAGCCGGGGACGCTGGAACGGTCCCAGGGCAAAGCCAAGCGAGTCATCGATCTGCGGCCGAAGGACTGATCATGCGAGCCCGATTTGCCGACCGCGCATCGCGCGACCACTTCCTGCGCGACAATATCGAGGCGGTGTACCACACGCTGACCGACGGCATGACCCGCTTCGTGCGGCTGGAAGAATTGGTCCGTTGCGCCGCCGATGCCTATCCTGGACTGGTGCCAACGCAGGCGCAGCTTTCCGCCGAGGCCGCGCGTCCGTTGAAGGCCAAGCTGGGGCTGGAAATCGATCAAAGCCTGCTGATCGCCCATATCCTGGCTGAGCCGCGCTGCGGCACGCATTTATGCCATGCGATGCTGTTGCCGCGCCGGGAAGCCACCGCCGCGCTCGCGGCGCTCGACGCCCAGGGATTTGTAGATCTGGGGCCGGTTCGCGTGGAACGGCACGGGCGGGCGGCCCATCTACTGAGCAGCAATCCGCGCTACCTGAACGCCGAGGACCAAGCGACGATCGACGCCATGGAAATCGGCGTCGATACCGCCATCCTGGATCCGGGCACCGATATCGCCGTGCTGCGCGGCAACCCGGTGGAACATCCCAAATACGCTGGGCGCCGCATCTTCGGCGCGGGGATCAACCTGACCCACCTGTATCACGGAACAATCCCATATCTGTGGTACATGCAACGCGAACTTGGTTTCGTTCACAAGTATCTGCGCGGTGTCGCCACGCCGGAGGTGCTGCCCGACGACGTCAACGGTTTCGGGATCGAAAAGCCTTGGATCGCGGCGGTGGAGGGCTTCGCCATCGGCGGCCACTGCCAGATACTGCTGACCATGGACTACGTCCTGGCCGCCAGCGACGCCTTCATGACCCTGCCCGCTCGGAAGGAAGGCATCATCCCGGGCGCGGCCAACCTGCGTCTGCCGCGCTTCACCGGCGACCGTCTGGCGCGCCAGTTGATCCAGGCCGAACGCCGGCTGGAATGCGACAGCGCGGAGGGCCGTTTGATTTGCGACGAGATCGTTCCGCCCGCCGGCATGGACGCGGCGATCGACAACACCGTGGCAATGCTGACCAGCGCCGGCGCTGTCGGGGCGATCGGCAACCGCCGCGCCTTCCGCGTCGGCGTCGAGCCTTTGGATACATTCAGGCGCTACTGTGCCGTCTATGCGCGCGAACAGGCGCTGTGCCATTTCAGCCCGGCGCTGATCGACAATCTGGAGCGTAACTGGGGGGCGGGAAGCCGCACCAAATAGCCCTCATCCCAACGCCGCCGACACCCTCGCCGCTCGGTTTTTCAGATCCTCACCGATCCGCACCAGCCCGGCGCGGCGCATCTGCTCGCTGACCCCGACCACGACCAAAGCGTTGATCGTTCCGTTCGGCATCCGCACCGGGGCCGCCACGATACTGACACCCCGTATATACTGGCCGTCATCCATCGCATAACCGGCGTCGCGCGCTGCCCGTACCTCTGCGCGCCAGCTTGCCAGTGTCGGGGGCGAATCCCACCGCAACTTCGCGAACCGCGCGTCGATCTCCTCTCGGGGATAATTGCCGAAGGCGGCGACGCAGCGCCCCGTTGCGCTGATCAGCGCGGGAAACCGGCTGCCAATATCAACGTGAACCCTGAGCGGTGAATCGGACCGGGCGAGGGCCACGACAATCATGTGCTCCAGCCCGCTTGCCTCCACGCCGATCGATGTCGCGCCGTAAATGCGCGCAAGCTCCTCCAGTTCGGGCTGCACCGCTGCCGGGAACGTGTGCTGGCGCAACGCGGATTGCGCCAACGCGACCAACCCGGCCGCGACAGTGTATTTCTTGGTGGACGGATCGACCGCGATCAGATGCTCATCCGCCAGTACGCGCAAAATATGCAGGCAGGTGCTGGGCACCAAGTCCAGGGCGCGGGCGATCGCATGCACGCCGAGAGGTTCGTCGCTGCGGCCCAACAGACGCAGGATCGCGATTCCGCGGGTCAGTGCTGGCACTTGCCTGATACGGGGCGGCTTTTTGGCTAGTGTGTTCATATTGTCTATATACAATAGTGCGCTACTATTGACAACAGTGCTGCCCGGCGTTCTGCTGCCGCTAAAGAGACGTTTGGGGGAACGACAGTGACTATACTAACACGCCGTTCGGCGCTTGCCGCCACCATAGCCTTGGCCCGGCCGGGGCTGCTGCGAGCACAAACTTCGCCGGTTCGGATCGGGTTATTGAGCGATGTTGCGGGCCCTTATCGCAACGTCGGCGGTCCGGGTGCCAAGATCGCCGTCGATCTGGCGGTCGAGGACTTCGGCGGCCACCTGCTCGGCCGCCCCATCGAGGTGATGCAGGCCGATATCCAGAACAAGCCGGACATCTCCAGTGCAAAGGCGCGCGAGTGGATCGATGCCGGCTTCAACCTGCTGGTGGATGGCGGTGCGACATCGTCCGGGCTTGCGGTGCAGGAAGTCGCCCGGGCGAAGAAGACGATCTACCTGGGCAACGGCCCGTCGGCGACGGACCTGACGGGGCGGTTCTGCTCTCCGTACGGGTTCCATTTCTGGGCCGATACATACTCGCTGGCGAAAGGCACCGGAACGGCGCTGACCAAGGCTGGCGGAACATCCTGGTTTTTCATCACCGCGGACTATCAGTTCGGTTATTCGTTGCAGGCGAACACGGAACGATTCGTCAAGGCCGCCGGCGGCAAGGTGGTGGGCGATGCGAAAGTACCGCTTGGAACCACGGATTTTTCCAGCGCGCTAGTGGCT
Organism: Acetobacteraceae bacterium; assembly: GCA_027353465.1. Classification (GTDB taxonomy): domain Bacteria; phylum Pseudomonadota; class Alphaproteobacteria; order Acetobacterales; family Acetobacteraceae; genus Rhodopila. The sequence continues at coordinate 905 of DAIEHR010000371.1, read as the reverse complement.
GCCAGGGCGTCCGGCGCGAAAGTCGTGGGGTTCGCCAATGCGGGTGCCGATTTGCAGAACTGCATCAAGCAGGCCTCGGAATTCGGTATCGTCAAGGGCGGACAGAACCTTGCCACGCTGCTGATGTTTGTCACCGATGTGGTCGCCCTGGGGCAGGATGTATGCGAGGGCCTGGTGCTGACGAACTCGTTCTACTGGGACATGACGCCGAAAACCCGAGCATGGAGCGAGCGGTTCGCGAAGCGAATGGGGCAGCCGCCAACGATGGTACAGGCCGCCGACTATTCCGCCGCGATGCACTGGATGCGGGCTGCACAGGCGGCGAAAACGGTGGACGCGGACGCGGTCGCGGCGAAAATGCACGCGATGCCGGTGAACGATTTCTACCACGATAACGTGCCGGTGCGCGCCAACGGCCAGGTGATGGACCCGATGCACGTATGGCGCGTAAAACCCGCCGCGAAAGCCGCCCACAAATGGGATTTTTACGAGCCCATCGGCACGATCCAGGGTAAGGACGCCTTCATGCCGCTGAATGAAACAGGATGTTCGCTGGTTTAGCGGCTGTCGCTGGCCAATCACCCTGTCCGGCCTATAACAGCACATGACCCCCGAATTCCACGCGGCGCCCGCCTTCCCGCTTCCGCCCCGGGACGCGCTGGCCGCGATCGAGACGTTGATCCGGCTCGATCCCGCCTTCGCCGCCATCCTGAACTCAGCCGGCCCGCTGCCGTGGCGCCGCCGCACACCGGGGTTTCCCGGCCTGCTCCAGGCCATCGTCGCGCAGATGATCAGCAATCAGGCCGCCGCCGCGATCTGGGGCCGGCTGCGTGCCATCCCCGGCGCGCTGGAACCCGCCACGCTGATGGAATTATCGGACGATGTGCTACGAGCGGCCGGCCTGT
>DAIEHR010000306.1 GCA_027353465.1 Acetobacteraceae bacterium | reverse complement strand
ATGCTCTCCACGTCGCAGCGAGCGCCGGGGTAGCGATTCCAGTACCAGGTGCCCCCGACGCCGGTGGCGACGTCGAACACGATGGCGGACATCCCCAAGCCACGCAGCCGATGCAGCATATACATACCGCCGAAGCCGGCGCCGACGATAACAACATCAATTTTTCCCGTGACGGGCGCGCGTTGGAGTTCGGCTGGCTGTAACATGAAGGCTCCTGGATTGTGATTGACGGTATCGGATAACGTCGGGGGCCGGTTTGTCAACTGACTAGTAGTTTTTTGGACCCATTGGTTTTGCCAACCCGGGCGCCGAGCCCCTTCTTTGTGTGGTATCATAATACCACAGCCGGAAACCGCTTGACCAACCGGGCCCGGGCCTCCATAAGCCGCGCCTTGTGAACCACGGACGCTTATAAAAACCATGCTCAAGAGCACGCCCTCCATCAAACCGTCGGAGGTGACTAAAGGCTGGGTGCTGATCGATGCCGAAGGTGTCATTCTCGGCCGCCTAGCCGTCGTCATCGCCAACCGCCTGCGCGGCAAGCACAAGCCGCAGTTCACCCCGCATGTCGATTGCGGCGACAACGTCGTCGTCGTCAACGCCGCCAAGGTGAAGGTCACCGGCAACAAAATGGACCAGTCGGTCCTGTATTATCACACCGGCTATGCCGGCGGCATCAAGGGCCGTTCGATCCGCCAACGCCTTGAATCCAAACACCCCGAGCGGGTGCTGGAAAAGGCCGTTGAACGTATGATCACGCGCGGCCCGCTGCAGCGCAAGCAGATGAAGCACCTCCATATCTATGGCGGTCCCGAACACCCGCACGATGGCCAGCAGCCGCAAACGCTGGACGTCGCCGCGATGAACCCTAAGAACAAGAGGGGCTGAGACCGATGTCAGGAATTCAAACCGGCAGCCTCGCCGACCTGAAAGAGGCGCTCGCCGCCCGCCAGGCCGCTGCTGAAGCCGAAGCCGCCGCAACCGGCGCCCCCGCGCCCGTCGCCGTGTCCACCCAGCCGAAGCGGGAGCCGAAGCGCGACGAACTGGGCCGTTCCTACGCCACGGGCCGCCGCAAGGAATCCACCGCCCGCGTCTGGATCAAGCCGGGCAAGGGTGAGATCATCGTGAACGGCAAGAAGGTCGTGCAATACTTTGCCCGTCCGGTTCTGCGCATGCTGCTGACGCAGCCGTTCCTGGTGGCCGATCGCTACAACCAGTTCGACGTGTTCTGCACTGTCAGCGGTGGCGGTCTGTCCGGCCAGGCCGGTGCGGTCCGTCATGGCATCAGCCGCGCGCTGACGTATTACGAACCTGACCTGCGCAGCATCCTGAAGGTCGCTGGGTTCCTGACCCGTGACTCGCGTGCGGTTGAACGTAAGAAGTACGGCAAGGCAAAGGCCCGCCGCAGCTTCCAGTTCAGCAAGCGCTGATCACAAGCATCCAAGACTGGAAAAGAGGCGCTTTCGAGCGCCTCTTTTTTTATGCGGCCTCCGCGTCAGGCGCACCATGCCGACCCGATTGCACCGCCAGGAACCGCCGGGCCAACGCGCCATACAGCGGGCGGCGGCAGATCAGACGCGACAGCGCGAACGACAGGAACGCCGTCGCCATCAGCGGGATCATCAGCGTCTGATTGGCCGTCATCTCCATCACGATGACCGAGGCGGTAATCGGCGCCTGAACCACGCCAGAAAAATACGCGGTCATGCCTAGCAGAATCATCGCGCCGACTGGCGCGGATGGAACCAGCGGCGCCAGTACGGATCCCAACCCGGCGCCAATCGACAGCGATGGCGCGAAGATACCGCCTGGAATGCCGCTGATATACGAAACCACCGTGGCGGCCAGTTTCAACAGCGCATAGGTCGGCGGAAGGGTCGAATGCGCCTCGACCATGCCACGGGCCTGTTGATAGCCCGTGCCATAGGTCTGGCCACCGGACAACGAGCCGATGACAGCCAGCAGCAGCCCGCACAACGCAGCGAACGCAACCGGATAACGTAGGATGAACTTGCCCACGAAGCCAGGCAGCCCGCGTGCGGCGATGATCAGCGACTGGCTGAACAGCCCGCCGGCAAGGCCGCCGACGATGCTGCACACAAGCACGCCCAAAACGGCGTCATGGTTGTTCATCGCCGCCGCCGTTTGGCCGAAATAGGTGTAATTACCGACCAGCCCCAGGGTCGTCGCGCCCGCTACCACCACCGCGGTAAACACCGTCCCGGACGTTCGCGCCTCAAACGAGTGACTGAGTTCCTCGATGGCGAACACGATCCCCGCCAGCGGCGTATTGAACGCCGCCGCCACGCCCGCCGCTCCACCCGCCAGCACCAACGCTCGGCGAAGTTCCAAGCGCGGCAGGCGCAGCGACTTGCCCAGCGCGTGCATGAGCGAGGCCCCAACCTGGACCGTTGGACCCTCGCGGCCGATCGAGGCCCCGGACGCGAGTCCCAACAGAGTCAGCAGAACCTTGCCGACGGCGATGCGCATGGACAGAACCCGATCCACCATCGCATCGTCGTGCATATGAAGTGCGGCAATGGTCTGCGGGATGCCACTGCCCTGGGCGCCGGGGAACACGAACTGGGTCGCCAGAAAAGCAATCGTCAGTCCGGCCGGCGCAATGATGTAGGGCAGCCAAGGATGGCCCGCGATGAAATGCAGGAACAAGGCGGTAGCATAGTCCGATGCCTTGGCGAAACCGACCGCGGTTGTCGCCACCAGGACGGCGCCCACCCAAAACACAACCCGGCGCCACCACAGGCGGGGCGACACCAGCGGCATCCGCCCCATCCGCCGCAGCCGCAGCAAGCGGCCGCCTCGTCCAATTTTCATGGGCATCCTCAATGTCGCCAAAACCGAGAACGGACTATCTGCCATAGTGAGTGGATACCGGACAGAGGGCCGTACGCCTCTTTGGCACCGCGATCTTTCATTTCCGGCCAAAATGACGCAGCGTCTGGTTAAACAAAATCAACACGGGGGAAACATGTCCTGGCTCTCGCGTCTCGTGTGCCGCCTGTTGCCGATGGCGTTGCTGTCCATTGGCGCCGCCCGGGCCGCCGAACCATTCACCATCGGGCTGAACCTGGGCCAGACTGGCGCCCTGGCACCCAACGGCAAGGCCGCGCTTCTGGCGATGCAGATCTGGGTCGAGGACATCAATTCTAAAGGCGGACTGCTTGGGCGGCCCGTCAAACTGCTGACCTACGACGACCAGTCCAACCCGGCCCTGGTTCCCGGCATCCTGTCGAAACTGCTGGATGTCGATAAGGTCGATATCCTGATCGCTGGTAACGGAACCAACATGGTTGCGCCCGCCCTGCCCTTCGCCATGCAGCACAACCTGACGCTGGTCGGACTGTTCGGCCTGGATGTGAACAGCGAATTTCACTACCCAAACTACTTCTCCATCATCCCAGCCGGCGGCGACAAACCGAAAGAGGCGTTCTCCGCCGGGTTCTTCGCGCTGGCCGCCGCCGCGATCCCCAAGCCTAAGACGATCGCCCTGGTCGGCGCCGATGCCGAATTCGCCAGGAACGCGGTGGACGGCGCCCGTGCGCAGGCGAAACGGGACGGCTACCAGATTGTCTATGACGGCACGTATCCGCCGACAACGTCGGATTATTCGCCGATCATCCGCGCGATCCAGGCGACGAAACCGGATATGGTGTTCGTCGGATCGTATCCACCCGACACGGTCGGAATAATCCGAGCGGCGAGCGAGGTTGGGCTGGACACCAAGATGTTTGGCGGCGGCATGGTCGGCCTGCAGGCCACCGCGATCAAGACCCAGCTTGGACCGTTGCTGAACGGCATCGTCAACTACGATTTCTGGCTGCCGGTAGGACCGTATGCCTCCCCAGAGGCGAAGGCGTTCCTGGCGAAATACCAGTCCCGCGTCGGTGAAAGTGGCGTCGATGCGCTGGGTTATTATCTGCCGCCATTCGCCTATGCCGATTTGCAGGTGGTCGGAGAGGCGGTGACGGCGACGGGCGGGACCGACCAGAAGAAGTTGGCGGATTATTTGCGCTCCCACACGTTTCACACGATCGTCGGCGACATCCGGTTCGGTCCGAACGGCGAATGGGCTGAACCGCGGGTGCTGGAAGTGCAGTTTCACGACATCAAGGGACACGATACCGAGCAGTTCCGGACACTGGGCACGCAGACGGTGCTGTACCCGCCCGCGCTGAAATCGGGCGATCTGCGCTACCCCTATACCAGCGCCCGGGACTGAACCAGACGAGCACGGCGCGCACGGGAAAGACCGCGGCCGCGGTTTCATTGGCCCCTCAGTCCCGCGGCGACTAGGTCGCTCGATCAGCGCTGCTGCCTCGGGCATCGGCAATGCCGAACGCGTACAGGCTGTCCGCCGCCGTGGGTGCCTTGCCGGAGGGATCGACGTTCAGTTCCGCCCACCTCCATTTCTCCGACGTTCGGGCCATCAGGTCGCGAAAGTAGCCCCTGTTGTCGGTCCCTTCGAATTCCGGTTGGTATGCCAACAGAATCTTCGTCATGGCTGGTAGTAAGAAGAACGGCTCGATCCGTTGCCGGACGAACATCGGCATTTCACTTAGCGCCCATGTGGAGATAAGCGATACTCGGCCGGGTGCCTCTCGTTCCAGCCACCCGGCGATCGCGTCCAGATCGTTACATAGCCACGTGGCGGACCCGCCAGTGCCATCGGTTTCGATCCCGTGCATTCCTAGATAGTAACGCTGCAGCGCCGACACCGGCGGCAGATCGAAGACGATGTATTTGCCGCGAAACCCCAGCGCGCGGGTCAACCGGCACATCGAGCCATAGCCTCCGCCGAACTCGACGATACAGTCGGTGTCGTGAAAATGGACCGCCTGGCGCTGCTGGAACCGGAACAGATGCGAGGCATGCTCCAGCGCGATCGCGTTGGTGGACAGCATGGGCGCGAACGGTGGCGGGTGACCGTATCGCGGATGCCGCAGCGCCGGCGCCCAAAGCTTCCGCCAGTCCGGCGACCGGCGGAGCATCCGCCACATCCGCAGGGTGACCGGTGCGGCGCCGTGCACCATCGTCGCCTCAATCGCCGGCCAGCGCATGAAATACATCGGGTCGCCCGACGCGGCGAGGCGGTGCAGTTCGACGCAGATACCCTGCCAGAAATCCGATCCCTGCTCGGTCTTCCCCGCCACCATCAGCGCATCGAGATCTGCCAGCAACTGCCTTGCCAGCGTGGTTTGGGATGGCGTGGAAGGCCTGGCACCCCAATCCATAACCGTTGCCAGGACATTTTCTGCGAAACGAAAGGCAAGGCGCGGGTTCATGGGCTTTCCGGTTAATGAGATAATTACGCTCTACACGGCCGCGCGCCAAAACGCGACAAGTCAGGCAGATCGCCGGATCGCTCCATGGCCATGACACGCAGGCGGGTAGATATGCACACAGGCGCATGTATGAGCATAATTGCATCTAGGCGCTTTACGTGTGGACCAATCGGGCGTATGAATGTGTGCATGGACGTATTGGCCCCCCCTGAGATCGAAGCCCTCGCCGGACAAGCTGGATTATCCATGGCGGAGGCCTGCCGTCGGGCGGGTATCTCGCAGTCCACCTTCACCCGATGGAAGGCCGGCAAGACCGAACCGACGTTGGATGTTTATCGAAAGCTGTATCTGGCGGTGTCGCCAACGGGCGCGTCGCGCGAACCCGCCCCCAACCAGGAGATGTTCCCCATGGCGGACAATTCATTCCTGAATCGGCCGCATGGTGTCGCCGAACCCCACACGCCGTTCCTGTATCAAAGGCCGCGCGGCGGCATGACATCCGCGGCCGAAACAGACGATGCAGCCGCGATCTTCGCACGGATCGCCCAGGATTTACCCGCCGAGGAAGCCCGCGCGGATCGCTTGCTCCGACTGTATAATCTCTAGGCGCGGCGCCAGTGAACCCGCTGGACTTGCTGAACGGCGCCCGCGCGGTTGACCGATTGTTCCAGTTGGAAAAGAAGCACGGCGCGATCCTGGAAGCCCAGGCGGCCGAGATTCAGATGCTGAAAGATCGGCTGACCGCGCTGGAACACCACATCAGGGCGCGCGAGGATATCCTGGTGGCCGAAGCAAAAGGCGCTGCCGCCGCCACGGGTTCCGCGGTCGCCGCGCAGCATGTGTCGGACATTTCCCGCCGCCTGGGGGGAATGGAGGAGCGACTCCGAGCGATGGGCGATATAAGGGTTCTTTCGCAAGACCCACGCTGACCGCCCGCCGGGCGGCGCCAACCTGAAGAATCCCACTCCTTTGGCCAAAGCCACCACCCGCTTCGTCTGCCAGTCCTGCGGCGCCGTGACCCTGAAATGGGCCGGACGCTGCGAAACCTGCGGTGAATGGAACACCGTCGAGGAAGAAGCGGTCGTCGCGCGCCCCGGCCCGGCGGCAAAGGGTCCGGTCGGGCGCAGTGTCTCGTTCGTCGGACTGGCCGGCAGCGCGGAACCGCCGTCCCGGTCCCCGATCGGCATCGCCGAACTGGACCGCGTGCTGGGCGGCGGGCTGGTGCCGGCCTCCGTGGTGCTGGTCGGCGGCGATCCCGGCATCGGCAAATCCACCCTGCTGCTTCAGGCCGCCGCCCGCCTCGCCCGGTCCGGCAAGCGCGTGCTGTATGTATCGGGCGAGGAATCGATCGACCAGATCCGCATGCGGGCGCGCCGGCTGGAAGTCTCGGACTCACCGATCGAACTGGCCGCCGCGATCAATGTGCGCGACATCGCTGCCAGTCTGGAACAGGCAAAGGACACCACTCTGGTCGTGATCGACTCGATCCAGACCATGTGGCTAGACGCGATCGAAAGCGCACCCGGCACGGTGGCGCAGGTGCGGGCATGCAGCTTCGAGCTGATCCGACTGGCGAAAGAGGGAAAATTCGCCCTGGTGCTGGTCGGGCACGTCACCAAGGACGGCGCGCTGGCCGGTCCCCGGGTGCTGGAACACATGGTCGATGCCGTGCTGTATTTCGAGGGCGACCGCGGCCATCAGTTCCGCATCCTGCGCGCGGTGAAGAACCGCTTCGGCGCCACCGACGAAATCGGCGTGTTCGAAATGACCGAGGGCGGGCTGGCCGAGGTCCCGAACCCGTCCGCCCTGTTCCTCGCCGAACGTCGCGGCAATATCGCCGGCAGCGCGGTGTTCGCGGGGCTGGAGGGCTCGCGCCCCGTACTGATGGAAGTCCAGGCGCTGCTGGCCCCCAATCCGGGCGGCTCCCCCCGCCGGTCCGTCATCGGCTGGGACAGCAGCCGGCTGTCGATGCTGCTGGCGGTGCTGGAAACCCGCGCCGGGGTACGCCTGAACCAGACCGACGTATATCTGAACTTCGCCGGCGGATTGCGGGTCAGCGAACCGGCCGCCGATCTGGCCGTGGCCGCCGCGATCGCCTCCGCCGCGTTCGAGGC
>DAIEHR010000296.1 GCA_027353465.1 Acetobacteraceae bacterium | reverse complement strand
CGGGTGCCAGCCGCGTATTGTGGGATTACCGGCTTACGCCCGACGCATGGCCGCGTGTCCAACCGCGGCGCGCTCGCCGTCAGCGCATCCTTCGATACGATCGGTCCGATGGCCAGGAGTGTGGACGATGTGGCCCGTTTGTTCGTGGCGATGGCCGGATTCGATGATGCCGACCCCGCGTCCGTTCGCAAGCCACTGGATGCGTCCGTGCTGACGGGATCCTCCGACTTATCGGGGGTCCGCATCGGTCTGCCCCGGAATTTTTACTTCGACGATATCGATCCGGACATCACCCGGGCAGTGCGTGCTGTCGCCGACACGCTGGCTGGGGCAGGCGCCGAACTTGTCGAAGTGGAGGTCCCGGATGCGGACATCGTCCATGCCTACGCCACGACAATTATCCTGGCGGATGCCTGCGAGGTTCACGCCGCCGCACTGACAACGAGGCCAGAGGCATTTTCGCCGCAGGTCCATCAGCGGATGATCAAAGGCCGAGACCGCAGCGGCGTGGATTATGCCGCCGCGATGCGCTTTCGCGAGGCTTGGCGGCAGACGTTGCGCCGCCTGTTTTCGGGCGTGGATCTACTACTGTATCCCACCACGCCGTTCGCCGCGCCCCTGATCGACGATGGCGCGCATCTGGAGGAGTCGACCCGCGATGCCACGCGGTTCACCTATGGCGGCGGCATGGCTGGGATACCCGGCCTGTCTTTGCCATGCGGCTTTACCGCCGCCGGTTTGCCGATCGGTGTGCTGCTTGAAGCGGCGTGGTGGAACGAATCCTTGCTGTTCCAGGCCGGACGGGCATGGCAGCGCGTCACCGACTGGCATCTGCGCCGGCCCCACGACGCGGTCTAGCGTCCCGGGGCCGCGGCTGGAACGCCGGGTGCGCCGAGAACGGCTAGGACCGGATATCGGCCAATACCGCGTCGATCGCCGCACCCAGCCGGTCCACGATCGTCGCGATTTCGTCGTCGGAAACGATATACGGCGGCGCCAGCAGCACATGGTCGCCGTTGACGCCGTCGGCGGTGCCTGCGGACGGGTAGCAGCCCAGGCCCCGGTCGAACGCCGCCTGATTTACCCTGGCGTGCAGTTTCAACCCCGCATCGAACGGGCGCTTGGTGCTGCGATCGGCAACCAATTCGACAGCCCAGAACAGCCCCCTGCCCCGGATGTCGCCGACATGCGGATGGTTGCCGAAGCGTTCGGTAAGTGCCCCCTCCAGCAAGGCGCCCTGGGTCCGGACGCGTTGCAGCAGGCCCTCCTCCCGGATGGTTTGTTGCACCGCCAGGGCCGCCGCGCAGGCGATCGGGTGCGCCAGATAGGTATGGCCATGCTGGAAGGCGCCGGAGCCGTCGCGGAGCGCATCGACGATCCGACCCGAGGCCAGCACCGCCCCGATCGGCTGGTAGCCGCCGCCCAGGCCTTTCGCGATCACCTGAATGTCGGGGGCCACCTGCTCCTGCTCCCACGCATGCAGCGTGCCGGTGCGGCCCATGCCGCACATGACCTCGTCCAGGATCAGCAGGGCGCCGTGGCGGTCGCAAACGGACTTTATCGCGGCGAAATACCCGGCGGGCGGCGGCACGCAGCCGGCGGTGGCACCGACCACGGGTTCAGCGACGAACGCGGCGACCGTGTCCGGCCCCAGGCGCTGGAATTCGGCCTCCAGTTCGGCGGCGAGGCGGGCGGTGAACTCCGCCTCGGTTTCGGTGGCGCGTTGTTCGCGATAGGCGAAGGCCGGTGAGACGTGGCTGAACGCGTCCGACAGCAGCGGCGCGTAGGGCAGCCGCCGAGCGGCGTTGCCGCCTAGGGCGAGGGCACCGAGTGTATTGCCGTGATAGGACTGGCGGCGGGCGATGAAGCGGGATCGGCCGGGCTGGCCGATCTCCAGGAAATACTGGCGGGCCATTTTCAGCGCCGCCTCGACGGCCTCGGAACCGCCTGAGACGAAATAGGCATAGGCCAGACCGCCGGGCTCCTGGCCGACCAGGGTTTCTGCCAGTTCCTCGGCCGGGGCGGAGGTGAAGAAGCCGGTATGGGCATAAGCTAGCGTGGCAGCCTGACGCTGGATCGCCTCGACGATCCTGGGATGCTGGTGGCCCAGGCAACTGACGGCGGCGCCGCCAGACGCGTCGAGGATGTCCCGCCCGTCCGCCGCCGTAAGCCAGACGCCGTGGCCGCCGGTGGCGATGGGCGGCGGGGCGCCGCGGAGGGTGCGATGGAGGACGCGGCTTCGGGTCATATCTGAGTCCTGTTCCGCCGCGCATCCATCGAAGCGGCTATCTCGCTGCCTGTCCTGAGCGCAGCCAGCATTGTCATCCCCAGGGGCGACCGGGGCATACCGTCCTCACGTGGCGGCGAGGTGGCTTACGACGTCGAGCAGGACGTTAGCCCCGTTAACCAGATCCGCATCCGGTGTAAGCTCACGCGGGTTATGGCTGATCCCGTCGATGCTGGGCACGAAGATCATGGCCGCGGGACAAATGCGGGACATCATCTGGGCATCATGCCCGGCACCCGAGGTCATTCTGCGGGAGCGCAAGCCGCGGTTGGCCGCGGCAAGTTCGATCATCTTTACGATGCCGCCATCGAAAATGACGGGGTTGAATCGCGCCAACCGCTCCACCGAAATCGACACGCCCTCGGCTTCGGCGAGTTCGTCGAGATAGCGGGCCAGCGCATCCTCTTCAGTCTGGAGCCGCGTCTCGTCCGGATCGCGGATATCAACGGTGAATGTGGCCCGAGACGGGATGACGTTGATGGCGTTCGGCTCGAACGCCATGCAGCCGACCGTTGCCACGGTCGGGAAATTACCACGGGACACGCGATCACGCAGGAAAGTCACGACCCGGGCGGCAGCCTGGCCGGCATCCTTGCGCATCGACATGGGCGTGGTACCCGCGTGGTTGGCGACGCCGTCGATGGTGACGCGCTGCCAGGAGATGCCTTGGAGATTCTCCACGGCACCGACGGCCCAGCCCTCACGCTCCAGCACCGGCCCCTGCTCTATATGGAGTTCGACGTAGGCGTGCGGCTTGAGGAACCCTGGCTCATGCGGTCCGGCATAGCCAATCCGCGCAAGCTCCTCACCCAGGACAGAGCCATCTGTACCCACGGTTGCCTGCGCGGCCTGAACGGAAAGGCCACCGGCATAAACCAGGGACCCCATCATACTGGGCGCGTATCGCACGCCTTCCTCGTTGGTGAAGGCCGCGACCACGATGGGCCGCCGTGGCTTAACGCCGGATGCAAGCAGGGTTTCGAGCACTTCCAGGGCCGCAAGCACGCCGTAGCAACCGTCATAGATTCCCGCGTTTATGACGGTGTCGATGTGCGAGCCGACCATGACCGGCGGCAGGTCGGCATCGCCGGCGCGCCAGATGCCGAACATATTGCCGATGCGGTCAACCGCAACCTCCAACCCCGCGGCCGCGAACCAGCCCGCAACCGTATCCCGTCCGACTTTCTCGGGATCCGAAGCGGTAAGGCGCGTCAGCCGGCCGTCAGCATCCCGCCCGACCTGCCCGAGCGTCCGCAGGCGCCCGAGCAGCCGGTCCGCATCAATACGGGTGTCGTTCTTCGTGTCCAATGACTCACTCCTCAATGGCGGCTTCGGTGACCAGAATCAGCACCCGGCTGTCGGCTTCCATCCCAGGGTAAACCGCAACGGCGAATTCGGCCAAGCCTGCTGTTGCCGGGGCGCGCGAAGCCGTGGGCCGGGGCAGCCGCCAGCCCGCTTCATCGCGCCGCTATGCCGCGATCTCCACATCGACGTCCATGCCGAGGAAATCGTCCGGTTTACCAACGAAACTGCCCTTCAGCGGCACCGCCTGGGATGGATCGCGGGTGACCGCCACGCGGATCAAGTTGCGGTCGCTGATAATGCCGTTGGTCGGGTCGAACGGCACCCATCCCGCGCCCGGCAGGTAGATTTGCGCCCAGGCATGGGTTACGCCGCCGCCGATCACCGAGTCTTTCCCGCCGGCCAGCTTACTGTCGTCGTACAGGTATCCCGATACGAAGCGTGCCGCGAAACCCAGGGTGCGGGCTGCCTCCATCAGCAGCAACGCATAATCGCGGCAGGTGCCGGTGCCGGATTTCAGGGTCACCGCCGGGCTTTGCGTGCCATCTCATCCCTGGGATTGTATTCAAAGTCTTTCTGGATCGCTCGGGTCATCGCCGACAGGATGCCCATGGTCTCGCCTTTGGCACTACCTCCGATGAAGCGGCGGGCCCAGGCGTCCACCAGTCGATCGGGGTCGGCATAGTGGCGTTCAGCGGTGCGTCCGATGTCGGGAATTTCCGCCAGGTCGTAGCTGAACGGGCATTCCCTGGCATAAGCCTCAATCTCAACATTGGCTTCCGCCAGCGGGAAATGTTCCGCCCGAAATCTCGATACCACACGCAGTTCCGTCGCCGGCTCTTCAAACCGGGCGATGGCGATGGAATTGCCGAAGACATCGTGAATCCAGCGGATCTTGGCCTTGGGGCTGACCGCCAGCGAGGTGTCCAGCAAGCGCAGATCATGGCTGTCCCGTGGCCGCATCATCATCCGATGCTCCCCAAAGGACACCGGATTGGCGTAGCGATAGGTGGTCGTGTGGGTGACGGTCAGAACGGGCACGGTCGATCCCCTGCGCGGTGCCCTAGTCTAACAGATCGACGGCGGTTCTGGATGCCTATCCGGTGACATTCCCGGGTTCCAGTCCGCTTCGCCGCAGCACTTCGGCGATATCCGGCGAAGCCAGGAAGCGCAGCAACGCCGCCGCTGCGTCCGGCTGCGCCGATGCCGTCAGCAGCCCGGCGGAAAAGGTGGCCACGGTGCCGATCTCGTCCGGCAGTTTGCCGACCACGTCGATCCCCGGCACCACCAGCAATTCGCTGACCTGCTGCACCGCCAGATCGGCTTCGCCGCTGACCAGGCGTTCGGCGGTAAAGCCGGACGGCACGACCAAGGCGTTGACCCGGTCCGCGATCCCCAGCCGTTGCAGCAGACCGGCGAAGAAAATCCCGCTGGCGCCGATCTTCGAGTAGGCGACCGCCCGGGCGGCGAGCAGCGCGGTCCGAAAGGCCGCGACGGTGGCGATATCGGGCTTTGGCGCACCGGCCTTGACCGCGATCCCAACGAAGGACAGCGCGACATCAGTGCGCGAACCCGGCCGCATCGCGCCCTCGGCGATCATGTCGTCGATGCCCTGAGCGGTCAGGATCGCGATGTCGGCGGCGTCGCCGGCACGCAGGCGTTCCAGCAAGGCCACGGTCGGCGCGAATTCAGCCTGGATCGAGACCCCGGTTTTGGCTTCATAGCGCGCCGTCAGGTCCTTCATCGCCCCCATTACGGCCAAGGTGGACAGAATGCGGATAGCGGTCATGCGGCTTCCTCGTTCTCCAAAGGCTCCAGATCGACGCCGACCGTGACGACATGGTCGCCGCCGCCCAGGATCACGCCGCGCACCGGGCTGACATCGCTGAAATCGCGGCCCCAGCCCAGCAGCACATGCTCATCCTTAATAAGGATGCCATTGGTCGGATCGACATCGATCCAGCCGTGTTCGGGGCCGAGCCATGCGCCGACCCAGGCGTGGGACTGATCCGCGCCGTGGCGCTTCACCTGGCCCGGCGGCGGTTTGGTGCGAATATAGCCCGAGGTATAGCGCGCCGGAATGCCGATCCCGCGCAGCCCCGCGATCATCGCGTGGGAAAAATCCTGGCAGACGCCCTCTTTCCGATCCATCACCTGCGACACGGGGGTGGAGATGGTGGTGACCCCGGAGCGAAAGCGGAATTCGGTATAGAACCGTTCGTTCAGGTCCAGCAGCGCGTCCAGTACCGGGCGGCCTTCGGTGAAGGATTTCCTTACATAGTCGCGGGCGGCCGGGTCCAACGGCGCCATCGGCGTGGGGAAGCGGAATTCCACCGCTTTCCAGCCCTCGGTCGTGTTCGCCGCCTGGACGACGTCTTCCCAGGCCGGCGTCGTCATGGGATTGGGCGGCGGCTGGCGATCCACCTCCACCACGGATTCCGCCGTTACCTCGAAATCCGCATGCGGCATGTCCATGAACAGCCATGTGACGTAGTTGCCGAAATGATCCATCCCGTCGCGGCGGCGGGCGGGCAGCGGGTCGGCGATAATCCGTTCCGACAGGATGGTCTGCCAATACTGCGGACGCGGGCGCAGATGCACCATATGGGTCGCGAGTTCGACCGGCGTGCCGTAGGCATAGCGGGTGGTGTGTTGGACGCGGTAACGCATGATCGCTGTGTAGCCCGGACGGGCACGCTTGTCATTGCGTACCGGTCAGCCACCAATCCACCACCTCGCCCTGGCCGTCGCGCGGATAGGCATGCGACAGATCGGCGATCTCGCGATAGGTCACCGCCGCGCCCGCGCCTTGCAGCGTGCGCCAGGCGGTGCGCGCCATGCTGACCGGGAACATCCAGTCCAGCGCACCGTGGGTCAGGTGGATCGGCAGGCCGGTCAGCCGCTCCGGCGTTGTCATCGCCAGCAGGAACGGATGAAACGACCCGGCCGCCGGGGCCAGATGGGTGAATGGCGAGTCGTCAGCAACGCCGCTCAACAGCGTGAAAGTGCCCCCGTCGCTCATGCCGGTCAGCAGCATGCGGGAGGAATCGACGTTCCAGCGGCCGCGCAGCCGGGTCAGGATATCATTCAGGTTGCCGGCGTCGGTTTCAGGCTCCGTCAGCGACCATGTGCTCCCGATGGCGGTGGGGGCAACGACGATCAGGCCGCGAGCCCGCGCCTCCGGCAGCCAGTTCCACAGAAACAGGCGGCCATGGCCGGACCCGCCATGCAGCGCCATGACCAGCGGCATCGGCGTATCGGGACGGTAGAACGGCGGGACATAGACCGAAAATCCACCTCGATCGGTGGTTTCGTTGGCGGCGTGAAACACCCCGGCATCGGGATGCGGCGGTTTGGCAAGGCGCTGGCGCAGCGTCGGGTCGTCCCGAAAGCGGGGTTCCAGGAAGTACTGCCCAACCCGCGGATCAGTCTCCGCCAGCATTGCCAGCGCCTCCAGCGCTCGGGAGTACTGCCGCAGGGCACGATAGGCTTCCAGCATCGGATTATCGGCCGCCGGCGCCGCACGCAAACCGGTTCGGGCGCGGGCGGCGAACTGGGCGGCCAGCGCGACCTGTTCGGTATCCGCGTCCACCGAACTGTCATCCAGCGTGGCTACCAGCGCGTCCAGCCGCCTGGGATGCATCGCCTGCGCGATGTGGCTCAGCCTGTCCAGAACGTCGAACAGATGCGCCAGCGCCGCATCGTCTGCCATTGGCCCGCCCTTCCCCTACCTCTGGTCGTGCTGTTCCATACCAATCAGGACACGACGCCAATGGATGCACGACAGGCTACCACCCTCGCGGAGCCATCGTGACTTGAAAGCGATTGCCGCCGCAAGCCGCCTGGTCGGGCGCGGCTGGAGCCTCCGCGCCGAGGCTACCGCCCCTGCGCGCGAAGCTGCTGGAAATACGCCCAGGTCGCGTCCCGCTGCGCCGGTGTCAGCTGCTGCACGCCGCGCTGCGTCAGAAAGGCATCGAACTGGGATTGCGCGTCGGCGGCCGGTGGCGCCGCGCCCGGCTTATGGGCCGCCAGCCAAGCCTCGGCTGGCGGGAACCGCACCCAGCCTGGCTGCGCGGCGGCAAGGTTGACGTTGTGCCACGCGGGATGATGCGGCGGCTTTAGTAATTCCGGGAATTTAGTGAAGAACTCGTTCACGAACATCACTAAATTCCGGTACCGAACCGAAGACGGGTTCCATCCAAACACCGCCAGGGTAACCCCAACGCCGATTGTTTCGATAGAGTCGCCATCCGGCACCAGTGTTGAATAGTCGGCGTGCGTCAACTGTCCGCCGGGAAGATACACTTTCTCCAGCGCTTCGTTCGACGGGACCGGAATGAAATGCAGCCCGGTCCCGGCGGGCGCGGTCGCGAACAGGCGGATGGGTCTGCCGCCCAGATAGACATTGGCCGCGATCTCGCCACGGCGCAGCTTGTCCTGGCCGATCGTTGGTTCGTCGGTTCGGAAGTCCGGGGCGATGCCGAGGATTTTGAAGATCGCCCGCGAACTCAGGTTGGTGCCGGCACCGTCCACGTCGATGTTCACCGGCTTGCCCTGCAGGTCCGCCAGCGTCTTGATTTCCGGCCGCGCGCAGACATGCACGTCGTTGTCGTAAAGCTTGCAGATGTACTCGATCTTCGACAGCTCGCCCGGGTAAAGATGGTTTGCCTGGGCATAGGCCAGCGCGTCTGACGCCACCATCGCCAAATCAACGCCTGGCAGATGCAGCAGGTCACCAATATTCTGCAACGACCCTTTACCGACCACGGGGATCATGCGTAGATCGTTAGAATTCAGCACCGATGTCAGATCGGTGGCGATGCGCATGAAGGTGCCGTCAATCTCCCCCCCCATGATGCCGATCGTCACCGGCTGATTTGCCGCGAAAGATCGGCGACCCGCGAACACCGCGGCGGCGGGCAAAACCGAGAGCAGGCTGCGGCGGTTCATCGTGTCACCTCACGGACAGGGCTTCAAGAAGTGGGCCGGCTTCCGCATCACCCAGGGCCGCGGCGCGTTCGTACCAATGGCGCGCCAGGGCCGGATCGGCGTCGATACCGCCCGAGGTCGTCTGTTTCAGGTAAGCAGGATCATACAGCCGCCCCAGGGACAGCGCCGCCGCGGCATTTCCTTGCGCTGCCGAACTGGCATAGAATCGGCGTGCTCCGGAGATATCGCCAAGGTCTTCCGCGTTTTTGCCGCGAGAAAGCAGTTCGACGGAACGGGCGTTAGGCGCCGACGGGTGCTTTTCCTCGGGCCGGGGCGGCGCCGCCGGCACGGTACCGTCGGTCACGGCGGCTTGGGGGCCGGGCGACCCGTCTTTTCCCAGCAGGGCGGACAATTCCGCCAATTGCTGCGGCGTCGCGGTGGAGATCATGTCCATCATCCCGGCGACCGTTTCGGTCATGTTATCTCCGGGTGGAGACCAGCGATGACCAGCCGCCGCCTGTGCTTCGGCCTTTGCCAGCAACTCGGCGAAGCTGGGCTCACCGGCGGATGCGGCCGAGGACGTGAAAGCGGCCGCCAGCAACAAGCATAGTAAAGCGTAGATACGCATCCTAACGCATCCGACAGCAGCCGAGGTTTTTTAAGCGGCATTTCATAGACCGGATCCAGAAGAGCGAGGCGCACCGATCCGACACGTCGTATCCCCTCTTTGATGCGTTTTATTCTTCAGTCGCCCTTACACCCGCGCATCCTAGCAAGACGCATCGGCTGCATCGCTGACATTTTCTTGAGGGGTACGGCGAGTAGCGATTTCCGTCCGCAATCAGTAACGAAGTCCACAAAAATCAGCGGAGACTGATTAATCCATCCGAATAACAATATTAGTCCAAAACGGCCGCATGCTCCGCCGCCCCGCCGCCGGCGCCCTTTTTCGGTCTGCGCATCAGCAATAGCAGCATCAACATCGGCAACGCCATCAGCATCATCAGCTTCCAGTCATTGTTGTAGGCGATGATTTCCGCCTGACGGTTGATGATCGCATCCAGCATTTGCGCGCCGTGGGCCGTAACCGGCGACAGCGCCGATGCCGCGCCCTGGAATGCCCTGTTCAGGGGCGTAATATAACCGGACAACACGGAATGCTCGATTTGTTCGTTCTGTGTCACCAGTGCACCAGTGACCGAGATACCGATCGCGCTGCCAACATTGCGCACCAAGCTGAGCAGCGCGGTGCCTTCGGTGCGCAAGGTCGGATCAAGGGTGGCGAAGGCAATCACCTGCAACGGGATAAACACGAAGCCCAGGCCAGCGCCTTGCAGGATTGTGTTCACCACCATCGTGGTTTCAGAGACGGCCGGGGTCCAGTCCGTCATCCGGTACAGGCTCCAGGACAGGATCACGATCCCGAACGCCATCAACAGCCGGGGATCAACCTTGTTGGACAGCCGGCCCGCGATCAGCATCGCCGCCATCGTGCCAAAGCCGCGCGGTGCCATCACAAGGCCCGCCGATTCCACCGGATAGTTGCCCAATTCCTGCAGCCACGGCGCCAGCAGGGCAGACACCGCCAGCAGCACCATTCCCACGGCGAACATCACCAAAAGCCCAGCCGACAGGTTGCGGTCCTTAAACACCGCCGGGGTAATGAACGGCTTCTTCGCGGTGAACATGTGGACGACGAACAGGTAGAAACCCAGTGCGGCGACAACAGCCTCGATCATGATCTCGGAGGAGCCGAACCAGTCCTGCGTTTCGCCCCGGTCCAGCATCAACTGAAAGCCCGCAATGCCCATTGCGAACACGCCGAAGCCGAACCAGTCGAACTTCATGCCGGTAGCGGCGGTGGTTTTCGGCAGGAAAACGGCCATGCCGGCGGTCGCTGCGATGCCGAACGGCAAATTGACGAAGAATACCCAGCGCCAATTATACAGCTCGGTCAGATAACCGCCCAAGGTTGGCCCCAGGATCGGCCCAACCATCACGCCCACGCCCCAGATCGCCATCGCCGAACCGCGCTTTTCCGGCGGGTAGATATTCAGCATTGTGGTTTGCGACAGCGGCACCAGAGCCGCGCCGAACACGCCTTGCAGCAAGCGGAAAGCCACCATTTCGGGCAACGTGCCGGCAATGCCGCACAGCATCGAGGCGACGGTGAAGCCAATCATGGAGATCAGGTACAGGTTCTTGAGCCCGAACCTGGCCGACAGCCAACCCACCGGGGCGGTCATGATCGCGGCGGCGGTGATATATGACGTCAGCACCCAGGTGATCTGATCCGAACTCGCTGACAGGCTGCCCTGCATATACGGCAAAGCCACGTTCGCGATCGTCGAATCCAGGGATTGCATCAACGTGGCCAGCATCGCGCAGACCGTTATCAGCGCGCGATGCGGCACCACCGTTTCCTGCTGGCTGGGCATGGGTTATTCCTAGAACAGGTCGGACAGGCTGCGCGTGTGCCCGGTGTCGATGCTGACATCGGCGCTGATGCCAGCGCGCAGCGGCGGGTCCCCGGCTTTTATTTCGACCTCCACCCGTACCGGAACGCGCTGGACCACCTTGACCCAGTTGCCTGACGAATTCTGTGCCGGCAGCAGCGAGAAGTTTTGATCCGTCGCGGGGGCGACGCTCTGCACGGTGCCCTTCCAGGTCCGTCCCGGATAGATATCGAAGCTGACATCCACCGGATCGCCATTCTTGGCATAGGTCAACTGGGTTTCCTTCGGCTGCGCCTCGACCCACACATGATCGGTGGACACCAGGCCAAACGCCGCCGTGCCGGCAACCAGGTACATCCCCGGCTGGAGCTTGTTGACCTGGGTGACGATGCCGTCATACGGCGCGCGCACCACGGCGTGATTCATCTCGCGCTGCGCTTCCGCCAGCCGGGCCCTGGCCTGCTTATAGGCAGGGGTGTCTTCCACGGCGATGTTGGGGTCTCCGGCCAGCTTCGCCAACAACGCCCGAGCCTGACTTTGGGAGGCGCTGACGGCTTGCTGGTCGGCGGCGAGCTTGTAGCGGGAATCGTCGGTTTCCTGCTGGGTCACCGCATGCTGCTTCACCAGCGCGGCGAAACGGTCATAGTTCGCCTGGTCGGAATTCACCTGCTGCTGCTTGGCGGCGGTATCGCGCAGCGCCGCCTGGTAGTCAGCCTTCATCGATTCGACGTTCAGCCGTACCTGCGCCAAGTCGGCACGGGCATTATCCAGCGCGATCTGGAACTTCTCCGGATCCAGGCTGAACAGGATCTGATCCTTCTTGACCGCCTGACCCTCATGCACGGGGATGGCGGCCACGATGCCCGACACGTCGGTGGATAGCGTCATGCTGTCGGCCTGGACGTAAGCATCATCGGTTTCCACCCAACGCCCGCCGGTCAACCAATACGCACCCCCGCCGATGACCACGGCAAGCACGCCACCGGCCATTAAACCCCAACGCAGCAAGTTCGGCCGGAACCTGGCCCGCTGGGCCGATGAAGGGCGGAGGCGGACGTCCTCTTGTAAGGCACTCGCATGGGACATGATGGCTAACCCGATCATATAACGTGTTGATCGTAAGCTAGCTTATGATTCTGGTTCCGCAACCCATGCTGCTATGCACAATACTCGGACCATGGCTGCAATCTATGCGTGGGAACCCAGGCGGAAACCGGAGCGTCCCGCTTACACCACCGTCACAGAAAGCCGGTGCTGAACCAGGGCACCGCCGCAACCACAATCAAGCCCGCCAGCACCGCCAGCAGATACGGCCAAATCCGCCGCATCGCCGCGTCAGGCGATACGCGCCCGATGGCACAGGCGGCGTAATAGCCTACCCCGAATGGCGGGGCGAACAGACCGATTCCCATGGCCAGGATCACCACCATCGCATAGTGAACCTCATTGATCCCGGCCAATTTCGCGGAAGGGAACAGCAGCGGCCCGAACAGCACGATGGCGGGGATTCCCTCCAGCACGCTGCCCAGCACCACGAACGCGACGATGGAGATCGCCATGAAACCCGCCGCACCGCCTGGCATGGACGCCATCGCGGCGGCCAGCTGGCGGGAGAATCCGGACTGGGTCAGCGCCCAGGCCATGCCGGTCGCGGTGCCGATGATCAGCAGGATCGCCCCCGACAGCGCCGCCGTTTCCACCAGCATCGGGAAAATCCGTCGCAACGGGAACTGCCGGTACACCAGCACGCCCATCAGGATCGCATAGACGATACCGATGGTGGACACTTCGGTCGCCGTGGCGATGCCCTCGATCACCGCGGTGCGGATCACGAACGGCAGCACCAGCGCCGGCAGCGACACCACGAACGCCTTGCCGATGAAACTCCACGGCGGGCGGACGACGCCCGTCATATTCTCATTCCGGCCACGCCAGCGCGCGATGAACGCCAGCCCGGCGGCCAGCACCAAAGCCGGCATCAATCCGCCGGTAAACAGCGCCGCGATCGACACCCCGGTCACCGATCCGATGGTGATCAACACCAGCGACGGCGGGATCGTCTCGCTCATGGCGCCCGAGGCCGCCAGCAGCGACACCAGCTCCCCCTCATTCATGCCGCGCCGCTTCATATCGGGGAACAAAACGGGTGCCACCGCCGCCATGTCGGCTGCTTTGGAACCAGATATGCCCGAGACCAGGTACATCGCCCCCAGCAGCACATAGGACAGCCCGCCACGCACATGCCCCAGCAGCGCCGACAGGAAGTTGACCATGGCGCGGGCCATGCCGGTCATTTCGATCAGCAGGCCCAGGAACACGAATAGCGGCACCGCCAGCAGGATCAGGGAACTCATGCCCTCATCCATGCGCGAGACCACTACCGTCAGCGGCGTTCGGGTCAGCGTCGCCAGATAGGCCAGCGTCGCCAGACCGAACGCGAACCCGATCGGCACTGACAGCAACACCCCCGCCCCCAGCAGCAGCACGAAGAACAGCACCAAATTCCAGTTGCCGAACCCCTTCAGCCACGGCCCGGCGAAATGCAGCACCACCGCCAGGGCCACCACAACGGCAACGCCGAACAATGCGTCCTTCCATGACAACCGCAGCAACCGGCTGAGTGCGGTGATAACCATCAGCACGCCGCCGACAAGGATCGCCATTGCTCGATAGGTGTCGTGAATGCCCAGCGCCGGGGTTTCGATGAACCATTGATCGGATGCGTAGTCCCAGGCCGAGGGAACGATCGTCAGCAGGAACACGGCCACGGCGGCAGAGGCCAGCGCTTCGGTGCGGGCGCGACCAGACGGCGACATGCCGCCGACGATGGCGGTCAGGCGCATATGCTCCGACCGCTGCAACGCGATCACGCTGCCCAGCATCGCCAGCCACAGGAACAGGATCGACGCCAGCTCATCCGTCCATACCAGCGGGGCATGGAAGACATAGCGGGCGGTCACGCCGGTAAACAGCACCACGACCTCGGCCACGACAAGCAGCGCCGCCGGAACTTCGGCGACAATGCGCAGGAACATGTCGATCCGATACGGCCATGATCCAGCCGGCCGCGCCGCACCCGTAGCGAGGTCGTGTGCCATCCTACGACAGAGAGCCGACTTCGGATTCCAGGATGGCCCAAGCGTCGTCGCCGTACTTCTTCTTCCATTCCGCATAGAACCCAGCGGATTTCAGGGCTTCGCGGAACGCAGGCTTGTCCACCTCGACGAACTCCAGCCCCTTGGACTTCAGGTCGTCGGCCACCGAACCGTTCAGCTTGGCGATATCGGCGCGTTCGTCCAAGGCGGACTTGTTCAGTTCGCGGGCCACGATCGCCTGCGCGTCGGCGGGCATTGCCGAGAAGCCGCGCTTGTTGCCCAACATCCAGAACCCGTCCCACATGTGACTGGTCATCGAGACGTATTTCTGGACCTCATATAATTTGGCGATCTGGATCAGGGTCAGCGGATTTTCCTGGCCTTCCGCGATTTTGGTTTGCAGCGCGGAATAGACCTCGGCGAAGTTGATGCTGATCGGGGAGGCACCCAGCGCGGTGAACATGCTGGTCCAGAGGGGCGAGACCGGCACGCGGATTTTGAACCCCTTCAGGTCGGCTGGCGTGCGGATCGGGTGGGTGGAGCTGGTGATCTGGCGGAACCCGTTGTCCCACATCTTGTCCATGGCGATCAGGCCGCGCTTGTCGATCTCCGATCGCACATAGGCGCCCAACTTGCCATCCATCGCCTTCCAGACCGTGTCATAGTCCTTGAACGCAAACCCAATGCCGTTGATCGACGCGGCCGGCACCAGTGTTGCCAGGATCAGGCCCGACAGGGTGAAGAAGTCGATCGCGCCAGAGCGTAACTGCGACAGCATGTCGGTGTCGGAACCCAACTGGTTGTTGGGAAACAACTGAATCTCGACAGCACCGTTTGTCGCTGCCTTGATGCGATCCGCCGCTTCCTGCTGACGGACGGACTGCGGATGGGTCACCGGGGAATTGTTCGCCAGCTTCAGACTGAAATCCGCCGCGCGGGCGGGCCGGGTATTGATGGCGAACAAAGGCAGCGCGGCCCCGGCGAGCAGGGTGCGGCGATTCAGGCTGAGCATTTCAAAATCCTTGGGCGTTGGTCTTGCGGGGCAAAATACCGGTTGGGTCCCCCGTGGCAAGGGGCGGCGTACCGCGCTAGGCTGGAGGTATGACAGACAGCCCCTATCTCTTCCCCGCCGCCGATTATCCCCTGGAAACCGCGTCCGACCGCCTGAAGGTGCGCGAGGCGGTATCCGGATTCGGGATCGCCCTGCGCTATCAGGAACGCGCGCCCGATCCAGCGGGTGCGGCGCCGGGCGACTGGTGTGAAACCGGGCATTCGATCTTCATCCTCTCGGGCCGCATCCGCTATCGCTTCGACACCCATACGGTCGAGGCCGGGCCGGGTGACATGCTGCACATCCCGGCCGGCCCGCAACACCGCCACATCCCCAGCGTCCCGGGTCCCGACACCGTGCGATATGTGCTGACGGAGTTTGCGGCGTAAACCTTTTGGTAAGAATTGGCGGCTAACGTGGGTGCATGCTGTCCACTGCGGTACGCCTTATGTTCGGCCGATCCCCGACGCCGGTTGTACCGGCGGTTTTGGCCGATCCCGAACCGGTCAGTGCTTCTGAACCAACGCTTCGCGGCGACTGGCCGCCCGAGCGTATCGCCCTGACCAACCGGCTTTGGGGCAGCGGGTTCATCGTGCCCGGCGGCGAGACCGAGATTTTACGTTTGGCTCGGCCGCTTGGGGCGGCATCTGCCTCCAGCCTGCTGCTGGTCGGCGTCGGAGGTGGTGGTCCCGCCGCGGCGATTACCCGGAACTTCGGCGCCTGGGTCACCGGTCTGGACAATGATGCGATGTTACTGGCCGCCGCCAAAAGCGTCATCGGCAAGGCACAACTGACCAAGAAGGTCCGGATCGAGGCGTGGAAGCCTCGGGCGCCAGCATTCGTGCCGCACAGCCATCATCACTGCCTGGCGCTGGGCCCGTTGCACGGTGCGCAACCCGAACCTATCCTGGATGGGTTGGCTAAGGCCTTGCGGCCGGGCGGCCAGTTGGTGATGACCGAACTGACCGCCGACAAGCCCTTGAACCCGACCGATCCGATGGTTGCCCGTTGGGCGGCGCTGGAACGGCGCGATCCTGACACTCTGGTGGCCGGGATCGCGATCACCCGCATGCTCGGACGTGTCGGGTTGGATGTGCGTATCGCCGAGGATATCTCAGCCCGCCACCTGGAACAGGCGATGCTGGGTTGGCGGATTTTGCTGCGAGACCTGCAAGGACACAAACCACCCAGGCAGGAAGCAGCGCAAATGGTCGCCGAGGCTGAACTGTGGCTGCTGCGGCGGCGACTAATGCGCGCCGGACGGCTGCGGCTGATGCGCTGGCACGCGATCAGCCGGGTGCCCATCGTTTGAATGCGCCGGGGGGCCGCGGTCTTATCCTGCCCGCCCGCTGGTAAACGGCTTCAGCACCGCGTACAGAATCTCATGCACCGGGGTTGGGACTCCCAGCTCCCGCCCCAACGCCACGACCTTGCCCGACAGCCACGGCAACTCGATGCGGTTTCCCCGGATCAGGTCATGCGCCATGGAGGCCATCATCGCCGCCGGGGCATTGCGGGTGAAACCAAGGGTTTTCTCCACCGCGTCATCCGGCAGTGCGATTCCCTTCGCCCGTCCGACGGCGAAGACCTCGGCGAACGCCTTCCCGAACAGCGCGTTGGTGTCCGGGTCTTCCCGCAACGCGCCGATCGGGGTCCGGGTCGCCGCCGTAATCGCGGCGTTGCTGGCGAGCAGGATGAACTTCATCCACAACTCGGTCTGGATAGCGGCGCTGTGGGTCGCGTCGAAGCCGGCCTTGTGGCACATCGCCAGAAAGGCATTGCCACGCGCGCTCTTGCCGCCCGCCAGCTCCCCGAACACCAGCCGCATGAAGGTGCCGACCTGCCAGATCACGCCCGGTTCGGCGATCGTCGCGCTGATCTGCGCCACCCCGCCCATCACCGCCTGGGCGCCCAGGATCGGGATCAGTCGCTCCGCCGAGTCGATGCCGTTCTGCAGCGGTATCACCGCGGTGTCCGGCCCGATCAGCGGCCTGATCTGTTCGCCGGCGGATTCCACATCCCACAGCTTGACGCAGAACAGCACAAAATCCACCGGCCCGATCGTTGCCGGGTCATCGGTCGCCTGACAGGGCTTCACCACTGTTTCGCCACGGCCGCCCTCGACCCGCAGGCCATTCTGTTGCATCGCCTTCAGGTGGGCACCCCGGGCGACGAACGTGACGTCGGCGCCAGCATTGGCCAGGGCGGCACCGAATGCACCGCCGACTCCGCCGGCACCGATAACGGCTATGCGCATGGATCGAACTCCGTATGTTCATTGCGTGTCAGGTCGCCGGACACCATCCGGCCATGAAGCAAGCCCTTTAGCCCGGGCACGCGGGTTCGGCCAGTGAGCGGGGGTCGCAGCCCCGCCCGACAAAGCTGTCCAAGCCTCGGGCGGGCAGAACCGCCGCGGCCCCGGATAAGCTGCCGGAGGGGTCCACCACCGAACGGCCCGGGGCGAAGACCCGCCGCGATGCCCGCGGCGGCATCGGGGGGATCCGCCGTATCATCGGCCTACCGCTGGTTTCGGGCACAATAGAACGTGCTGCGGCCGGACTGCACCATCCGCCGCACGCCGTCACAACTGTCGTCGGACTGGCAGGCGGGACAGGGCTCTCCCTCGCGGCCATAGACCTTCCAGGCGTGCTGGAAATACCCGAGTTCCCCGTTGGTCTGCACATAGTCGCGCAACGACGACCCGCCGGCGGCGATTGCTTCGGTCAAAGTTTGTTTGATCGCCGGGACCAGCCGTTTCGACCGCACCCCCGGTATCGTGTGCGCCAGCCGCACGGGGGAGATCCCCGCGCGATAAAGCGCCTCGCACACATAGATATTGCCCAGTCCGGCGACGATTTTCTGGTCCAGCAGCGCCGCCTTGATCGGGGTTTTCTTCCCG
>DAIEHR010000288.1 GCA_027353465.1 Acetobacteraceae bacterium | reverse complement strand
ACGGCCCGCATGGTGTGGACGCCCCAGTAGGCGCTGTTTGGAACTGCCGCCTCACCCAGCAGATCGTGTTCCATGCGGGTTTCGCTGACGCCGATATCGATGGTCCGCGTGGTGGGGACCGTCATTTCGTCAGGGGTGTCGTCGGGCATGGGTCGTTCCCTTTTTCTGGGCGTTACAGCGCCGATCAGCCGATCGTCCAGGTCGTCTCCGCACCACCGCGGAATACCACCACCCGATCGTCGCCGACGGCGATGGCCTCCGGCATCGGGGTGCTTCCGCGCCGCATGGTCACGGTGGCCTCGTTGACCGGCAGACCATAGAATGTCGGTCCGTTGAGCGAAGCGAAGCCCTCCAGCCGGTCGAGCGCGCCTTCTTCGTCGAACACCTGAGTGTAGCACTGCAACGCGGTGGGACCGACGAAGCAACCCGCGCAGCCGCAAGCGGCTTCCTTGGCGCCGGCTGGGTGCGGGGCGGTGTCGGTGCCGAGGAAGAAGCACGCTTCGCCCCCGGTCGCGGCCTTGCGAAGCGCCAGTCGGTGGCGTTCGCGCTTGGCGATCGGCAGGCAATACAGATGCGGCCGAATGCCACCCTGGAACAGCGATGTGCGGTTGATCATCAGGTGATGGGGCGTGATGGTAGCGGCCATGCGAGGTGCATGCGCCCGCACGAAATCGACGGCTTCGATGGTGGTGACGTGTTCCAGCACCATTTTCAGCCCGGGATGCGCCCGCAGCAGCGGCGGCAGTATCTGGTCCACGAACACCGCCTCGCGGTCGAAGATATCGACGTTCGGATCGGTCGTTTCGCCGTGGATCAGCAATGGCATGCCGATTCGCTCCATCCGTTCCAGCACCTTGCGGATGCGGTTCAGGTCGGTGACCCCATGATGGGCGTTGGTGGTGGCGCCGGCCGGGTACAATTTGGCCGCGACCCAGACACCTTCAGCATGGCCGCGTTCCACCTCGGCGGGGTCGATCGAGTCGGTCAGGTAGCAGGTCATCAGCGGCTGGAAGCTGGAGCCCGTCGGACGGGCGGCCAGAATGCGGTCGCGGTAGGCGGCTGCCGCGGCGGTTGTGGTGACCGGCGGCGTCAGGTTCGGCATGATGATCGCGCGGGCGAACTGGGCGGCGGTCCAAGGCAGGACGGCGCGTAGCATGGCGCCATCGCGCAGATGCACATGCCAGTCGTCGGGTTGGCGGATGGTGATTTGGTCGATGTGCGGCATGATCTGATGACTCCCGAGCGCAGATTGCTCCATGGAACGGCCGCGCCCAACAGGAAATGCGCCTTGGGCGGCGCATGTTGTGTGCGTTCGTGGTCCGCGCGGGCCTTGGGTGAATTTCTGGCCTTGCCACCATCCGGCAGAGCCGCTAGGAAGCCGGCTTTCGCGATGTCGGGGCCAAGCGCCCCTTCGGGTCGGCGGATGGGCGCGTAGCTCAGCGGTAGAGCATCGCCTTCACACGGCGGGGGTCACAGGTTCAATCCCTGTCGCGCCCACCATCCGACCGATAGAAGATCACAGCGGCTCCCGACCAATCCAGGTAACCGCGCGGGCATCGGCGCCCCGTCTCTTAGGGGTGTGGTCCCCACGGCGCGGCATGCAGCAACTTCACCTCTTGCGACATCACCAGCGGACGGAATCGCGCGGCAAAATTCTCCACGAAATCCACATTCGCGAACACCGCCGTCCAATGCGTTCGGCGATCGGCGTCGTCGTCGAATTTCCACATGTGGACAAGCTGATTGATCGCGCCGGTATCGCTTTGGAAATACCCGACAAGCTTCTTGTCGTGGCCGCCCTTCTGCAACGCCGGAAAGCCGAATTCCTGATACAGCTTCACCGCCTCGCTCATTTTGCCGACATACAGCGAGTAGGTCCGCAGTTCGTATAGCGCCATGAATTGTCCTCCCTTCGAACGATGAGGCAGCTTACCGTAACCCGCGCCCTTGTCACCGCCCGCCATCTGCTGCTTGAATCGGCGCGATTAGAAGCGTCCGTAGAAAAGGCTTTTCACGCATGGACTTCCTCGCCGCCGCGACCGCGATCGCCGGTCCCGCGAACGTGCTTTCCGCGCCCGACGATATCGCGCCCTATGGCGTGGACTGGCGCGGCAGTTACAAGGGCACCCCGGCGGCGGTCCTGCGACCGAATTCCACTCAGCAAGTCTCCGACCTGATTAAGTGCTGCGCTGACCACCGGATCGCCGTTGTCCCGGCCGGGGGCCGCACCGGCCTGGCCGGCGCGGCGGTGCCGCTCGCCAACGGCCCCGAATCGGTCGTGCTGTCGCTGGAACGGCTCAACCGCATCCGCACGATCGATGCGCGCGATTTCTCCATCGTCGCCGAGGCCGGTTGCGTCGTCCAGCACGTTCAGCAGGCGGCGGCCGAGGCGGGCCGGCTGTTCCCGATCCAGTGGGGTGCCCAGGGCACGGCGCAGATCGGCGGCATGCTATCCACCAACGCCGGCGGTATTCGCACTCTGCGCTGGGGCAATGCCCGCGAGTTGGTGCTGGGGCTGGAGGTTGTGCTGCCCGATGGCCGCGTGCTGGACGATCTGCGCCGCGTCCGTAAGGACAACAGTGGATACGCGCTGCGCCACCTGTTTATCGGCGGAGAAGGCACGCTGGGCGTGATCACCGCCGCAGCAATGCGCCTGCAACCGGCATTGAAACGGGTCGAGACCGCCTATGTCGCGGTTCCCAGCCCGGATGCCGCGCTGTCGCTGTTCTCCCGCATGATGGAAAGCGGCGCGGATGTGATCGCGTTCGAACTCTGCGCCAATTACTGCATGGAAATGGCCGCGAGGCACGGCGTGGGCCTGCGCATCCCGCTGCCGCTGGAATCGCCGTGGTACGTGATGGTCGAACTGTCTGCCGCCCACGAAAGCATCCCGCTGCGCGAGATCATGGAGGGCACGTTGGGTTCGGCGATGGAGGCCGGAGAGGTGCTGGACGCCGCGATCGCCGACAGTGAGGCGCAGCGCCAGATGATCTGGAAAATCCGGGAGGATTATCCAGATTGCTCCCGCCGTGACAGTCCGGCGATCGGCACCGACACCTCGGTGCCGGTGTCAGCGGTGCCGGAGTTCCTGCGAACCGCCGAACGCGAACTGAAAGCCCGCTGGCCGGAGGGGCGGATGGCCGCCATCGGCCATGCCGGCGACGGCAACATCCATCTGTCGCTGCATGCGCCCGCCGGCATGACGGATCGCGGCGCCTGGGTTGCCCGAGCGGCCGATATGGAACCGATGATCAATGCGATCGCGGTGTCGCTGGGCGGCAGTTTTTCCGCCGAACACGGCATCGGCCAGTCAAAGCGTCACGCGATGGCGACGCACAAGAACCCGGTGGCGATGGACATCATGCGGTTGGTGAAGAACGCAATAGACCCCGGCAACGTAATGAACCCCGGGAAAGTGTTGCCTTAATTTTCTTCAGTCAAAAGTTCTTGGGTCATCTGCCTGGCGCGGTGGCGGATAGCCATTTGACCCCGAAGCGTCGTCCTGACGCGGAGGGGAACATCAATGAGTGCGACTTATAGCGCCATCTATGCTTTCGGCGATTCGCTGTCCGATGCGGGCAATCTGTCGATTGCGACCGCTGTGGCGGGTGTAGAGCCGGTATCGCCGCCCTATTACAAGCAGTCCTACGGCTCGATCTCGGGCAATATTTTCAGTAACGGCCCGACCTGGGCCCAGGATTTATCTGTCGCCCTCGGTTTGGGGGTTCTTAAACCCAGCCTCGCAGGCGGGACTGACTTTGCTTTCGGCGGAGCCGAAACAGGAAGTACCCCGCAAAATGCCAACGACCCGACGATACAGCCGCTGTCCCTGCCATCCCAGCTGACCACGTTTAAGGCCGCCGAACCGAACGTGTCGCCCACCGCCCTGTTCACCTTATCAATCGGCTCGAACGATCTGCTGTCCATCCTGGCCGATACGACCTTGACCCAGCCGCAGCAGGCCGCGGACCTTCAAGCCGCTGTAACGAATGAGGTTTCCTTCGTCCGCTCGTTGGTCACCGCCGGCGCGAAGAACGTGCTGGTGCTGGGCGTCCCGGACCTTGGCAAGACCCCTGAGGTCACGAGCGGCGCTGTCATCGGCGCAACCAGTCCCACGCCGGGGTTGGTGACCGAGGCCACGAATCTATCCACCTCCTATAATACCTCGCTCGCCAATCAACTTGGTGTCATCAGCGGGGCCACCATTAAGGTGGTGGATGTCGCTGCGCTGCTCGACAACGCCATTGCCACCCCGGCAACGTATGGGCTGACAAATGTCACCACCCCGGTCTGGAGCGGCAATTATTCCAGCGCCAGCAGCGGCACGCTGAGCACCACCGACGTTGCGACGCAGAACCAATCCCTGTTCTTCGACCATCTTCACCCAACCCAGACTGGCCACATCAATGTGATGCAGGCCGCGCAACAGTCATTGACGGGTATGGCACCGATCTCGGTGACTGATTCGACGACCAGCCAGGCTGTCCAAGCCGCGGGCCTGCCCTATATCGGGCCGGTCGCCGGCTTGCAGCAGCAATACCTGAACACCAGCAGCAATAATCTAAATGTTTCTGTAACGACGCCCAATTGGTTCATTCTCACGGGGGCGGGGCAGGATGCAATCAGCGTCGCCAGCGGCACGAACGTGCTGGATGGGGGATCTGGCTCCAATTTCCTGACCGGCGGGACGGGTACGGATACATTCTTCCTTGATGATCGGGCACCCACCGCGGTGATCTGGAGCACGGTCAATCATCTTAATGTTGCCGACAACGTAACATTGTGGGGAATCAGTCAGGCTGACTTTTCACTTAACTGGCTGAACAGTGCCGGTGCGACCGGTTACACCGGCCTGACGTTGACCGCTGTCGCGGCGGGCAAGCCCGAGGCTATCCTGACGCTCGCCGGGTATTCCCAGGCTGATCTGTCCAATGGGCGGTTGGCTGTTTCCTTCGGAACCGACGCCGCCAGCGATAGCGCCTATATGAACATCCACGCGGCAGCCTGAGGAAGCAGGGGTCGTCGCACCGCTGAAGTATGATAGGGGCTGGGGCGACGGGCGTCGTCCCAGCCAATTCGTTTGGGCCGCCCGTCGGGACATACTCTGGCGATGACGCCTTGCCTTGCGGCTGACATGTGGCAGGGTGCGCCTTGAGGCGGCATACAGTGAAAGAGGACGCATCGAGATGCAGATTGGCGTGGTCGGATTAGGCCGGATGGGCGCAAACATTTCCCGACGGCTGATGAAGGCGGGTCACTCCACCGTGGTATGGGACGCCAGTGCCGGCGCCGTGGAAGCGGTTGGCAAGGACGGCGCGACAACGGCGAGCAGTTTGCAGGATGTGGTCGGAAAACTGACCGGATCACCCAAGGCGGTCTGGGTCATGCTGCCCCATGGCAAGATTACCGAGGATACCATCGACGCGCTGGGCAGCCTGATGACGGCGGGCGACATCGTCATCGACGGAGGCAATACTTATTACAAAGATGACATTCGGCGCGGAAAGGCGCTCGCAGCCAAGGGGATCCGGTATTTGGATGTCGGCACCTCCGGCGGTGTATGGGGCTTGGCCCGCGGCTATTGCCTGATGATCGGCGGCGACGCCGAAGCGGTAAAGCACCTCGATCCGATTTTTGCCGCGCTGGCCCCTGGAATCGGAACGATCGAACGCACGCCGGGACGCGAGGCGCGCGATCCCCGAGCGGAACAGGGTTACATCCACGCGGGCCCGGTCGGGGCCGGCCACTTTGTAAAGATGATCCATAATGGCATCGAATACGGCATGATGCAGGCGATGGCGGAAGGCTTCGACATCCTTCGCAATAAAGATTCCAAGCAATTGCCGGAGGACGAACGCTTCGACCTGAATATCGGTGATATCGCCGAGGTGTGGCGGCGCGGCAGCGTGGTGACCTCCTGGCTGCTCGACCTGACCGCCGATGCGCTGGCCAAGGACGAACGACTGGATAAATTCTCCGGCGAAGTCGAAGACTCGGGTGAGGGCCGCTGGACGGTGGAAGCGGCGATCGAGGAAGCGGTGCCGGCTGACGTGCTGGCGGCGTCGCTGTTCACGCGGTTTCGGTCCCGCCAGCAACATACTTTCGCCGAGAAAATCCTGTCGGCAATGCGCTTCGGCTTCGGTGGCCATGTGGAGCCAGCGAAGAAGTGACCATCGTCGTTGTAATGGGCGTGTCGGGCAGCGGTAAGACAACGGTCGCCCGTGCTCTTGCCGAACAGGAAGGGTGGTCGATGCTGGAGGGTGATTCGTTTCATCCTCCCGCCAACATAGCCAAGATGAAGGCTGGCACGCCACTGACCGACGACGACCGTTGGCCGTGGCTGCGTGCGATCGCGGCGAAGGAAGATGAGTTGCGCGCCGCCGGCCAGTCGGCCGTCGTCGCCTGTTCGGCGCTGAAGCGCGCCTACCGCGATATTCTGCTCGGCGCACGGCCGCAAACCGTGCTGCTGTATCTGCGGGGCTCCTACGACCTCATCGCCGAACGCATGCGGGCACGGAAGAACCATTTCATGCCGCCGGATCTGTTGGCAAGCCAGTTCGCGACGCTGGAGGAACCCGGACCCGACGAGCGCCCGATCGTCGTGGATGTGGAAGGATCGTCCGAAGCGGTGACGGCGGAAGCTTTGGAACGGCTGAACGTCTGGCTGCGAGACGCTGCTGTCAGAGCGTAAGGCGATGCCAAAAGTTAATGCGTTAAGGCGGAATCCTCGTGCGTTTCCCGTCGTTTATCGTCGCACACCGCCGCGCCATCCAACCTCTCCGGTTGCAGCCAAGACAGCAAGGAATATTCGCCACGGATGAACGCAGATGCCCGGTTGCCGTCAGGTAATCGATGCGTTGCGCCATATGCGCTTTGTCGAGTGCGCCAACCGCCTTGAGTTCAACCAAGGCGCTATCGCCGATCACCGCGTCGGTCACATGCTGGCCAACGACGATACCGTCGTCGCCCGCTGCTGCAAGACCGCCAGACCAGCGCTGCCCAATTTAAGGGCCGAGGCACTTTCATAAATTTTCTCCGCGAAGCCGGCACCCGGCCCACTCACAACCCGGATTGCGCAGTTGATGATGACCCCCGAAAGCCGATCCACCCCCGCACTATCGGCGTGGATCTGCGAAAATCCGCGGCGAAAATCTCTTACTTGCGACAGTTCACCGACATCCCGCCCTTCGATCGAGAAGGCGTTCGGCAGCGGAGAATGGATAATACACCGGCAGCGATGGCCCCTCCAAGCGATCGAGCGGCCGTATGCCGATCAGGGATTTTAGAGGAACGATTCGGTGACATCACACCGTCGGCAACGCGATTCGCCCACTTTGGGCGCCCCCTAACCCCGTAGGAGCGCCGTCTATGCGACCGCACCCGATCCCGCTATGTTCGATTCCAATCCAAAAAATGCCGGGGAAAACGATGCCAAACCTCCATCGTCGTGCTCTGCTCGGTGCGCCGCTCGCCATGGCCACCACGCGGGCGCTAGCGCAATCCCAGCCCGTGCGGGTTGGTGTGCTGACCGACATGACCGGGGTTTACGCCGATGCGATCGGCCCCGGATCCTTCCTCGCCGCACAGATGGCTGCCGAGGATGCCGGCCATAGCGTGATTGGCCGGCCGATCGAAATTCTGTCCGCCGACAACCAGAACAAGGCTGACATCGGCTCCGCCATCGCCCGCCAGTGGTATGACCGGGACAAGGTCGGCATGATTGTCGGCCTGGATAACTCCTCCGTCGCCCTCGCCGTCGAGCAGGTAGCCCGCGAGCGTAACGGCATTGCCGTCGCCATCGCCGTCGGCACCAACGATTTTACCGGCAAGTTTTGCACCGAAAACGCGATGTCCTGGAACTACGATAGCTACTGCCTGACCCACGGCGTTGCGAAATCGCTCGTCGCTCGGGGTTTGGATACCTGGTTCTTCCTGACCGTGGATTATGCGTTCGGCGCCGCGCTTGAGTCGGACGCATCCGATGCCGTGCGCGCGGCTGGCGGCAAGGTTTTGGGGTCGGTGCGGCATCCGCTGAATGCCGGCGATTACAGTTCCTATCTGATCGCGGCCAAGGCTTCGGGCGCCAAGGTCGTCGCACTGGCCAATGGCGGCGGCGACATGACCGGCGCGTTGAAGCAGGCGGCTGAATTCGGCTTGCAGCAAGGTGGCCAGACGCTGGTGCCGATGTTGTGCCTGAATACCGACATCCATGCGCTGGGGCTGCCGGTGGCGCAGGGCATCACGCTGATGACCTCTTTTACGTGGAATCGTAACGAAAAAACCAAAGCGTGGTCAAAACGATTTTTCGATCGTCACCATGCGATGCCGTCGATGGATCAGGCCGCGACCTATTCCGCGACCCGGCATTACCTTCAGGCGGTCGCCGCCGCTGGAACCACGGACACCAAGGCGGTGGTCGCCAAGATGCGTGCCATACCGGTCAACGATTTCTATGCGGAAGGAAAAATCCGAGCCGATGGCAGACTGGTGCATGATATGTATCTGGTGCGCGTCAAAACCCCGGCGGAATCGAAATCAGACTGGGATTTTGAGCAGATTCTGCAAACCGTTCCCGGGGATCAGGCCTTCCGGCCACTCGCCGAGGCCGGCTGTCCGTTGGGCAAAACCTAGCCGCCGTCGCTAAGGATACGCGGCAAAACAGCGCTTCGATGGACGCACGGCCGGAGGAGACCGCCATGACGTCTATACCAGCCGAGAACCGGTTGGACCGGTTATTTCGCCGCCGCCAGTTAGCAAGCGAAACGCCTCCGCCGGTGTCGTAGCCTGCCGTAGACTCGCAACGAAAGCGGCGTCGCGAAACACCCGGGAAATCGCGGCCAGCGCGCCGACATGCGGTATCTCCCCGGCCGCGGGGATCAGCAGTCCAAAAACCAGCCCGACCGGTTTGCCATCGATCGCATCGAATGCGACCGGTTTCGCCAGCCGCATGAACAGACCGGTGAAACGGTCCAGACCCTCGATCCGCGCATGCGGCAGCGCGAATCCCGCACCCAGCCCGGTCGAGCCAAGCCTCTCCCGCGCCATCAGACTGGCCTCGACCCGCTCGGCCGCCAGTCCTGTCGCCGGCCGTTCAAAGGCGCGCGCGATGTCGCCGATCAAGTGCGCTTTGTCGCGCGCCCTGACGTTCAGCAACACGCGTTCGGGCGTCAGAAAATCCGCGATCGTCATTCTGGTCATGTATCCTGATCGCTTATCCGCAGGCGGTAGCCAACACCTGTCTCGGTCAAAATATGCACCGGCCGTTCCGGATCGGCTTCGATCTTCTGCCGTAGCGCTCGAATGTATATACGAAGATACTGCACGTCGGTATCCGCGCCCCATACTTCCTTCAGAATCATCCGGTGCGTCAGCACCTTGCCGGCATGCTGCACCAGCAGCCGCAACACCCCGTATTCGCGCGGCGAGAACTTCACCTCCACGCCGCGTACCGTGACGATCCGGCGTACCAGATCGACCGTCAGGTCGCCGCTGCGGAAAACCGGAGCTTCGCCCTCCCGCTGCAACCTGTGCCGCTGCGCCGCCCTGATTCGGGCGAGCAATTCATCAATACCGAACGGCTTGGTGACATAATCATCGGCCCCGAGGTCGAGCGCATCGACCTTGGCTGCCTCATCGTTCCGGCTAGACAACACGATGATCGGCACGCGGGACCCCGTGTCCCGGATTCTTCCAATTATTTCAGTGCCGTCGATGTCTGGCAACCCCAGATCCAGCACCACCAGATCGGTCGCATTGCGCCGAACCAGGTCCACGGCTGGCAGCCCGGTTTCCAGTTCGGCGATGACGTAGCCCTGGCTGGACAGGCCCGCGCGCAGAAAGCGGCGGATCGCCGGTTCATCGTCCACTACCAGAACCCGCAGCGGGCCGGCACCGGCGCTCATGACGTGGTTTCCTCTTCGGGCAGGAAGGTGTTGACCGGAACGGGCAAGACAATGGTGAAGACCGCCCCCCGCCGGTCGGTGCGGTTAGCAGCGGTCATTGTACCGCCCAGGGCTTCGACGAATCCGCGGCAGATGGCAAGACCCAATCCGGTGCCCGCCCGCCTGCGGTCGCCGCCCCCCGATCGGTAGAATTTTTCGAAGATGCGCTCGACATCCGACGCCGGGATGCCCTCGCCTTCATCGGCGATGCTCAGCCTGACGATGTCGCCATCACGGCGCGCCGAAATCGTGATAAGACTTCCGGTTGGCGCGTGCTTGGCGGCATTGTCCAGCAGGTTGAACAACACCTGCTCGAACAGCACCATATCCAGCGCCACCACGGGAAGGTCGGCGGGCAGATCGACAGCCACTTGGTGTTCGGCCAGAATCTTCGCGGTTCGGCGCAACGCCGCCCCGATCACGTCCGACAGCTCGTTCAGGCTGGTCCGTGGTTTCAGGGCACCAGACTCCAGGCGCGTCATGTCCAGCAAATTGCCGATGAACCGGTTTAGCCGGTCGGATTCGTCGATGATGGTGCCCAGCAGCGACTCCCGGGTTTGCGCATCCAGGAACGCGCCTTGCGACCGCAGGCTGGTCGCCGATCCCAGGATGGAGGCTAGCGGTGTACGCAGATCGTGGGAGATCGACGTCAGCAGCGCCGAACGCAACCGGTCCGTTTCCACCTGCAACCGCGTCAGGTGCAGGTCGCGCGCCAGATTGACCCGCTCGATCGCCAAAGCGGCCTGGTCGAGCAACGATTCCAGCAGG
>DAIEHR010000263.1 GCA_027353465.1 Acetobacteraceae bacterium | reverse complement strand
CGCCGGGGGTGCGTTATGTGGCTTGCCGACGGCGCCGAGGGCAGCTATACGCCGCCCCTCGGTCGGAGTGTAGCTCAGCCTGGTAGAGCACTGTGTTCGGGACGCAGGGGCCGGAGGTTCGAATCCTCTCACTCCGACCAGGAATTTTCCATGCGCCCGAATGCGTGGACGAGGTTTGCGGGGCATCGCCTCCCCTCGACAACTGATTTCAGCCCCGACCTTTCGAACGCCGATAAGCGAACCAGGAAACACCGTCAATCGGTGTCCCCCGCCAGCGCGGTTCAGCTATCCGCGAACGCCTCTCCCCACCGATCCGCGAACACCACGTCTTCCAGCGCCGTCCGCGCCACCGGCCCGAACTTGCCCATCGGATAGCCCATCGGCAGAATCGCATAGGAATGGGCGTCCTCGGGCAGCCCCAGCGCCGCCTCTGCTTCCTTCTCGAACAGCAGGTACAGCGTCGTCAGCGTCGCGCCCAACCCGAGCGCCCGGGCAGCGAGCAGCATGTTCTGCACCGCCGGATAGATCGACGACCCGGAGGTTCGCGTGTGCGTCCCGCCTTGCAGGCACGGCACGATCCAGACTGGCGCCTCATGCAGGTGGTCCGCCAGATGTTCGGCGGCTGCCAGCATCCGATCGAACCGGTCGCGCGACGAACCGGGCGCCGGGGCGCCCTCCCGGTAGCGCGGGCCAACGATCTCGTGCCAGCCGCGCCGGTACCATTGCGCCACATTCGCCTTGATTGCCGGATCGCGGATCACCAGAAACCGCCATGTCTGCATGTTGCCGCCATTCGCGGCAGAGGTCCCCGCTTCGAGAATCTGGCGGATCAGCGGCGCCGGTACCGGGTCTGGCTTCAGGCGCCGCATCGACCGTGTCGTGCGGATGATTTCGAACAGGTCTGTGTTCATGGCTCAGTTCCATCCCTTGTAAGGCAGGACCGGTTGCTCCGCCGCCGACTTATCCGGCCAAACAGCAACGTATTTCTTCCCGGTAAGCTGCACCAACAGCGTCGCCGCGAGCAGATTCTGACCCTTCGCGTCGTATTTGATGCCGTTGTAGCCGATCATCAATTGGTCCGGCTTCAGGTCCTGGCTGACCAGCGCCGCCTGAATCTTCGCCGGTTCTGTGGAACCCGCTCGGTTTATCGCTTCCATCAGCGCCAGGAACCCTTGCATGCCGCGGGCTGAGGTGTCGTCCAAAGCGTGCCCGGCATGTTTCGTGTACAGTTCATTCGCGATGAAGGAGGCGCTGCCCGGCTTGCCCACGTCATACGAGCTGCGGTTGAAAACGCCCTGCGCCAGAGTGCCGACCGCATCGATAAACGCGTTGTCGGAGAAGCCGGAATCGTCGCCGATCAAGATCGGTGGCTTCCAGTTCAGCGTGTGCATCGTCTTGGTGAACAGGATCGCATCCGACGTGTAGCTGACGAAAATCGCGCAGTCAGGATTGGCGTCCTTCAACTGCAATACCTGCGCGCTGACGTCGCTGGAGTTGGCGTTATAGATAATGCGCCCGCTGAAATTCAGCCCCTTGGCCTTCAGAGCGTCAATGATCGCATTGCCCGTGGACGTGCCGTATTCGGTGTTCTCGTTGACCACGATGACCTTGTCGATCTTGAAGCCGGCTGCCTTGCGATCCGCGAGGAACGACGCATAAGCGGCGCCGAAATCAGTGCCGATCGGGGTGGGACGGAAGAACCACTTGAATCCGCGTTCGGTCAGGCTGGGCGCGGAGGCCTCGCTGGCCATGAACGGGATGCCGTAGCGTTCGCAAACCGCGCTGGCGGTCAGGCCGCAACTCGACTGGTAACAGCCAACCATGGCCGCGACCTTGTCCTGGGTGATCAGACGCAGCGCCTCGCTTTGCGCTATGGCCGGGTTGCCTTGGTGGTCGGCGAAGATCACCTCGACCTTACGGCCGCCCAAACCGGGTAGCCCTTCGGTCGCCGCCAGCGGCAGGTTGGGCAGTTCCGGATGGGCGTTGTTGATGATATCGACGGCAACTTCAATCGCATTCTTCACAGCGGTACCGGCGGAGGCAGCGACGCCCGTCAACGGATAGGGCGCCCCAATCTTAATCGGGGCATCGGCCGCGCGCAGGCCACGGGGCATCAGGGCCAGCGCCGGGGCGGCCAGGCCCATGCGCGTCAATGTTCTGCGAGTCGTCCTCATTGATCTTTCTCCAGCAAAGCGGGCGCAGTCCATATCGCCGTACGCGCCTCGTCAATGGGGGTGGAACATACCTTGCTACCGCGTCGGACCTATTTAATCTGCATCCTGTTCTACCCGGGGGTTCTCAAGTGACACCGCGCCTGACCCATACCGCCGCCATTAACATTCGTGTCGGCGATCCCATCACGATCGGCGAGACCGGGGAAGGGCTACGCCGCGTCGTGCCGATTCTGGGTGGAACAATCGCCGGCCCGCGCATCAGCGGCACGATTCTTCCCGCCGGCGCTGACTATCAGGTGATCCGCGCCGGCGGATACACCATGCTGGATGCGCGTTACGCCGCGCGCCTGGACGATGGTGCAATGATCTACATCGTCAACATCGGCGTGCGGTTCGGATCGCCCGAAATCATGGCTCGCATTACCCGAGGCGAGCCGGTTGATCCCGCGGAAGTCTATTTCCGTACAACCCCGCGCTTCGAAACCGCTTCGCCCGCCTGGCAATGGCTGACCCGGCCGCTGTTTCTGGCAACCGGCGCCCGCCATCCCGATCGCGTGGAGATCAACGTGTTCGAGGTTGGCTGAAATCAGTCCAGTGTCTCCAGCAATCCCGCCATCAGTGCGGCGCGCTGGGCCAGATGCTCCCACAGGATATGTTCGTGGCTCGCATGGGCGCCGGAACCCGGACAACCCAGGCCGTCCAATGTGGGCACGCCCAACGCCGCCGAGAAATTGCCATCCGACCCGCCACCGCGGTGCTGCTTCGGCAGCGCCAATCCGACCTGCTCGGCAACGCCCCTTGCGTGTGCGTACAGCGAGGCGATTGCCGGGCTTTCGGTATAGGGCGGACGGTTCATCCCGCCCTCGACAACGACGCGGCATCCCGGTGTCGTGGCGGTCAGACGCAGCAATCGCTCCTCCATCAATATCCCGTCGGCGGCGGAATTGACGCGCAGATCGATTTCGCACCCGGCATCCGGCGGGATCACATTCGGCCGCGAACCTCCCCAGACCGGCGCGGCATTCAGCGTGATCCCGCGCTCGATATCCACCATCCGGTGCAGCGCGACGATCTGGTGCGACAATTCGACGATCGCCGAGGCGCCGTCCTCGAATGCGCCGCCAGCATGCGATCCGCGACCCTCCACCCGCATGGTGAAGCGGCCGACTCCCTTCCTTGCGGTGACGCAGGCGCCGCCCGCGCCAGCCGGTTCCGGGATCAGGACGGCCGCCGCCTTGGCTGCTTCTTGTTCGATCAGCCAGCGACTGGTGGGGCTGCCGATCTCCTCATCCGGGGTCAACAGCAGCACGATCGGCCGGGGCGTTTTGATGCCCTGGCGGAGAATGGATCGCACGGCATGGAACGCCAGGAAACTACCGGCCTTCATGTCGTAAATCCCTGGGCCGTGCGCCTTCGTGCCATTCACGACGTATGGCATCATGTCCAGCGTGCCGTGCGACCAGACCGTG
Organism: Acetobacteraceae bacterium; assembly: GCA_027353465.1. Taxonomy (GTDB): domain Bacteria; phylum Pseudomonadota; class Alphaproteobacteria; order Acetobacterales; family Acetobacteraceae; genus Rhodopila. Next base: position 4,573 of record DAIEHR010000263.1, on the reverse strand, counting down.
TCCAAATGCCCCGCGACCATGACCGGCTTTCCTGTACCCGATGTACGAGCGATCAGGTTGTCGCCATATCCATCGCGGCCGGGAATACGCGTGATCTCGGCGCCGGCGCGGGTCAGTTCGGCTTCGGCCACGTCCATCAAGCGATTGACCGCCGGTCCATCCGGCGTTGGGGTTTCCATCTTCACCCAGGCTGACAGCTCCGCCAGCAGGTCCTCGGAGCCTCCTACATCTGTCGCGGGCATCGTGCTCTCTCGTTTCCAGGTCAAAATCGTGTGCTGCGGGCCCGCCCGGATCAGTAAGCGGTTGTGCGCCGAAGCGTGCCACCCCAAGAAAATAAATGAAACCGGGATAGCATGGCATGACCAGCGGATACTGTTTCGAAGATCTCCATGTCGGGCAAACGGCGACCTTGTCGAAGACGATCACCGAGGCCGACATCCTGATGTATTCCGCCGTCAGCCTGGACACCAACCCGCTTCATCTTGACGAAGAGATCGCCAGCCATTCCCGCTTCGGCGGTCGCATCGCGCATGGCATGCTGTCCGCGGGCCTGATCTCCGCACTGCTGGGGACTCGCCTGCCCGGGCCGGGCACGATCTACATGCGCCAATCGCTGACATTCAAGGCGCCGGTACGGATCGGACACACCGTCCGGGCCATTGTGGAAATCACCGATTTGAACCTGCCGCGAAAAAGCGTCACCTTACGCACCAGATGCTTGGTGAAGGAGGATGTGGTGATCGATGGCGAAGCGATTGTTATGGTGCCCACGCGGGACTGATGCGGATATTTAAGGATTGGCGGGACATCCCCCCCGACGCGCGCGGCGCAACGGTCGCGCTCGGTAACTTCGACGGCGTTCATCTCGGCCATGCCAGCGTGATCAGGGCGGCGCACGCCGCGCGTCCAGACGCGCCTCTGGCGGTTCTGACGTTTGAGCCGCACCCGCGGGAGGTTTTTCGTCCCGATGATCCGCCGTTCCGCCTGACATTGTCCGCCGAACGGGCTGACGCACTGGCCGCGCTAGGCGTGGATATTCTGTACGAGCTGCCGTTCAACCACGAATTCAGCCTGATGAGCGCCGACGATTTCGTGGACCTGGTGTTGAACCGGGGATTGGGCGCCCGGCATCTGGTGTCCGGTCAGGATTTCGCCTTCGGTCACAGGCGCGGCGGCAGCACGGGATTCCTTGCCGGCCGGGCCGAGGCGTTGGGCATGGGGCTGACGCTGGTGCCGCCGGTAACGGACGGGCAGGGGCCGGTATCGTCCACACGCATACGCCGGGCGCTTCAGGATGGGTATCCCGAACGGGCAACCGCTGATTTAGGGCGGCCCTGGGCCATCCGCGGCATCGTCAGCCATGGCGACAAGCGCGGTCGCACCATTGGCTTTCCCACAGCCAACGTCCCGCTGGGCCGTCATCTGGAACCAGCGCGCGGCGTTTACGCCGTGACGATTCGCCTGGCCGATGGATCAGTCCACGACGGCGTCGCCAATATCGGCCGCCGCCCGACCGTGAATGAGGGGCCTGAAAGCCGGCTGGAGGTTAATATCTTCGACTTCTCCGGCGACATCTACGGGACGGATATCACCGTGGCGCTAAACGCCTATATCCGCGCCGAGATCAAATTCTCCGGCCTCGACGCGTTGAAGGCGCAAATCGCCGCGGATGCAGCCGAGGCTCGGCGGCTTCACAGTCGCTGAACCAGCTTCCCTCGCCAGCCAGCGGTCGCCACAGACGCGGGTCGAATTTGAACGCTTCCACCGCGCTGACGAAAGACCGTTCGGCATCCGGATGGCGCGGGTTCAGCAGGATATTCCAGGCGTGCGGCACCAGGACCGAGGGAACACGCAACGCCGGCCCCCGCGGTTCGGCCAACCATGCGTCGCCATATTTCGCCGTGTCGGGCGGGATGTCGGGCGATTCGAATGGTGCGTCGGGCACGTTGATCCGCAGCAGCACGTAATCGTCCGGGATCAGGTCAAGCGGCAGGTCCAGGTGAACACGCACCTCCAACGCCGCCAGCGCCGGATGTTCGGCGAGATACACCATCGGCCGCCCGGGGCTGTTCCAGCGCCCCCCGTAAAGCCGGGCACCGTCGCCGTTCAGGTCGGCGAAGGGATGGCGGCAAAGCCGCCAGGCGATCATCAGGCGGCAAGCCCGTGGGCAATGCGGCCGAGCATGGCTTCGACCTGACGGGTGCCGATATCGGTATCGAGGCGGTCGAGTGGGGCTTCGCCGTCCAGAAAGGCGCTGGGCCGGCGCAGCCACGTATGCGCCTTGACGCGATCGCCGAACGTGGCTTCGGCGTCCTCTATGGTCCGTAACAGGCGGCTGAGCCGGTCGGACTGATCCGGAGTCAGCGAACCTAGAATACGGCGGTGTGCGAGGGTCTTGCGCGACAAAGCGAGGCGATCGAGTTCGGCCGCCGTGATCCGGCCATCGGCAATGGCCTGATCGATCACCGACAGCGGCAAGCCTTCACGGACCAAAGGCAACCACGCGACGGGCGCTTCAGCAGAGCCTGTGGGTTTGGGTGGCAACGGCGATATCGGATACATGAACGTGCATATCGCCCAGTCGCCCCCAAAGTCAGGTCAAACGACGATTGCCGCCCTTTCGCCTGCCGCCCGGGCCCAGGCTGCTTCCATGTCCTCGTCGAACAATTCCGTCAGCTTTTTCATCATCGTACCGCCAAGTTCCTCGGCATCGACGATCGTCACCGCCCGCCGGTAGTACCGGGTCACGTCGTGCCCGATGCCGATGGCGATCAGTTCGACCTGATCCCGGTGTTCGATGTCGCGGATGACTTCGCGCAGGTGCTTTTCCAGGTAGTTGCCCGGGTTGACCGACAGGGTCGAATCATCCACCGGCGCACCGTCGGAGATCACCATCAGGATCCGCCGGTGCTCCGGCCGGACCAGCAGGCGGCGATACGCCCATAGCAGCGCTTCGCCGTCGATGTTCTCTTTCAGCAGCCCCTCGCGCAGCATCAGGCCCAGGTTCTTCCGGGCACGCCGCCAGGGCGTGTCAGCGGCCTTGTAGATGATGTGCCGCAGGTCGTTCAGCCGCCCCGGATTGCGGGGCTTGGTGTCCTGCACCCATTTCTCGCGGCTTTGTCCGCCCTTCCAGGCGCGCGTGGTGAAGCCCAGAACCTCCACCTTCACCGCGCAGCGTTCCAGCGTGCGGGCCAGGATGTCGCCGCACATCGCCGCCACCGTAATCGGGCGCCCGCGCATCGAACCGGAGTTGTCGATCAGTAGCGTCACAACTGTATCGCGGAACTCGGTATCCAGTTCGCGCTTGAACGACAGCGCTAGCAGCGGATTGGTCACCACGCGCGCCAGACGCCCGGCGTCCAGCATGCCTTCGTCCAGGTCGAATTCCCATGACCGCGTTTGCTGGGCAAGCAGGCGCCGCTGCAAACGGTTGGCCAGCTTGGAGATCACGCCAGACAGGTGCTGTAATTGCTGATCGAGTTGCTGCCTCAGCCGCGACAACTCATCGGCATCGCACAGGTCTTCGGCGTCGATCTCCTCGTCGAACTGGCGGGTATAAGCGCGATACACCGCGTCACTGTCCGGGTTCGGCCGCTCCCGCCGAGGCTGCGGGCCCCCGGGCCGGTCATCGCCCTCGGCAACCGCGGCTTCCTCCTCGGACTCGGACCCGTCGTCGTCGGCAGCTTCGCCCTCCATCTCTTCCGGCTGGGCACCCAGCATCGAATCCTGTTCGGATTCCGACTGGCCTTCCCCGTCCTGAGAGTTGTCCTGAGAGCCGGATTGTTCGCCGCCGTCATCCCCATCCTCGGAATTGTCATCCGGTTCGGCATCGACCTCCGCCTCCGCCAAATCCAGCGCCGCCAGCAGCTTGCGCGATGCCCGGGAGAATGCGGTCTGGTCGTCCCGGGCGGTCATCATTTCCGCCATCGCCTGATCGGCCGACTCCCCCAGCGTGTCGCGCCACAGGTTCAGCACGCGCTGCGCGGATGCCGGCACCGGTTCGCCGGAAAGCCGTTCGCGAGTCAAAAGAGCCAGCGCCTTGTCGATCGGCAACTGGTCCTTGCGGGTCATCCGGTCATAGCCCTCGGATTCGCATTCCTCGGCCAGTTTCGCCTGCAGGTTGCCGCGAACCCCGTCCATGAAGCGGGAGCCGACGATTTCCACCCGCACCTGTTCCAGCGCGTCATAAGCGTCCTTCGCTTCCCGCCGCGTCGGCATGCGCTGGGCGTGGACGCCGTCGTCGTGATGGCGCAGCCGCAGCGCGATGGCGTCGGATTGGCCGCGCAGCTTGGCCATTTCCGCCGGCGGCAGCGCGCGGGTCGGTAACGGCAGCCGGGCGCGTTTGCCGGATACCCCGGACGGCCCGGGCTGGAATGCCACCTGAACATCCGGCTGTTCGGCAATCGCCCTAAGAACGCCCGCGGTCGCGCGCTTGAAGTCCTCGGCGCGTGCGTTGTCTTTGGTGGTCCCGCTCATACCCGCCCCATCCCGTCATGGCGGGCGCAGGCCCGCCATCCACGCCTTCGCCACGTCCAGCCTCGCGAGGCTCTATCCCGCGAGGCGTGGATGGCAG
>DAIEHR010000253.1 GCA_027353465.1 Acetobacteraceae bacterium | reverse complement strand
TTGCTGACGCCAGACCCGCCGCCGGTGATACCGACATTCCCGGTGATCGCCGCCAGGGCATAGACCGCGCGGTGGAACTGCTCGCCGAACATCGTCCGGCCACCGGCATATCCGGCCTGGAGCGCGGCGGGCTTCGTGGTGGCGAACTCGATCGCCAGACGCCGGATCGTGTCGGCTGGGATACCGGTGATCGCTGACGCCCACTCCGGCGTTTTCGGTTGGCCGTCGTTCTGGCCCATCAGATAGGACCGGTAGGACGCGCCTTCGGGCACTGGCCCCTCGTCCAGCCCTAGCACATGCCGGTCGCAGTAGGCCTGATCGTGCAGGTTTTCCGATACGATCACATAGGCCATGGCGATCAGCGCCGCCGCGTCGGTGGAAGGGCGGATGAACACATGCTCATCGGCCAGTTGCTTGCTGGTCATCGTCACGCGGGGATCGATGCAAACGATACGAGTGCCGTTCTTCCGAGCGTGCTTGAGGTATTGCATTGTTCCGGTACCGAAAGTGCCGTCGCCGGGACTCCAGCCCCACATCAGGATCAGTTTGGAATTGACGAAATCCGTCGGCTCCCGCCCGGCCGATTTGTAGTCGTTGGCGCCATAGGTGATGCGGACGGAAAACACCTCGGCTTCCGCTGACATGTTGGACCACAGATCGGTGCAGCCGCCGAACATATACAGGAATCGTTGCGCGGCCACGCGTCCGTGCAGCATGGACTGACTGCCGGTGCGGGAGGCGTCGAGGATCGCCGCATTGCCGTAGGTTTCGCGAATGCGCAGCATCTCGCGCGCCACGGTATCCAGCGCCTCGTCCCAGCTAATGCGTTCATATTGGCCGGAACCGCGTGGGCCGGTGCGGCGCATCGGGTATTGCAGGCGGTCCTGGTGATAGGTGCGCTCGATCTGCCCCACGCCGCGAGCGCAGGCTGGCAGCGGCGGATGGTCCGGGTTCCAGCGTCGGGCATCGGTGGAGATATGAACGATCCTGCCGTCCCGCACATGGGCGTTGACCACACAGCGGCCGCCGCAGTTATGGCCGCAGGTGCTGGTGACCACCGTTTCACCGGGTTTGGCGGCGATACGGGGGGCTTCGTAGATCGTTGCGCTCAAGGACGGGCTCCGGCTTGTTGGATCGCTCGCCAGACCCGTTCCGGCGTGGCGGGCATATCGATGTGGGTGACCCCAAGCGGGGCGAGGGCATTCAATACCGCGCTGATGATTGTCTGCGGGGCGGCAATCGCGCCGGCCTGGCCCGAACCTTTGACACCCAGCGGGTTGGCGCTGGTTGGAACCCCGGTCAGGGTTATGTCCAGGTCCGGCAGGTCGGTCGCGCGCGGGATGTGGTAGTCCATGAAGGACCCGCTGAGCAGTTGGCCGGACTCCGGATCGTAAACGACGTGTTCGGTCAGCGCCTGACCGATACCCTGGGCGACTCCGCCCCGCACCTGGCCGATTGTCAGCAGCGGGTTGATCAGTGTGCCGTAGTCATCGACGGCGGTGTAGCGATCCAGCGTGACCTGCCCTGTTTCGGGATCGATCTCCACCTCCGCGACGTGGCAGCCGTTGGGGAAGGTTATGATATCCAGCAGGTTCCAGACATAGGTGTCCAGGCTGGTATCTTGCGCAACGGTCAGCAGATCGACCGACAGATCGCCGGCGTAATAGCGTCCATCGCGGAAAACCACGGATTGGGCCTGCAACAGGCGGGCGGCGACTGGTTTGCCTTTGTCGATGACCTGTTGGGCGGCGTTGAACAGTGCCGCGCCGCCCATGTGCATGGAGCGGGCGCCGCCGTGCCCATTGCCCTCGGGGATTTCCGCGGTGTCGGCCTGGATGTAACGAAACCGGTCGATCGGCAGCCCCAGCAGGTCGGCGGCGATCTGGGGATAGGATGTCTCGTGGCCCTGCCCGTTGCTTTGGGTGCCAACCAGGATGCTGACCATGCCGTCGTCGCCGAAGCGGATTTCCGCGCCCTCGTTGGGGGCACCGCGCGCGGTTTCCAGGAAGCACGCGACACCGATGCCGCGCAGCAGGCCGTTGCGTTCGCTGGCGGCGCGGCGTGCGGGAAAGCCGGCATGATCGGCCAGGGGCAGCACATCGTCGATGTTGGCGGCGAAACGGCCGCAGTCCACGACAGTACCGAGCGCCTTCTGGTAGGGGAAATCCGCGATGAGGTTGCGGCGGCGCAGGTCGATCGGATCGAAATCACATCGGGCGGCGGCTTTGTCGATCAAGCGCTCGATCAGGTAGTTTGCCTCCGGCTTGCCGGCACCGCGATAGGCGTCGATGGGTGCGACGTTGGTGAAGTTCGCCCGCACATCCATGAAAATCGCCGGGATGACGTAGCCGCCGCCCATCGCAGCCGCCGGGGCGTTGGTGGAACTGCCGGGGCCGCCGCCGGACATGTAAGCGCCCAAACCGGCAACGGTGCTGACATCAAGCGCCAGGAACCGCCCGTCCGCATCCAGGGCCAGTCGCCCGCGCGAGACATTGTCCCTGCCCTGCGCCGCCGAAAGGAAATCCTCCGCCCTGTCTTCCACCCATTTCACTGGCCGGCCGAGCCGCCGAGCGGCCCAGAGCAGCAGAATCCATTCGGGATAGAGGCAGTTCTTGATGCCGAACCCACCGCCGACATCGGGCGCGGAGACGCGAACCGCCTTACGAGGGCATCGGAAGATATCGCGCGCGAGTTGGTCGCGAATGGCATGCACGCTCGCGGCGGACACGAGCAGATCGAACACCCCATCCTGCCAGCGTCCGATCGCCGCTCGGGTTTCCAGCGGGGCGATGATCAGCCGGTTGTTGACCACTGCGATATCGACGACGTGTTTCGCGCTGGCGATGGCCGCTTGCACCGCGGCCGAATCGCCACGCTGGAAGCGGAACGATTCGTCGCGGCTATTGGTGGCGTCCACGACGCAGGGCAACGGCGTGTAGTCCACCGTGACGAGTTCGGCGGCGTCACGGGCGGCAAATGCGGTTTCGGCGACGACGAACGCGACTGGATCGCCTGCGAAGCGCACCCGCCCGTTGGCCAATGCCGGACGCGGCGGTACGATCATCGGCGCGATCGTCGCCACCGTCGTCGCACACGGCAGCGTCCCAAGATCGGCTATATCCGCATATGTATAGACGCCCAGCACGCCCGGCACCGCCAACGCCGCCGCTGTATCGATCCGGTCGATCGTTGCATGGGCGTGGGGCGACCGGACTACATGGGCGCGGGCCTGGCCCTCGTCGTTTACATCATCAACAAACACACCACGGCCGGTCAGGAAACGCTGGTCCTCCAGCCGGCGCGTGGATTGCCCGATGAATGCCATCTACAGACCGAGTTTGCCGGTCAGCCCGTAGCCGGCCGCCAGTTCCTTGATCTTGTTCCAGGTGGACTCTTCCACCGGCACACCGTTCTTACGGCGATCCTGCTCTTTCTTGAATTCTATTTCACCCGGGTAGTAAACCTCGGTGAAGCCCTGCGCCGGCGGGGTGGCTTTCAGGTATTGCGCGAACTCGGTGACTTCCTGTTTGAACACGCCCAGATCGCGGAACGCGGCGACGTTGAACACGGCGATGAAGCAGCCGTCGTTGTGCCGTCCGGTCGGTTCCACGCCGAAACCGAGCCCGGTCAGCAGGCCCGACAGGATTTCGACGATCACGGCGAGGCCGGTGCCTTTGTAGCCCTCGGTGCCGCCCAGCGGCAGCAGCGCGCCGCCGGCTTTCAGCACGCTTGGGTCGTTGGACGGCTTGCCCTCGGCGTCGATCAGCCAGCCGTTGGGCACTTGATCGCCGCGTGCGGTCGCCACGTTGATCTTACCCGCGGCGGCGGCGGAGGTCGCCATATCGAACACCAGCGGGCCGTCGAGGTTGGACGGGATGGCGACGCACAGCGGATTGGTGCCCAGGCGGGCCTTGGCGCCGCCGAACGGGGCGACGTGCTTGGGGCTGCGGCCGGAATCGGCGGTGATCATCGCGATCATGCCATCCCCGGCGGCGACCAGCGGATAGCTGGCGAGGCGGCCGATATGGCTCTGGCGGAACACCGTCGCGGCGGCGACGTTCTGCTTCTTCGCCTTTTCTATGGTGTAGCGCATCGCGCGATCGGTGACAGCGTAGCCAAAACCCCAGTTGCCGTCGATCACTGTCGTGGTCGGTGTCTCTTGCGTAATCGTCCACGGCGCTTGCGGAACGATATGGCCGGCCTTGATGCGATCGATATAGGTGGGGATCAGAATGATGCCGTGGCTGTCATGGCCAACCAGGTTCGCACCGATATTGTAACGGGCGACCACCGCCGCTTCTTCCTCCGACGCGCCGGCCGCGATCAGCAACCCCTTGGCGATCTCTATCAGGTGTTCGGCGGTTACGTTGGGCATGGATTTTCTCCCCAGATTCTCCTGCTGGTCACGCTAACCCAGGCCCGACCGGTTGGCCAGAACGCGGAAACCGGCCTAACGTCAGTGGATCTAAGGGAGAGCGAACCATGGCAAGCAAATCAAACGTCTATGCTGGCGTGGCGGGGTATGTCGGCCGAGCGGACCAGAAGGGATCGGTAGGGGTGTTTTCGCGGCAGGCGGAGAGCGGCCGGTGGGAACACGTTGTGAAGGATATCGAGACCTATACGATCAACATCCATCCGACCAACCCGAACGTGGTATTCGCGGGCACCGCCGACGGCGTGTACCGCAGCACCGACCGGGGCAAGTCTTTCCAGCGCACCAACTTCCCCGGCACCAAGCAGATCTGGTCGTTCCTGGTCGATACCAATGATCGCAACCTGGTCTATGCCGGTGGTTCCCCGATCAGCATGTATCGCAGTGAGGATTGCGGGGAGACATGGCGCGAACTGCCGAACCCCGGGATGCCTGATCGGGCGGTGATGCCGTTCGCCTGCCGGGTGATGCGGATGGCGCAGCAGCCGGACAAGCCGGCCACGATCTTCGCGGCGCTGGAGGTCAACGGCGTGATGAAAACGACCGACGGCGGCGAAAGCTGGACCGATTGCAGCACCGACCTGATCCGCCTGGCGCAGCAACCGCACCTGAAAAGCAAGATCGTCAGCGATACTTATAACGAGGGCATGCTCGACGGGCACGCCATCGCGATCAGCCCGGCCGATCCGAACAAGGTGATCCTGGCGGTGCGCATGGGTCTGTTCGAGACCGAAGATGGCGGGCAGACCTGGCAGGATATGGAACTCGGGCGGTTCTCACCGACGACTTATGGGCGGGATATCAAAGTGTCTCCGCAGGACGGAAACACGCTGTATGCGGCGCTGAGCGTGGCGGCGGCGAGCAAGGACGGGGCGATCTATCGCAGCACCGACAAGGGTGCTTCGTGGAAGCGTTTCGACAAGGTGCAGGTGCATGGCACGATCATGTCGGTCGCGCTGCATAACACCGACCCCGATCAGGTCTATATCGGCGCGCGCTACGATGGGGAGATCTATGGGACCGAGGATGGCGGAGCGACATGGAATGCGCTGCCGCTGCCGTCCGGGGTGAAGGATATTTACTCGGTCGCGGTCGGGTAGGGAGACGCGCGGGAATAACCGCTTCGATTGCCAGACGGAGCGCGGAGGCCGTCATGGCGGGCGCGGGGCCGCCATGACGATGGGAGGCCGGTCTCCCGGGCGTCAGGACTCCGGTTGGAAGCCCAGGATGCTGGCGAAACGCGCGCGATAGGCCGGCCAGACTTCAGGGTTCAGTAAACGGGGCGGCTTCTTGCCGTCCAGGATGTCCAGCATTTGCTCCGCCGCGATCCTGGCGATGTTGTGCCGGGACTGTCGGGTGATGCCCGCGGTGTGCGGGCTTACCACGACGTTATCGAAATGCAGCAGAGGATGATCGGACGGCGGCGGCTCGTCTTCCCACACATCCAGGCCGGCGCCGGCGATCGTCTTCGCGGTCAGCGCCGCCGCCAATTCTGCCTCGTCATGGATGCCGCCGCGGGCGGTGGTGATGAAATACGCGTGCGGTTGCATCGTCGCGAATTGTGCGGCCCCCATCATGCCCCGCGTTTCGGCGGTGTGCGGACAGTTGACGGAGACATAGTCGGCGACCTTCAGCATCTCCTCCAGCGTCGCGGCCTTTTCGGCGCCCTTGGCGGCGAGTTGTCCGGCGGTCTGATACGGATCGTAGGCAATGACGCGCATCTGGAACAGGCCTTTGCACAGTTCCGCAACGCGGGTGCCGACATGGCCCAGGCCGATGATGCCGATAGTGCGGCCCTGGATATCGTCGCCCATGAACTCGATGCGTTTATACGCCGCGCCGGCCCGCATCGCGTGGTCGGACTGAACGATGCGCTTAGATAACGTCAGCATCATCGCCATAACGTGTTCGGCCACACCTTCCTTGTTGCCGCCAGCCTGATTCACCACGGCAACCCCGGCGGCCGTGGCGTCGGCCAGGCTGACCGTGTCGAACCCGGCACCATTGGTGGACAGCACCAGCAGGTTTGGGCAACGGCTCAACAGCGGCGTGTAGCCTTGCAGCTTCATCACCAGTTCCTGCCGGCTGCTGCCAATTTGATAGGCGTGGGCCTGCGCCAGGATCGGTTCCGC
>DAIEHR010000247.1 GCA_027353465.1 Acetobacteraceae bacterium | reverse complement strand
TCGCGTATTCTGGCAGCATACCCTCCATCAGGCTGAACACGCTGTCCACCAGGTTGACATCGACCACCCGGCCCTTGCCGGTGCCCATGCCGTCGCGCTGCCACACGGCGGACAGCAGCCCGATCGCCGCATAAAGTCCCGCCAGATCGTCGCTGATCGAAATCCCGCAGCGCGGCGGCGGCAGGTCGGTGGTACCGCCGGGATGACCCGTCAGGTGGCGCAGCCCGCCGATCGCCTCGCCGATCGCGCCGAACGCCGGCTTGTCGCGATACGGGCCATCCTGGCCGTAGCCGGAGATGCGGGCGATCACCAATCTTGGGTTCACCGCATGCAGTTCGTCCGGCCCCAGCCGCAGCCGCTCCAACTGGCCGGCGCGCAGGTTTTCCACCAGCACGTCCGCCCGAGCAGCGAGCTTCAGGACGGTATCGCGGTCTTTCTTCAGATCCAGTTCGATGGACAGCTTGTTGCGCCCATGAATGCTGAACCACACAGAGTTGCCGTCCTTGGCCGCGCCCCAACCACGGAACGGATCGCCTCCCGGCGGCTCCAGCTTGATCACCTCGGCGCCAAGATCCGCCAGGATGCGCGTACAGAACGGGGCGGCGATATAATGGCCGATTTCCAGAATTTTGAGACCAGTCAGGGGAAGATTCGTCATTTCCCACCACCCATGGTTGAGAAATACAGGTTTGCGAGCAAAAAAATCGGTGCGGACACGGCCTTGTTAACCCTTCGTTAATATAATGGGACTACATAGAGTTTCGGCGCCGTTATGGCGGTGTCCTGTTTCCTCCCCGAAAGTCGCACCACACAGCGTGCGACAACCTCTAGGCGGTGCGGCCCATCCCCCGGTCGCACCGCCCTTTTTTTATCGCAAAACGGTGGCCTGTCGATGGCTTTGGTGACGGTGCCTCTTTCCCAGCGGTCTAACCGGACGCATGATCGCACCGCACAATGATCGTGGAGCGCGCAGCCGTGGATCCAATAGTCATCGCCCTGGCGAAAGCCGCCGGCCTGGAAAAGGCGCTCGTCCAATTTCCTGATGATGTGGCCGCCGCCGCCGCGCAGGCGTTGAACAATGCTGGCGCGGTGAAGGTGCCGACCGATCCGGCGGCGGAGCCATGGCCGCCGATGCGCGCGGGGATCGGCCTATGAGCGCGGCGCACTGGCTGTCGGCCAGCCAGATCGCCAGCGCCTATGCGGCGAAGGAACTGTCACCGGTCGAATTGGTGAAAGCGCTGCTGGAACGGATCGGCAAGTTGGATCCGAAACTGCACGCGTTTATCCGGCTGGATGCCGAGGGGGCGATGCGCGCTGCCGAACAGGCGACAGCCGAAATCGCGGCAGGCCAGTCACGCGGACGGCTGCACGGCGTGCCGGTTGGTATCAAGGACATTATCGACGTCGCCGGGCTGCCAACCACAGGCCACTCCAAGATACTGGTGGACAATGTCGCCAAGGCGGACGCTGCCGTTATCCAGAAGCTGCGTGCGGCGGGCGCGATCGTCATGGGCAAGCTGTCCACGCATGAGTTCGCCATTGGCGGCCCCAGTTTCGATCTGCCGTTTCCGCCAGCGCGCAATCCGTGGAATCCCGATCACCATCCGGGCGGTTCGTCCTCCGGGTCCGGGGCCGGCGTGGCGGCGGGGCTGTTCCCGCTGGCGCTTGGCACCGACACCGGCGGGTCGGTTCGCAATCCGGCCAGCGCCTGCGGTATCGTCGGGTTGAAGCCGACCTATGGGCTGGTGTCGCGGCGCGGCGTGTTCCCGCTGTCGTTCACTCTGGACCATGTCGGCCCGCTGACCCGCACCGTCGCCGATAACGCGCTGCTGCTGGATGTGATCGCCGGCCATGACCCCGCCGACCCCGGCAGTGCCGCCACCCAGGCCAGAGGCTTCGGCCGGTTTCTGGACCGCGGTGTGCGCGACCTGCGCATCGGTTTCGTCCGGCATTTCCACGAACGCGACCTGCCGGCGCATCCCGAGGTCGCCGCCGCGCTGGAACACGTCGCCCGTGTGCTGGAAGCCGAGGGCGCGCAGGTCCACACCGTGACCCTGCCGGCATTGACCGAATTCGCTGGAATCAACCGGGTGATCCTGTGTAGCGAGGCGTGGTCGATCCACGCACCCTGGCTGCGCGAACGCCCAGGCGATTACGGCCAGCTCGCCCGTCGCCGGCTGTTGCCGGGTGCGTTCATGACGGCGGGCGACTATGTCGGCGCGCAACGCCGCCGGGGTCAGGTCATCGCCGAGGTCGAAGACCGGCTGCGGGATTACGACGTGCTGCTGTGTGCCAGCTCGATGGACCCATCTAGCCGGATGGACGATCCGGATGAAACCGCGCGCACCTATCCGCGCCAGGCACGTACCCCGTTCAATGTCACCGGGCATCCCGCGCTGGCGATGATGTCGGGCCTGACGCAGGCGGGCTTGCCCGTATCGGTGCAGTTCGTCGGGCGCTACTTCGACGACGCCACCGTGCTGCGCGTCGCCGCGGCATATGAACGCGCGACCGGCTGGCACAAGAAGAAGCCCCCGATCGGTTGAACGGTAACCATGACCATGCTGCCTGAATCTGGCCCCACCTCTCGGATCTATTTCTCCCAGCGGCTGCGGCTGCATTACGTCGATTGGGGCAATCCGGACGCCCCGCCGCTGATCCTGCTGCACGGCGGGCGCGACCATTGCCGCAACTGGGACTGGGTCGCGGCGGACCTGCGGAAGGATTACCATGTCATAGCGCCGGATTTGCGCGGACATGGTGACTCCGCGTGGTCAGCCTCCGGCCAATACACGATGGCCAACTACATCTACGATCTGGCGCAACTGATCCATCAGCAGAAACTGGCGCCGGTGACGATCGTCTCCCACTCACTGGGGGGCAACATCTCGTTGCGCTACACCGGAATCTATCCGGAGACCGTACGCAAGATCGTCGCCATCGAGGGGCTTGGTCCTGGTCCGCGCCAGGATGCGGTCTCGGATCGCCACCCGATCGGCCAGCGGATGCGCAACTGGATCGACATGCAGCGGGCGAACTCCGGCCGGCAGCCGCGCCGATATCCCACCATGGAGGCCGCTTATGCCCGGATGCAGGAGGAGAACAAGCATCTGACGCCGCGGCAGGCCCGGCATCTGACGCAATACGGGGTTAACCAGAACGAGGACGGCACCTATAGCTGGAAGTTCGACCATTACGTTCGGCTGTGGCCGCCCTATGACATGACGCGGGAGTCGATCGCCGAACTCTGGTCGTCGATCACCTGCCCGACCTTGCTGGTGTATGGGACGGAAAGCTGGGCGACAAACCCGGCCGAGGACGGGCGGCTGGAATACTTCAATAATGCCCGCGTGCTGGCGGTGGAAAAGGCCGGGCATTGGGTTCATCATGATCAATTAGAGGTCTTTCTGCGAGACGTGCGGAGCTTCCTGTCGGAGGTTTAGGCAATCGCGTGAATCTCCGTTGTATGATTGGCCGGACTCATTCGTTACGATGAACAGAGCGAGTGTCGTTCAATCACAAACCGGCTGACATGATTCAAGCTGCAACCCCTGTGCAGCGCCACGCAGCCGACGCAGGCGCGGAGCGCGCCGACCGCTTCGAAGGACGTGCAAAGCGTCAGTCGGCGCGGGTGATTCGTAAGATAGTTCTGCTCGCGGTTTGTCTCGCCGCGGGGATGTGGGCATTTGTCGGCTGGTCGCTTTGGTCAGAATATACCAGCGCCCAGGCTGTTGGCAGAATCGAGGGCTATAACCTCGCCGCGGCTTTCTCGCTGGACCTGACGAACCAGCTTGATTCCGCCAACGCGGCGCTGACCGCTATCGCACAGACTGTCCGAACGGCGCCACAGAACCAAATCGCCGCCGATCTTCAGCCGGTTGTCGCGGGCATCGCGGGCGGCTCTATCGACGTGCGGATTGTGGGGGCCGATGGTCGGCAACTGCTCAGCACGCTCCATCCCGATCCCGCACCGGCCGATCCGGGATCAGAACCATCTTTCGTCGCGCACCGCGATGATCCATCGACGGCGATGGCGATCGCCCCTTATTCAGCCGGCTCGGTGGGGCAACTGTTCCAGGTTAGCCGCCGGTTGGAAACGGCTGACGCGCACTTTGCCGGAGAAGCGATCCTATTGCTTAAGCCCGCCTCACTGTTGACCCTGTTCCGGCAGATCGACCTTGGCCGTCGCGGTGCGATCGCCATAACGGATGAAAGCGGCGTCGTTCGGGCAGGCTTCGGGCTGAATGACCAGCCGGGAAAGTTTGGGATCGGCATCGATCTACGCGGCGATGTCTACCCCGAGTCGATCGCTCCCGGTCAGACCGTCGTGTTCAACCGCCGTGGCCGTATTATCAAAATTGACCGGATGATCACGATCCACCGGCTGGAGCGATACAATCTCCGGGTGCTGGTGGCCCTGGACCTGGACGATGTGTTGGGGTCGGCCCGTGTCCATATCTGGCTGATCAGCCTGGTTGGGGTCGGTGCCACCGGATTGATTGCCATTCTCTCGCTGTTGCTGATGCGCGAGGTGAGGCGTCGTACCAAGCGCGAAATCGATCTCGCCTATGACCGGGACCAACTGCGTTCGGCGCGGTCGCAGATCGAAGCGGATCGCACCAGGCTGGCCGAAACCAGCCGCGAACTGCTCGCCAGCAAGGAAATCGCCGAAGCCGCCAACCAGGCTCGGGCCCAGTTCCTGGCACATATGAGCCACGAGTTACGGACCCCGCTGCACGCGATCATCGGGTTCTCTGAGCTGATCCAGCAGCAGGCGCCGATGAAGCCCGGATCGCCGCCCATCGCCGAGTATGCGGGCGATATTCTGGGTTCCGGGCGGCATTTGCTGGAACTGATCAACACGATCCTGGATATTTCCAAAGTTGAGTCGGGCACGGCTACGTTGAGCGAGACGGTGTTTCCGGTCGCCGAACTGGCGCGTGCCAGCCTGGTTTCGGTTCGGTCACAGGCGGACGCGCGGGATATCGCGTTGGCGTTGGAACTACCCAAGACGACTGTGCGGTTGCGCGGCGACCGGATGCGCCTGTTGCAGGTGCTTATCAACCTGTTGTCAAATGCGGTGAAGTTCACTCCCGCCCACGGGCGCATCGTTCTGGCGGCGTCGATTTCCGCAACCGGAGGATTGGTATTTTCCGTGACCGATACCGGCATTGGCATGACCGAGGCGGAGATCGCCATCGCTATGGAACCGTTCGGCCAGGTTGAAAGCAGCTTGTCGCGGTCTTTCGAGGGTACCGGCCTCGGTTTGCCACTGGCCCACAGGCTGGCGGTATTGCATGGCGGCAGGCTGGAACTCTCCAGCGCCAAGGGCCGGGGTACAACAGCGACCGTCTATCTACCGGCGGAGCGGGTGGTGCGGCGGGAACCCGAGCGGGTGGATGTTAGCCGATGATCGTCGTGTTCGGTTCCATCAACCTCGATCTGATTTTCAGCCTGCCGCACATTCCCCGGCCGGGCGAAACGGTCCTGGGTCCGTCCACGCGGATAGAACCGGGCGGCAAAGGGGCGAACCAGGCTGTCGCTGCCGCGCGTGACGGGGGCCGCGTGACCATGATTGGATCGGTGGGACGCGATGCGCTGGCGGATGGCGCACTGGCGCTGCTGCGCGGGGCCGGCGTGGATCTGGGGTGCGTTCAGACTGTGGATGCCAGCACGGGTTGCGCGGCGATCTCGGTTGATCCGAACGGGGAAAATGCGATCGCGGTCGGCTCCGGTGCCAATCTGACAACGCATGCGGGGCAGGTGTTGGACGGATTGCTGGGGGCTGGCACCACGGCGGTGTTGCAGATGGAAGTGCCAGCCGGGGAGAACATCACTCTGATCAAGCGTGCCCGTGCGGCTGGCAGTAAGATCGTGTTGAACCTGGCCCCGGCCTCGGCACTGCCCGAGGATACGTTGCGGGCGGTCGATGTGCTGGTGGTGAATGAAACCGAGGGCATGTGGCTGGCGGCGCATCTGAACTGCGGTGCCACAGCGGCGGCGTTATCCGCTCGGTTGGGCGGCATAGCCGTGGTGCGGACACGTGGTTCGGAGGGAGCCGATATCGCCAGCCAAGACGGGGCCTGGCACGAACCAGCGGTGGCGATCCACGTGGCCGACACCACGGCGGCGGGCGACTGTTTCGTCGGCGTCTTGGCCAACCACCTGGATCGCGGGGCTTCGTTGCGGGCGGCGGTGCGGCGCGCGTCGGCAGCAGCGGCGCTGTGCTGCACGCGGCTGGGCAGCCAGGGCAGCATTCCAACGGCAGCCGAAACGGACGCGTTCCTGGCGGCCTGAACTTGTCCTGATGCCGATCCCGTGGAACGATCGGGACAAGCACGGGGAATACGCCAATGATCGAAGATATCCGCGACATCCAAACCCGATCTGGCGCGATGGAGACATTTATCGTGCATCCGGACAGGGGCGGCCCGCATCCGGTCGTGGTCATGATGATGGACGCGCCGGGCATCCGCGAAGAGCTCTACGACATGGCCCGGCGCCTCGGCACCGTGGGTTACTACGTGCTGTTGCCGAACCTGTATTACCGAGCGGGTAAGGACACGAAATACGGGCCCGATGTGACGACGAAGGGCAGCGCCGAACAGGCCCGCATGCGGGCGGTGCGCACCAGGATGACGATCCCGCCGGTCATGGAGGATTTCGCCGACATGCTGGCGTTCGCGGACACGCAACCGGCAGCTAAAAAGGGCGTGGTCGGGACGCACGGGTATTGCATGAGCGGCCCCTATGCCCTGGCCGCTGCCGCCCGCTTTCCAGATCGGGTCGCCGCCGCCGCGTCGTATTACGGCACCTGGCTGGTCAGCGAGAACGAGGAAAGCCCTCACCTGACACTCGCGAAGGCGAAGGGCGAACTCTACATCGGCTGCGCGGAACACGACGAGCTTGCGCCGCTGCCCATGGTGGCGGAACTGAAGGCGCTGTTCGAAGCCTCCGGCAACGATGGGGAACTGGAAATGTACCCCGAAGTCCATCATGGCTTCGCCTTCCCCAGCCGCTGGTGTTACGACAAACCGGCGGCCGAACGGCATTGGGAGCGGCTGATCGCGCTGTATCGGCGCCGGTTGGGGTGACGCCGGCGGCTACGCCTGGGTAATCAAGCCAGACGCCGCCATCCGTTCCCGCGACGCCCGCATCCCCTCGCCAACCGCCAGGGCCGCCGCCAGTGCCCGGCGGCCCACCGTTGCATCGACCAGTACCGGAACGCCATCCAGCACCGACGCCGCGAAGGCCGCGTGTTCGGCGGCAAGCGAATCATGATCCTCCCACGACACGTCCGCGATGCCGAAGCCGGCCACGCCGGGCACCGGTTGCTGGCCGGGCGGCAGGGCGCCCGCGGCGTCGGACGACCGGGCGATCACGGTTAGTTTGCGGGCGGCGAAATCGGCGGCCATATATGAATTCTGGGCGAAAATCCGCATACGGCGCTCGGTCCGCGGCGAAATGCGGCTGGCGGTGATGGTTGCCACCGCCCCGTTGACGAAGCGAAGACGGGCGTTGGCGATGTCCTCATGCGGGCTTGCGACAGGGGCACCGACGGCGTCAACGCTTTCGATCTCGCTGTCGATCAGCGCCAGAACCAGGTCCAGATCGTGGATCATCAGATCCAGTATCACCGAGACATCGGTGCCGCGCGGCTTGAATGGGGCGATGCGGGTGGCCTCGATATAGAGAGGTGCGCCGATCTTGCCGGCCATCGCTTGATAGGCGGCGGAGAATCGCTCCAGATGGCCGACCTGCAGCACCAGATTGTGCATTTTGGCCAGCCGTCCCAGCTCGTCCGCCTGTTCCAGCGTGGCGGCAATTGGTTTCTCGACCAGCACATGCTTGCCGGCGCGCAGCGCCCGCGCCGCCAGGTCGTAGTGCGCCTCGGCCGGGGCGGCGACGATGATGGCGTCCGATGCGTTCAGCAACTCATCGAATCCCATTTCCTTGGCGCCAGCTTCCCAGCCTACGGTCTTCGCCCGCTCCAGGTCGGGATCATAGATGCCGGTCAGCACGGTTCGCGATCCGGCGGCCGCCTTCAGGGCGTGATAACGGCCGAAATGGCCCGCCCCCGCGATTCCGACCCGCAGCACTGTTTCCGGCATGGTAATCCTCGGCACACGAAATCACCGTCATAGACGATAATCATGCCAGACATAAGACGCGTTGCGAATGTCAAGAGGGCGCGCGTGGGCGGTTCCGTCCAGCCTGTTCGGTTAGTGGCTGGAAACTGGCGCCGCCATGTGCTGAATCCCCCATACATTCGCGCAGAGGAACCTGAACGTGCGTATTACGATGATCGGCGGCGGCTATGTCGGGCTGGTATCCGGCGCCTGTTTCGCGGAATTCGGCACTGAAGTCACGGTGGTGGAAACCGACTCCGACAAACTGGCGGCGCTGCGGGCCGGCCGGATGCCAATCTACGAACCCGGCCTGGAACAGTTGGTTGCGGACAACGTCAAGGCCGGCCGGCTGGCCTTTACCGGCGACCTGGCCGCCGCTGTGGACGGGACGGAAGCCGTGTTCATCGCGGTCGGCACGCCGACGCGGCGGGGCGATGGCCATGCCGACCTGACATATGTCTATGCGGCGGCCGAACAGGTGGCCAAGGCACTGACCGGCTACGCGGTGATCGTGACGAAATCGACGGTGCCGGTCGGCACTGGCCGGCGGATTCAGGAAATCGTCAGGGCTGCTCGTCCGGATCTCGATTTCGATGTCGCCTCTAATCCCGAGTTCCTGCGCGAGGGCAATGCGATCGGTGACTTCATGCGACCGGATCGGGTGGTGATCGGCGCGGAGTCAGACCGGTCGAGAGAGGTGATGCGCCGGCTGTATCGCCCGCTGTATCTTATCGAGGCGCCGATCGTGTTCACCGCGATCGAAACCGCCGAATTGACCAAATACGCCGCTAACGCCTTCCTGGCCATGAAGGTGACGTTCATCAACGAGATGGCCGATTTGTGCGAGAAGGTTGGGGCGGACATCCACGATGTTGCCCGCGGCATCGGCTTGGACGGCCGCATCGGGCGCAAATTCCTTCATCCGGGGCCGGGTTACGGCGGGTCCTGTTTCCCCAAGGACACCTTGGCGCTGGTGCGGACGGCGCAGGACTACGGCGCGCCCTCCCGCCTGGTCGAGGCAACCGTCGCGGTCAACGACGCCCGCAAATCCAGCATGGCGATGCGGGTGATCTCGGCGTGCGGCGGATCGGTGCGCGGCAAAACCATTGCCGTCCTAGGACTGACGTTCAAGCCGGAAACCGACGACATGCGGGATTCGCCGTCGCTGTCCATCGTGTCCCGTCTGGCGGGCGACGGCGCCGTCATTCGCGCGTTCGATCCCGAAGGAATGCAGCAGGCTCGGCCATTGCTACCGGAGTCTGTTCATTATTGTAGCGATGCGTTCGATGCCGTCTCGGGTGCCGACGCGCTGGTTTTGATTACGGAATGGAATGAATTCCGAGCGATGTCGCCGATGAAATTGAGAGAATCGATGCGGGGCAGGGTGTTGGTTGACCTGCGCAACGTCTATGACCCGCACGCGATGCGCGAGGCCGGTTTCGAGTACTATGGTATTGGCCGAGCGGCGTTGCCGGTCTGATGGCTGATCCGACGAGAGAATCCGCGTTCGATCTGCTGACGGCGGTTCTGGAACGGCACCGCACGTTGGAAGACGCGCTGGGCGCGCTGCCGGCGCAGGATGCGCGCGATCGGGCGGCAGCCCATAGGCTGGCGGCTGCGGTGCTGCGGCGGATGGGAACGCTGGACGCTGTCCTGGAACCGTTTCTGCGGAAAGAGCCGCCGGAGCCGGTTCGTAACGTGCTGCGGATCGGAGCGGCGGGACTGCTGCTGCTGGACACGCCCAGCCACGCGGCGGTGGCGACGGCGGTCGCGTTGGCCAAGCGGCGGGGATTGGCTCCGTTTGCCGGGCTGGTGAACGCGGTGCTGCGCAAGGTCGCGACAGCCGGCGCCGAAGCCATGGGAGAGCTGGACGCGGCGCGTCTGGATACTCCAGCGTGGTTGTGGACGTCGTGGGGGAAGCTGGCGCGGTCCATTGCCATTGCGCATCAACATGAGGCACCGCTGGACGTTACACTGAAGCCGGGTGGCTCTGTGCCCGAGGGCGGCCTGCTGCTGCCCACCGGTTCGGTCCGGTTCCCGGCCGGCACGCGGGTGTCTGACATCGCGGGATTCGAGGCGGGCGATGTTTGGGTTCAGGATGCCGCCGCGGCACTACCCGCAATGCTGCTCGCGCCCCGGCCTGGCGAACGGATTGCCGATCTTTGCGCCGCGCCAGGGGGCAAGACCGCGCAACTGGCGGCGGCCGGTTCGGTTGTGACCGCGTTGGAGCGGGATGCCGCGCGAATCGAGCGGCTGACGGCAAACCTGAAACGATGGGGCCTTCACGCGGACGTGATCAACGCGGACGCGACAGATTGGACCCCGCCGGCGCTGTTCGACGCGATTCTGCTGGATGCCCCGTGCAGCGCCACCGGCACGATCCGCCGCCATCCCGATGTTGTTCGGCTGAAGCGCCCGCGCGACGTGCAAGCGGTGACTCAGGCGCAGGATAAGTTATTGGAATCGGCTGCTTCTATGCTGCGGCCTGGTGGCCGGCTAGTGTATGCGGTGTGTTCCCTGCAGCCGGAGGAAGGGGCGCCGCGGGTTGCCGCCGCGGCTGCATTCGGGCTGAAGCATGATCCATTCTCGGTGGAGGAACTGGCCGCGATCCCGCAAGCACGCACGCCGGAAGGGTTTCTGCACACCCATCCGGGGCTTTGGGCGGACAAAGGCGGGATGGATGGCTTCTTCGCCGCGCGGATGATCAAGGCGTGATCTGACCCAGAAGACCTTTGTCACCTTGTGTGACATCGGTCCCGGTGGCTAGAAACATGACATGGTTGCTCGCGAGTCCCGGCACGTCACAATAGCCCCAAGCCTGCTGGCCGCCGATTTCGGGCGGCTGAGGGAAGAAGTCAGCGCGATCGAGGCGGCTGGAGCCGATTGGCTGCATCTCGACATCATGGACGGCCATTTCGTGCCGAATATCAGCTACGGCCCAACCGTGCTGGCGGCGTTGCGCAAGCACACAAAATTGCCGTTCGACGTGCATCTGATGATCGCCCCGGTGGATGTCTATCTGGATGCGTTCATCGATGCGGGCGCCGACCATATCAGCCTGCATCCCGAAGCCGGGCCGCATTTGCACCGGTCGTTGCAGCACATCCGCAAAGCCGGGAAGAAGGCAGGCGTGGTGCTGAACCCGGCCACCGCGCCGGAGTCGATCACGTGGGCCCTGGACCTGATCGATATCGTACTGGTGATGTCGGTGAACCCGGGTTTTGGTGGGCAGGGATTTCTGACCTCGCAATTGCCCAAGATCGCGCAACTGCGGCGGATGATCGATGCGGCGGACCATCCAGTCGCGCTGGCGGTGGATGGCGGGATCACCGCGGTCACGGCGCCCTTGGCACTGGCGGCGGGGGCGGACACGTTGATCGCCGGCACATCGGTGTTCCGCGCGGCCGATTATGCCGCCGCGATCGCTGAACTGCGCGGAGGGGCGTGACAGTGACAACGCCTCGGTCGTTCATGCGCGGCGCCCGGCGGGCGATGGCGCGCCTGCCCAGCCTGCGCATGGGCCGGGTTCCAGATGCGCCCGCATTGTCGGTGCGCGACCCCTGGCCGGGCGACCCCACGCGCGGGGCGGCGCTGATCAAAGGGGAATTGGAGATCGGCGGTTCGGTTCAAGCGCTGCGGCAGGGCGGTTGGAATCAACTCGGTGGTTCGGCGGTATGGCGGTCCGGGGCGCACGGGTTTACCTGGCTGCGCGACCTGCGGGCACTGGGAACCGATGCCGCTCGGCTACGCGCCAGGGGGTTGGTGGCGGAATGGATCGCGAACCCGCCGTCCGACCCGGTGGCGCATCGCCCCGACGTGGTCGGCGCCCGGGTCACGGCCTGGTTGGGGCACTACGACTTCTTTGCCGCGACAGCCGATGATGTGTTCCGGCAACGGCTGATGAGCCGGCTGGTGGCCGATGCGCGCGGCCTGTCCGCGGCGCTGCCGGCCGAGGAACTGGATGCGCGGGCACTGACCGCGCTGAAGGGCCTGGTCGCGGCAGCCGTGGCGTTGCGCGAACATGCCGGCTTCCTGACCCGGGCGCTGCGGTTCCTGCCGCAGGAGATTGCCCGTCAGATCCTGCCCGATGGTTGCCACGCCGAACGTAGCCCGGCCGCCCAGTTGTCCGCGTTGCAAGACCTGACGGAGATCCGAGCGCTGTTTCAGACCTCCCAGACCCCTGCACCGCCGGTTCTGGCGCACGCGATCGAGCGGATGTCCCCCGCGTTGCGGATGATGCGGCACGGTGATGGCGGTTTGGCGCTGTTCAACGGCAGCAAGGAAGAAACCGCGACACTGGTTGATCTGGTGTTGACCCAGGCGGGGCGCGGCGGGCGTGGCCCTGCGGCGCTGGGCGAGGGCGGGTTCACCCGTATGCAGGCAGGGCGCAGCGTGCTGATCGTGGATTGCGGCGTGCCGGCGCCTTTGGGACTCGATCGGTTGGCGCATGCCGGGACGTTGTCGATGGAGTTGTCGATCGGACGCGACCGGTTGATCGTCAATTGCGGTGCCTTCCCGGCTGGCCCGCCGGAGTGGCACGATGCCGCAAGAGCGACGGCGGCGCATTCGACGCTGGTGATCGGGGATTTGAATAGCAGTGAGCTAAAGCCGGAAGGTCTGGGGCGCCGCCCGACGGTGGTGGAGGTGAACCGCCAGGAAGCCGCCGGGGCGCATTGGCTGGATGTCTCGCATGACGGCTGGCGCAAGACGTTTAATGCGGTGCATAGGCGCCGGCTGTATATGGCCGAAAGCGGCGAGGACATCCGTGGCGAGGACCTGATCGAGGCGCAAGAGGGCCAGCCGTTCACGCTGCGCTTCCATCTCCATCCTGACGTGCAGGCCAGCGTGCAGCAAGACGGCGCCGCGGTGCTGCTGCGACTGAAATCAGGCACGTTCTGGCGGCTGCGCGCGGATGGTGCCAGGCTGAATTTGGAAGAGACGATTTACCTGGGGGGCGCCGAACCCAGGCGCGGCGAGCAGATCGTGTTGACCGGCTTCGCCGACGGCCCGCAGCACATCAAATGGGCGCTAAGCAAGGTCGAACGGGCCGGGTGAACGAGTCCCGCCTGCGATGAAGATCATCGAGATCACCAATGTCGATTTCTCGCTGCGGCACTTCCTGCTGCCGCTGATGCGCGCCATTCGCGAACGGGGCCACGAGGTTGTCGGGGCATGCGCCGAGGGACCGTTGCTGGACGATGTCCGGGCGGAGGGCTTCCGGGTGATCGCGGTGCCGTTCGTGCGGCGTTTGTCGCCCGTGGCCCATGTCCGGGCATTTTGGTCGCTGGTCAGGCTGCTGCGCGACGAAAAGCCCGATCTGGTACATGCCCACATGCCGATCAGCGGTTTCCTGGCGCGCATGGCAGCGCGAATCGCCGGGGTGCCGAAGGTTGCCTATACCTGCCACGGGTTCCTGTTCAACCATGCGTCGTCGTCGCTGCCGCGGCGTGGGCTGTCGTTCGTGCTGGAGTGGAGCGCGGCGCGGGTCACCGACGTTTTCATGACCGTTTCGGAGGCAGAGGCGCGCGATGCGAGGCGGTTGGGCATCGCGTCGCATGCCGAGGCCATCCGCAACGGCCGCAACCCCGCCGTGTTCCGGCCCGACCAATGGGCGCGGGAGCGGATACGGGCGGAACTGGGGGTGCCGAGGGACCGGGTGGTGATTATCGCCGTGTCCCGGCTGGTTTGGCACAAGGGATACCCCGAACTCGCGGCGGCAATGCGGGCCGTGCCCGAGGCCGAACTGTGGGTGGTAGGCGAACGGCTGGACAGCGACCGGGGGGCGGATATGGCGGCACTGCTGCGCTCCGCCGGGCTGGGCTACCGCCTGCGGATGCTGGGCTACCGGGCGGATATTCCCGCGCTGCTGGCAGCCGCCGACATTTTCACGCTGCCCAGCCGGTTCGAGGGGCTGCCGATGTCGGTGATCGAGGCGATGCTGACCGGCTTGCCCGTCGTTGCCACGAACGTGCGCGGGCCGGCTGAGCAGGTGATCGAGGGCGAAACTGGCTTCCAGGTCCCTGCCGGCGACCCCGCCGCCCTGGGTTCGGCGCTCGGGCGACTGGTGCGCGACCCCGATTTTCGGGTTCGGATGGGGCGGGCAGGGCGGCAACGGGCGCTGGACTGCTATGACGAGGCGAAGATCTTGTCCCGGACGCTGGACCTGCTGGGTTTGTAGGTTTATCCCGCCGCGCTTGAAGCAAGCACGGGACTCCGCCGCCATGACCGACATCGTTTCCATCCGACGGGCGCTGATCTCCGTCTCCGACAAGACGGGCCTGGTGCCGTTTGCCAAGGCTTTGGCGGCGCGCGGGGTGGAAATCCTGTCCACCGGCGGGTCGGCGAAGGCGCTGCGCGAGGCGGGGGTGCCGGTGAAGGAGGTGTCCGACCACACCGGGTTTCCCGAGATCATGGACGGGCGGGTGAAGACCCTGGTGCCACAGATCCACGGCGGCATCCTGGGCCGGCGCGACGTGGCGGAACACATGGAGCAGATGAAGACGCACGGGATCGCCCCGATCGATCTGGTGGCTGTGAATCTGTATCCGTTTGAGGCAACGGTCGCCAAGGGCGCCCCGTACGACGATTGCGTCGAGAACATCGATATCGGCGGCCCGGCGCTGATCCGCGCGGCGGCGAAGAACCATGATTTCGTGACTGTGCTGACCGATCCGGACCAGTATGGGGCGGTGCTGGAGGAGATCGAGGCGTCGGGCGGCACGTCGCTGACGTTGCGCCGCCGGCTGGCGGGCGAGGCGTATGCGCGGACGGCGGCGTATGATTCGGCGATCGGCGCGTGGTTCGCCGGGCAACGCGAAGAGACTTTCCCGAAGCGTCTGACCATCGCGGGGTCGTTGCGCCAGACGCTGCGGTATGGCGAAAATCCGCATCAGGCGGCTGCATTCTATGTGTCCGGCACCCGGCCTGGCGTGGCGACGGCGGTGCAGGTGCAGGGCAAGGAACTGTCCTATAACAATCTGAACGATACTGATGCGGCGTTCGAGTGCGTGGCGGAGTTCGAGGCGCCGACAATCGCGATCATTAAGCACGCGACGCCGTGCGGCGTGGCCTCGGCCGGGCGGCTGGTCGATGCGTGGGACGCGGCATTCCGGTGCGATCCGGTGTCGCCCTATGGCGGGATCGTGGCGGTGAACCGGACGCTGGATGCAGCGGCGGCGGAGAAGATCGCGGCGATTTTCACCGAGGTGATTATCGCGCCGGATGCGGATGAGGCGGCAAAGGCGGTGCTGGCGCGCAAGAAGAATTTGCGGCTGTTGCTGACCGGCGGGATGCCGGATGCGGCGGCGGGCGGCCTGACGTTCCGCAGCCTTGCGGGTGGGTTCCTGGCGCAGACGCGCGACGCCGGACGCGTCGCGGCGAGCGCGTTGCAGGTGGTTACGAAGCGCGCGCCCTCGGATGCCGAGATGGCGGACCTGCTGTTTGCGTTCCGGGTGTGCAAGCATGTGAAGTCCAACGCGATCGTCTATGCCAAGGATGGCGCGACGGTGGGAATTGGCGGGGGACAGCCGAACCGGGTGGACTCGGCGCGGATCGCGGCCTGGAAGAGCGAGGAAGCGGCGAAGACGGCCGGGCTGCCGGAG
This sequence comes from Acetobacteraceae bacterium, assembly GCA_027353465.1. Lineage (GTDB taxonomy): Bacteria > Pseudomonadota > Alphaproteobacteria > Acetobacterales > Acetobacteraceae > Rhodopila. Next base: position 29,551 of record DAIEHR010000247.1, on the reverse strand, counting down.
CGGCTGACTCAGGGCAGCGTGGTGGCGTCCGACGCGTTCTTCCCATTCGCGGATGGCCTGGAGGTTGCGGTTTCGGCCGGGGCGACGGCGGTGATCCAGCCGGGCGGTTCAATCCGCGATGCGGAGGTGATCGCGGCGGCTGATGCGGCCGGGCTGGCGATGGTGTTTACCGGGATGCGGCATTTTCGGCACTGAGCGAGCGTTTCGATCCAGTCAATTGCAGTGGATCAACCCGTAAGCGCTGATCTAAAAACCATTGCTTGGAAGTGTCGAGCCGTATGACACCGTTTGTCTGCCATTGGCGCTGAGCTTCGATAGCGCCAATGGCAGACATCGTTGGGCGCCGGCACCGCAACAACGTGGCGTTCGGACCCGAATTGCGCGGTCCCTTGGAGCGGAACTGGCGCACATTGGCGCAATCGGGTCACCGACAATGTTCGAGCCACAAACCTAACAAAATCCCGAATTATTGCGTGAATCGGTTATATTGGCCCGATACAGCCTATAATAGACATAGGTGGCCCTCTTTAACGGCAGATTGATGCATATGAATTTCACTCGGTCATTCAGGAATACGAGTATCGCGGCCAGGGTCTTCGGTGTGGTCGGCTTGATGGCCTTCACCGCCGCGAGCATCGCCTGGATCGGTCTCTATACCACCGACGTTTACAACGCCAAGGTATCGAATATGCAAGCGGCGTCCGCTCGCGCCATTTTGGGCGAGCAGGTCAACGGGTTGATTAACGCTGTCGTTATGGACTCGCGTGGCATTTACGCGGCCACGAGTTCTAAAGACGTAGATAAATTCTCAAAACCATTGATGGACAACCTGAAAAGGATCGACCGACGTATGTCGGAGTGGGCGGCCATTGTCCCTGGTTCAGAACGGCGGTTGTTCGATCCCTGCTCGCTGGCAGTACAAGATTTCATCAAGTTACGCGTGGCGATCGTAGAAGCTGGCAAAACCCAGGGCGCCCCCGCCGCCTCTAAGTTGGGGAACAACGATGTTGCGAGGGCAAACCGGCAGGCGGTCAACGATGCGGTGGTGATGCTAGCGAAAATCAATGCCGCGGAAGTCGATCGAACTGTCATGGAACTTGCGGATTTTCACACGCTGATGGCAACCGTTGTTCCGGTCGCAACAATCGGCTCCATCCTTGTCGTTACCCTCCTGGCATCGCTTCTGGTGCGTTATGGCATAACTGGCCCGCTTGCTGGCATCACCCTTGCCATCAAACAGGTGGCTGACGGTCACCTGGATATAGCGATACCCGCATCCGACCGAACCAATGAGATCGGACGGATGGCGAACTCGCTTGAGGTCTTTCGGACCCAGGCAAATGCGAACAGGGCGATGACCGCTGCGCGTTTGGACGACCAACAACGGGCCGAGACGGCGCAACGTCTCGCGCTCGCTAATATGGCACAAGCGATCGAAGATACCGCAAGTGCCGCGATGGCGGAGATTGCCGCACGAAACGACGGTACAACCGCGGCGGCGGATAATATGCGAAGCCTGTCGGAACGCACGGGAACTTCGGCCCGAGAAGCGAACGACGCGGCTTCGTTGGCGTTAGCCAACTCGCAGACAATCGCTAGCGCAGCGGAGCAGTTGGCCGCATCCATCGCGGAAATCAACCGCGAGGTTGGTTGCTCGACAGACGCTATCACCCGCGCCGTCGCGGCCCGCGGCGAAGCTGGGGGCACCATTCAGGTGCTGACCAACACCGTGGGTCGCATTGGCGCCGTGGCAAATCTTATCTCAAGCATTGCCGCGAAGACGAATCTTTTGGCGTTGAATGCAACGATTGAGGCTGCGCGCGCCGGGGAGGCGGGAAAGGGCTTCGCTGTCGTTGCTGCCGAGGTTAAACAGCTCGCCCGTCAGACAGCCAACTCCACAGAGGAAATTACCCAGCAGATCGCGGAGGTTTGCAGCGCCGCCACATGTGTCGCCGACGCGGTCGGGCGTATTGGCGCGACGATCGAGGAAGTCAGCGAGATATCCACCGCAATCGTCACTGCCATCGAGCAGCAAAGTGGCGCAACGGCCGAAATTGCGCGCGGCGCGGGCGAGACGGCCACCGTGATCGCGGAGATGAAGCGACTGAATGCGGAAGTGTCTGGCGATGCCCAACAGGGAGGCGCGCGCGCAACGGAGGTTTTGGACAATGCGCGCGGCGTCGGCGCGGCGGTTACTGAACTCAAGTCCGCGATGGTAAACGCCGTCCGCGACCATACCAGCCGCTTGAAAGCGCAAGCGTCGTAGGGCACCGGGTATTTGATCAGCAAGCGACGTTGATCAAGCGATTTCGAAAGCTAGTTCAACCCCCATTCCTGGTCCTGGCAATAAAAAACGGCGCTGCTATCTGGCCCAAGAAAGTCCTGGGATAGGAACGATCCGGCAGGCCAAAGGCGCTAGGTCGTTCTCCTCTCGGCATATAAAAAGTACCGAACACAAGATCAATTATGGGGAACGTCCCTGCGAAGTTGCTTCCGCCGCCAAGCTCGCAGCTTGTATGATGCCAGCGGTGGAAGATAGGGCTTGCGAGCAGGTAACGAAATTTGCCGAAATCCCAATTGACATTGGCATGAACAAGCGCAGCGCTGCCGATCGACCATGGTATCAGATAGCCAATGACCTCCGTGGGGATGCCGATCAGAATCATAATGGCGTCGGATAAGCCACTATGGAAAATTTGATCCACGGGATGGGAGCGGGTCGCCGAAATCCAATCCAAAGATTCCGACGAATGATGTACGGCATGGAAACGCCACAATCGCACCGTGTGAAATAAACGGTGCGTTAGATACATGATCAGATCATTGCCTAGAAGGTACAGGATGGTCTTTTGCCAGAACGGCAGTTCCGACAGGATGCCATGTCCCTGGCTCAGGAAGGCTTCAATGTCCGCCGGGCCGATGTTTCCGAAGAAAATGTTCATCCCTGCGGCTATCAGGACCACCTGTCCGTAAACAACGATCGTCCGGGGAATGATCGCGAAACAAATATCTGTCATCAACCCGGACTTGCGCCACCATGGCGCCTGGGGATTGCAAGGCGAGGCGAACCACGCAACCACAAAAAATATAATTCCCAGAATTGCCGTATCTCGCAGAGCCGACAGTGTTGAGGTCGCACACTGCGTGAGGATGCCGAACACGTTATGCACGCGGCCGCCGTTCGGCGGAGATCTGGGCTACCGCGGCTTTGACCTTTAATGCCATCAGCGCCTCGCCGCGCGCGACGTTGGCGTGGCCTGGCGTGCCCACGACGCCCGCATCGCGCGGGTAGTCCCGCAGGCGCGCAAGGTCCACACCGTCTGGATGGACCGCCATCAACTCCGACGTGTCAGCGATGGTTGCGTGTTCGCCGATATCCGCCTCGGTTTCCCCCTCCGAGCGTAGGTAGGCCGCTTCGGCGGCGTCCGCATAATAGGAATCAACGGCAATGACGCGCGGGCCATTACCGTGCCACTCCCGGTTCAGCTTGGAAGCGACATCCGCTTGTGGGCCGATTGACCAGCCATGGTCGGCGATGAAGCAGATCGCTTCGAAACCGGCGGCTTTTAGGCTTCTGGCGATTCCTTCCAGAACCGCGGCGAAAGTAGCGGGGGGCACTCCAAGTGTTCCAGGAAATTGCATGTTGCCAGTGGGTGGGTCGTAATCGCCTTCCGGTACATATGAGACAACGGGTGCGACCAGGACATCACCGAGTTCGGCCGCGATTCGCCGTGCCGCCCAACGAACGATATAGTCATGCTTGCCGATGACCATATGCGGACCATTCTGCTCTAGGCCGCCGCTCGGGACAATGACTGTCCGAAAGCCGCCCTTGATGGCTTCACGGACCTCGATCCAGGTCATGTCCGCTATTTCTCGCGTCATCGACGTCGCCTGCGCGGGTTGTAACCGTGCAACCGCTGTCAAACCGATCACGCCAGCGCCAGCAAGAGCCAAACCGCGCCTGCCAACCCCCTTCGGTAACCCGAGCCCCTTGCCTGTGCCGTGTTCGGTCATATTCGATCCCGCGGGTAGTCTGCCTGGTAATTCGGCCCCCATGCCGACTAGTAAATAAATAGGTACCGCCGGCGAAACGCCACCACAGATCTATATTGCGGACCCAGAGGTGTCGGAGACAACCGGCGCGTTCCTTACCCAAAAAATCTCGAAGTGGATTTTTCGCGAAAATGACTATCTCTAAAAGAGGATACCCGTATAGGAGGATCAACAACATGTCGAAAATTTTCGTTTGCCTGACCGCTATCAAGCGCGACAAGCGTGGGGTAACAGCGCTGGAATACGGCCTTATCGCCGCTCTCATCGCGGTGGCCATCATTACGGCGGTAACGACGTTGGGCACAAATCTTGCCACCACGTTCACCAATATTTCCACCCATGTCGGAACTGCGGTCGGCAAGTGATACGCAAGCCTCTTCCTAGCTGAGTATACTATGGCCGCGCATGCCGCATTCTCAGAGGCGCCTTTGGTGCAGCTGATGTCGCTTACCGCGGTCAATGCGGCAAATACGGTTCCGGTTGCGCTGGCGACCGTAATTCTGTTGTTCGCCGCCCTGCATGACCTTGCGTTCCGAACGATTCCCAATTGGGTTGCGGCATTTATTATTGTCATCGGATGCACGAATCGAGTTTTAAGTGGATCTTTCCTCGGCGGTATTTTTACATTTTGTATTATATTCTTCGGAGCTTCAATCTGTTGGAAGCGTGGCTGGCTGGGCGGGGGCGATGTGAAACTGCTCGCGGCATGCGGGCTCTTGGTGCCCCCGCTCATGGCCCTGGACCTGTTGCTTAAGATTGCGCTGGCCGGGGGCGGTCTTTCGATCGTCTATTTGTTGCTGCACCGGTTCGTAGCCCCGCCAATAAAACCTACCCGGCCAAAAGCGTTTTTCCAACGCATCTTGCGTGCCGAGCGGTATCGGATCGGGCGCGGCCGTCACTTGCCTTATGCCTCGGCTATAGTGGTCGGCACGCTGCTTGTTCTCTTCAGGGGGTAGGGCGATGCTTTTGAAAATTGCCCTCTTCGGCATATTAGCCATCACCGTTATCGGCGGGGGCGCTGTGGCCTGGATCCTATTAGCGGCGCCTGCTGCCACCCCGGTGGCGGCGATGCCCGCAAATGTTCCCGTGAAAGTATCAATTCTCGTTGCCGCCCATGCGCTCCGAGGCGGATCCCTGGTCAAGCCAGAAGATCTGGTGGCACAGGATTTGGCCCAAACAGATGTTCCATCGGGCGCAAGTCTGGATACGCCGATGGGCCGAAGCGGCCTGATTGGGGCAATGATTCGCCGCGGCATGGCTGCGGCTCAGCCGATATTGCCTGGTGACGTCGTCCACCCGGGCGATCATGGGTTCCTGGCTGCCGTGCTGGGTCCAAATCTGCGAGCGATAACGGTAGCGGTTGATGCTGTCAGCGGGACCGCCGGCCTCATTTGGCCGGGCGATCGTGTGGACGTCATACTGACACAAACCTTGGATGACCCAATGATAGCCGCGGGCCGTCGTGTGGCGGCCGAAACTGTCTTGTCAGACGCTCGTGTCATTGCTGTAGATCAACAAATCGCCCAAGGGCAGGCGCCCGATGTGCCCGCGACGCAAGTCAATCGAACCGCAACCTTAGAGGTGACGTCGATCCAGGCGGAGCGGGTCTTGGTTGCGGGGCGCTTGGGGAAGCTGTCGTTGTCGGTACGTGCCGCCGACGGAAGCGGCGACAATACAGCGGCCGCGGCTGCATCGGCGGGTCCGGGCGATCGCGCTGCCACTCCCGAGGCGAACGCCACGCCGCTCCCCACCAACCCCGCGACGACGGGTGGCGTTACCTGGGCCGGCGACGTTTCGCCCGCGCTTGGCGGCGGCGGTCCCCGTAAGACGCCACCGATGGTGCATATCTTCCAAGGTAGCCTGGACAGCAAGGAGTTTCATTTCTGATGCGACTGCTTGCAACCGTGGGAATGCTGGCCCTGACGTGCCATGCTGGCTTTGCCCAAACGGGTCCGGTCAACGCGGACCCGCTGGCGCGGTTGGCGATTCCAAAGCCGATAGCCGGGGCACAGGGCGTTTCGCCGGCGACAAATCGCAACGCCTTGCCGATCAACATATCCCAAATGCCCAGTGACCCGCGGGATCATGGTCGCATCGTTCAACTGGTGCTGGAATCGGGAACGGGCCGTGTGCTTAACCTGCCGGCTGCCATCGCCAACGTGTTTGTGGCTGACCCCAAGATCGCTGAAGTACGTCCGGCCAGCCCAAGTACGCTGTTCGTATTCGGGGCGACCCCGGGACGCACGACCCTGGCAGCCATGGATGAAGCCGGCCATGCCGTAGCGCAGTATCAGATCACCATAAAGCCATCGGCTTACAGCGCCGCGGAGGCGTCAGCCACCATCGCTCGGGCAATGCCCGGCAGCAACATCCGCGTCGAGACACTCCCAACCGGCCTTTCGGTCAGCGGTCAGGTTGCTACACCGGCAGACGCGGACCGGGTGATAAGTTTGGCGCGGGCATTTTTGACCGACAAGCAGACCGCCGATAACCGGCTGACCGTTGCATCGTCCACCCAGATCAGCTTGCACGTTCGGATCGCGGAAATGTCGCGAAGCGTGTCACGCGAACTAGGGGTAAATTGGCAATCACTTCAGGGACTTGGAAAGTATGCTGCGATCGGCCTGACGACCAGTAATGCGTTTACCGCCAACAGCGCGTCCCCAAATGCCCTGACAGGATCCTATGCCGGGGGCCAAACGAATCTTAGCGGCGTGATCGACGCTCTGGCCCAAGACAATCTCGTGCATATGCTGGCCGAACCGAATTTAACAACCATGAGCGGTGAGCCAGCCAGCTTCCTGGTGGGGGGCGAGTTTCCCATCCCAATCAGTCAGCAGAACAACGCGATCACTGTTGATTTCAAGCAATACGGTATCAATCTGTCGTTCGTTCCCACCGTCATGAGCGACGGGCACATCAACGTTCACGTGCGTCCCGAAGTAAGCCAGTTAACAAGCCAAGGCGCTGTACAGCTTAGTACTGGTAACAACAGTATCAGCGTGCCCGCACTGACCGTGCGGCGCGCGGACACGACCGTGGAGGTTGGCAGCGGAGACAGCTTTGCGATCGCCGGCCTGCTGCAGGACAGCGTAACCCAAGGCACCAGCGCCATTCCATTTCTTGGCGAGTTGCCAATCATAGGCGCGCTTTTCCGCTCGGACAGCTTTCAACGTAATGAAAGTGAGCTTGTTATTATCGTTACCCCCTTCATTGTTCGTCCGGTGCGCGACCCGACAGCGCTGCATACGCCAGACGAGGCCTATACGCCTCCAACCGATCTGGAGCGCATTCTGTTGCTGCGTCAGGTCGGACGAACGACGCCGGTGAAGGCCACGCGCATTCCAGGTGCAGCCGGATTTATCGTGCAATGATCTACCTTTCGCGTATGGCAATCGCGGCTTGCTTACTAACCCTATTGGCCGGCTGCGACGATCTGGGTGCTTTTGATCGCGCGGACGCCTGGCACGCCACCGGGGTTAACAAATCGAATCTGGCGGCGATGGCTGCAAATCCAGCCGACCTCGCGCATGGGCGCGGTACCGAAGCCGCGGACGGCTATCAGGCGGCGGCGGCTATCGATCGGCTACGCAACGGACGCGTGAAGCCGCTCCTGGACAGCAGCAGCAGTGGCAGCAGCAGCAGCGCGGCCCCCAGCCCCGCTGTTACTTCCGGGCCCAATTGATGGCAGCGGATGGCAGCCTGCCTGGCGGCAAACGGGAGCTTGAGACCACGCCCATCCTGGGTGCTGGCCGGGCTCTGTTGTTGGCGTTCGTCGCTGATGCGCAGGCCGAACTGATGCTGCGCGACGGTCTGGCTGAAGCGACCGCGGAGCCGTTCGATATCCACAAGGGCGGTATTCGTTCGGCGATCACCGCGCTGCACAAGCTGCCGACGCCCTATAGCCTGATCGTCGATATCAGCGGCGAGGATGAACCCCTTACCGCGCTGCTGGACCTGTCGCAGGTGGTGGAGCCGGACGTCCGTGTCCTGGTCATCGGTGAAATCAACAATCTCGATTTCTATCGCGAGGTCACTCGCGGCATGGGCGTGCGGGAATACCTGCCAAAGCCTCTGACCCGAGCGATGGTGATGCGGCTGTTTGTGCCGATCATCCTGGGGCAGCATACCGACATACAGGAACCGAGCGGTGGCCGGGTCATCACGATTACCGGTGCCCGTGGCGGTGTTGGCGCCACTACCTTGGCCGCAAGCCTTGCCTGGCAGTTCGGGGTGATACGAAGCCGCCATACATTGCTGCTGGATCCAGATCTTCATACCGGCACCGCCGCTTTGTACCTGAATGCGCCAACTGGACCCGGACTGCGTGCCGCGCTGGAGATGCCAGACCGCATCGACGACCTGTTTGTCGAACGCGCGGCCCAGGTGCTGAAAGATCGCTTGCATGTGCTGGCGGGCCAGGAATCGATGGACGACCGGCCGGTTTGCGCCCCGGACGCGGCCCCCCGCCTGCTGGCCGCGCTGCGCCGACGCTATAATTTCATTGTCATCGACGTGCCATTTCAACCCGCGCCGCTGTATCGGGACCTGTTGGACATGGCAAGCCAGCGCGTGATCGTGTTCGAACCGACGCTGGCCGGCGTTCGCGACACGCTCCGGCTTCGGGCTTTGCATGACGGTCAGAAGCTCCAGTCTCCGACAGTATTGGTCCTAAACCGCCTCGACATGCCTGGTGCTTTGACCCTTACGCAGATCGAAGATGCGTTGCAGTTCCGGGTGGACATGACCATTCCCGACCTGCCGAAGCGGTTGGCGATTGATGCCAACATGGGTGAAATCGCTGTCCGGGAACGCGGTTTCTTGCAACTTCGTGTTCGCGATCTGGCGCGGCTGGTCGCGTTCAACCCCCTTCTGGACACCTCGGCGGCCGCCGTTACCGCTAGGCGCGGAGACGACAGAAAGCCGATCTGGCAATTCTGGAAAAAGAAATGAGTATGGAGCCACAGACATTCGGCCGCCGTACGCCAGGAGCCGTCGTGCCACCCCCCACGTCCGTGGGCTCAAGGGTGACCGGACCCCTGAACCCGTCGGTCCGTGTGGACCAAGGGCAAAGTCACGCATCCGCCCTGCTGGAACTCCGGACACTCTGTTTGGCTCGGATCGATCCAGTCGCCGTAGCGTCAACCGCGCCCGAACGACTACAGATCGAGGTCGAACGTCTGATCTCTGATATCGCTTCGGAACGGCATGTCCAATTGAACGCCCGCGAACAGCGTGCGCTCGCCGGCGACCTCGTGAACGACATGCTTGGCCTGGGACCGCTGGAGGCGCTCCTGGCCGACGACCAGATCGCGGATATCATGGTGAATGGTCCGACAAGCGTTTTCGTCGAACGTCGCGGCAGAATGGAAGCCTCCACTGCCCGCTTCCGTGACACCGCTCACCTGGCAAATATATGCCAGCGCATCGCCGCCGGGGTGGGACGGCGGATCGACGAAAGCAGCCCCATGGTCGATGCGCGCCTGAAGGACGGAAGCCGCGTCAACATCGTGTTCCCTCCACTCGCATTGGACGGGCCTTACCTGTCGATCCGCAAATTCAGCAAGAAAGCGATCGACTTCGCCAAGTTGATCGAGCTGGGCGCCATGACATCACCGGTCGCGCGGGTGCTTGAAATCGCCGGGCGCTCCCGTTTGAACGTGATTATCTCAGGCGGCACGGGGGCGGGCAAGACGACGCTGCTGAATGCCATGTCACGCATGATCGATCCCAGCGAACGTATCATTACGGTTGAAGACGCCGCGGAACTTCAATTGCAACAGCCGCATGTGGTTCGGATGGAAACCCGCCCCCCCAGCCTGGAAGGCCGGGGCGAGGTCAGTCAGCGCGATCTGATGCGCAACGCCCTGCGAATGCGCCCTGACCGCATCATCATCGGCGAGGTACGGTCCGAGGAGGCCTTCGATATGCTACAGGCCATGAACACGGGCCACGATGGTAGTATGTCCACTGTCCACGCCAATACGACCCGCGATGCCCTGACCCGCATCGAGAATATGGTGCAAATGGGAAAGATGGGCCTCTCCTCCCGCGCTATCCGCACCCAAATCGTCGGCGCCGTACATCTGATGGTTCAGGTGGAGCGCCAGCGTGACGGCGGCCGACGTGTCACCCAGGTGACCGAGGTGTGCGGCATGGAAGGTGATGTGGTCATTATGAACGACATCTTCCAACTCGAAAATGAAGGTGAAACACCAGACGGCAAACTACGTGGCCGGTACCGGGTCAGTAGAACCCGGCCGGGCTTCAGGACACGGCTGGCCTATTTCGGACTGGAACGGGCATGGATGTCCGCGATGGAGGACGCCGAACTGTGACCGCGTTCACTGTCCTGGTGATCTCGGGGCTTGTCGTTGGATTGATGGCGATGAGCACAGCGACCGTCGTGATCCTCCGCGTTCAGGCCGACCGGGAGCAGTTGCGTACGCGCATCATCAATACCGTCAGGCCGCATCAGCGGCGACAGGTTGCCGGTACCTTTTCCGTGGGTTCCGGGGTTGGCCTGACAACGTCCGATCAACGACTAGGTATCGCCGCCGCCAGGTTGTTTGGTTTCGATCCCGGCGCACCTGACCATTACGTGCTGTCCTGGTGGGCCGCGCTGATCGCTACTTTAATTGTCACCATCATTTTGGCAAAGCTGCTAAGCGGGCTGGTGGGAAGCGCGGTTTGGATCGCTTCGCCCGTGGCGTGGGTTGTCCTGAGCCGCGGTTTCTTCAACTGGTGTGAGACACGCCGGCGCAATAAGCTGTTCAACCAGTTTCCGGATGCGCTGGCAATGATCGTTCGGGGTGTGCGCGTCGGCATCCCGGTCGCCGATTCAATACGGGCCGTTGGGCGCGAACTGTCAGCCCCCACAAGTTCAGAGTTTACCCGCTTGTCGCAAGAAATAGCGATCGGCATGGTGCTGGAAGATGCGCTGAAAGTGATGGCTGAACGTAACGGCCTTCAGGAGTATCGTTTCTTTGCCACGGCGTTGTCGCTTCAAAACCAAACTGGAGGTGGCCTCAGCGAGACGCTTGAAACGCTAGCTGACGTCATTCGCAAGCGTGTGGCCGTGCGCGAGAAGGGGCACGCCCTGGCCGCTGAAGCGAAAATGAGCTCCATGGTTCTAGCCGCTTTGCCGCCGCTAGCCGCGGTGGGGCTATGGATCATGAACAGTTCCTATATCATCCTGCTATTCGTTGACCCGCTTGGGCAGAAAATTCTGGCCGGCGCGTTCATGGCGCTGTCCATGGGAATCGCAACGATGAAGTTCCTGATCAGCAAGAGCCTCGCATGAACAGGGTCGCGCTTGTGGTGCCGATTTTAATTCTGCTGCCGGTACTGGCCGCCAGCGCAGCGGCGTTATTGTATCAACTAAAGCGGCAGGCCCAGTTGGACGCACGGCTTTTGTCTGTTCGTTACTTCGATAGCGCGGCCGCGCGCGACGCGACGGCGGATCGCGGCATCACCGATCTGGTGGGCGGCATTGGCATGTTGATAGCACGCAGCGGCTTGCTGTCGCGGCAAACCGTCAGCGGGCTTGAACAGACGCTGGCCTCGACAGGCATGCGCGGATCAAGCGTGCTAGGCCTGTTTGTTGGCACCAAGGTGCTCCTGCTCCTGGCGATGCCCATTCTGGCGGTGATGGTGGTGACCCATCTTGGGTGGTCTCCGATCGCGCGCAACATGACGATTGCCATAGCGGCCATGGGGGGGCTGCTCGCGCCGGACTGGTGGGTCAGCAATCGCCATAAGAAATATCTCTCCGACGTTTCACTGGGTTTGCCGGATGCGTTGGATCTGATGGTGATCTGCGCCGAAGCCGGCCTGGCGCTGGAGGCTGCGATCGCACGTGTGGCTGACGAAATTCGTGCCGCGCATCCCGCCATCAGCACGGAACTTCGTCTGACCGCGAGTGAACTGCGGGTCGCCGCAGACAGTAGCGTCGCGTTGAGGAATCTAGGCACCCGCACTGGGCTGGATAGTGTAAAGCGCGTGTGTTCAACGCTGGTGCAGACCATGCGCTACGGCACCCCCTTGGGCGACGCGCTTCGTGTCTTGTCCACGGAAATGCGCCAGGAGATACTTATCCGTTTCGAAACAAGAGCGGCGCGGCTGCCGGTATTGCTGACGCTGCCGATGATTTTGTTTATTTTACCTTGCATTTTCCTGATCGTTGGCGGTCCTGCATTCATTCAGGCGATGCAATCTTACAAACATTGATTCAAATCTCATCAATCAGGATCGGCTGAGACATGCGTTATTGGGCTGCTGCTCTGCTGCTGGTACTGGCGTCGTGCTCCGCGCGGACAGGCGCCAGTCCCGTACCGCTCGACCCTCCGGCCACCGTTTTGGCGAGCTGGAAGCCCAATCTACATTTGGCGGACACCGCGCTTGCGGGCGGTGCGCCCACGATCGCGCTTCAAGTCTGCGATGAATTGCTGGCAATGGACCCGCGGAATACCGGGGCCCTTGTCAGGCGCGGCGAGGCGCTTTCTGACCTTGGGCGAAGCAGCGAGGCCAAAGCGAGCTTCACCATGGCCATCGACGCCGATCCGGAAAATCTAAGGGCGCTGGACGGTTTGGGCCGGTTGCGACTAGCGGATGACCCGGCGGCCGCTGAAGCCCTGTTTGCACGCGCGATGACACGGGATCCAAACGACGTTATCGCCCTGAGCGATCTGGGTGTGGCGCGGGACATGCAGGGGCACCATGCGGCTGCGCAGCAAGCCTATCGCATGGCGCTGAACGCAGCCCCGGCATCCGTCGCGGTGCAAGTTAATTTGGGCTTGTCACTGGCTCTGTCAGGGGACGCAACAGGTGCCATAAAACTGCTGCAACCATTGGCTGCCGCATCCAATGCCGCGCCACGTGTGCGTCAGAACCTGGCCCTTGCCCTGGCGCTGAGCGGGCGGAAGAACGAGGCGCTGAATGTTTTGGGCCGTGATCTTACCCCGGACCAGGCGCAGGGCGCATTGGACGGGTTCGAGGCTCTCCGGCCGTGAGCAACCCCGCGGCACGAGTCCTATCGGCAGTCGGCGCCCTTGTTCTGCTTGCGTGTGTCCGTCCTGGCCACGCGGTCGCCTTGTCATGCATTGATGCCGCGAAGGTCGCCGAAACCCAAACCGCCTTGCCGCCTGGAATGCTTCTGGCGATTGGGAATGTAGAAAGCGGTCGAATAGACGCCGAGGGCGTGCGCGCGCCATGGCCGTGGACAATAAACGCCGCCGGGGTTGGGCGCTTCTTCAACAGCTCGGAGGAGGCGCAGCGTGCCGTTCAAACACTGCGGGCCGGCGGCATACAATCAATCGACATCGGTTGCTTCCAGATTAATCTGGTCCACCATCCCGAGGCATTCCCTGATCTGGCCAGCGGCTTCGACCCGCTTACCAATGCACTCGCGGCCGCGCGCTTCCTGGTATCGCTACGCAACGAGTTGGGCGGATGGGAATCGGCGATCGCGGCCTATCACTCGCGTACCTCCGACCTTGGGGCGCAGTATCGTGACAGGGTCCTTGCGTCCTGGCGCGGCGTGCCTCCTGACGTCGGCAGTTCCGTTCCCCCTTCGCGTAGCTGGGGAATTCGCGTTTGGGGACCCGGTGGCGAAATTACTGCCAGCCAATCGCTGATATTCGCGATGCCCCGCAAGATGCCGGGTCAGCCACACGTCGTCACTCGAAGCCTGATGTAGTTATTTGGCCGAAATATAGTCCGGATTGATCGCAGGTGCGCATGTTATCACATCCATGGCGGGGCGTTAGCCAATCCCAGCGGCGTCTGGTCAATGCCATACGTCGGTGGTGGCCTGAATCTGTGCTTCTCGCGCGCCGGGGATCCGTGGCGTTGGAATTCGCATTGATCGCAGTCCCATTTTTAACGCTCACGTTGTTCGTGATGGAGCTATCGTATGACCTTTTTACTCAAGAGGTCATGGACAGCGCGCTGTATCTGGCGGCTCGGCAGATCCAAACCGGGAATGCACAGAATTCCCTGAGCGGAAATGATTTCATCGCTAATTATATGGCGCCCAACCTAAGTGGCCTGCTGTCCGCATCCAACGTCTATGTGCAGGTCCGGGTTATATCTCCAACATCAAGCCAGGATTATTATGACTTTACATCCGGCACACTTCCAATGTCCAACGGTGCCCTAGATCTGACAGGATTCGGCAGTGGTAGTTTCTGCAACGCTGGACCGGCCAAACTATTGCTTGTCAGTTCAATTTACGTTGGGCCGACGATCGTTGGCTTTCTCTTGCCCAACGTCATATCGGAGTATTTCAACGGCTCACTGGTGCATGCAACGTTGTCAACAATCGGCGTTGCCAGTGAGGCCTTCCACCCTAGTGCCGCGGCCGCCGGCAGTGCGGCGGCGTGTTGATGAAAAAGTCCCGTCCTTGTCGGGAGGCCGCCGGGCGGGGGCGATCAGTCAAGTGCTTTCGCGGTATAAGGAGTCGCAAAGGTGTGGCCGCGATCGAGTTCGCCCTGATCGCGCCGATCTTCGCGATGTTGATGATCGGCGTGTATGATATCTCAGTCGCCGTGACGCTGAATCAGGAGGTTTCCAATGCAGCTCACACGATTCCAACGTCGGCCAGCACTCTGGCGGTTCAGCCCGACGACACTACCACGCTGACCGTCACACAGGTGCAGCAGGTTCTTTCCGGTATATACGCCGCGATGCCGATGTTGCGAAACGGCGCCGCGGCAGGCATCCACTCCGCCACGTTAACCTCCGTTTCGTTTCAGCAATCCGACCCACAATGTGTCGCGTCATCGACCACCGCGTGCCCCTACCTCGCCTATGCCAAATGGAGCGTTTCATACGCGGAGCCGACCGGACGACCCCTGTCTAGCGGCACTGGGTTCACGTCGGTTTCCCGCTGTCAGGCGGCGGGCACGCCGTTACGGCAGGTAACGCCGGCCCAATACACGCCTGGCGATCTGACAAGTCTGCCAACTGCTGCCGTGTCCGCACCCGATCCGATACTTGTGGCCGACATTCATTACCAATATACGCCATTATTTTATAATTTTATTACTGGTCCGATCGACTTCTGGGCGATCGGATTATGGCCGGTCCGTACCGCCAGCCTGTCTGCCCCCGCACAGAACCAATACACCACCTACGACCTGGCCAATGCGGCCGGAGGTGTCGGCCAATGTCCATGACATCCGCTAACAACCCGATCCGGGCGCTGCTCCTGGAACGTCGTGGCGGCATCGCGTTTATGTCGGCTCTCTTGTTGATTCCAATCATGATGATGGTGGCGCTCGCGGTTGATTATGGCTTCTACGTGCAGGCCCAGTCGCAGTTGAATCTCGCGGCGGACGCGGCCGCGCTGCATGCGGTGCGGGTCGCCGCGAGGACCTACACAAGCGGCAGCCTTTCGACTTCAATTCAGGCCGGTCAGACGGCGGCGCAGCAATGGTTCTCCGCTCAGGCCGGGGTGCTCACACAAGCCTCGGTCCCCGGCAACAATGTCATCGCCAGCGTCGTTTTTACACAGAACCCACCCGGATTTTCCGCGAATGTCAGTTACACGGGGACGGTTCGGAGTCAGATGGGCGCAGGCTTCGGCTTCCTGACCTATCCAATAGGCGGCAATGCGAGCGCCGTCATCGCGAACTCCTACGTCGAGGTTCTGATGCTGCTAGACACTTCGTCGTCAATGGCGATCGCGGCGACGACATCCGATATTGCTAAGCTTGAATCCGCGACGATGTGCAGCACGCAAGCGGCGACAGCCGGCCAGGATATGACGGCCTATTCCTGGAATTATACGGGGAATTACGGGTATGCCAGCGGGAACAACCCTCCACCCAAGTCCGCGGTCAACGGCGCCTGCTATTCAAGTTACACAGGGGCCCCCGGAGCATGCTTCTACCCGCCCCAATCCCTAGGTTCGCTTGTCGATGCAAATGGACGTTGCACGAACGGGGGCGGCGGTCCGGGCGCCTTCGGCATGCACACGCCACAGGCACCTTGCGCCTTCGCCTGCCATTCTTCCACTACCGGCAACGATTATTATGCGCTGGCGCGAAGCCTGGGCGTCACCCTGCGGATCGACGTCGTGGAACAGGCCGCGGCAAATGTCATCAGTGCAATGACCTCGTTGCAGCAATCGGTGAACCAGTTCTCCGCCGGCGTCTATGCGTTTGAAAACAATTACTCGGCGGTCTATCCATCAGGCGGCTTAACCGAAGCCGGTACGAATCTATCGGCGGCGCTGGCTGCCGTTCAGGCTATGTCGGTGCCGGTCGTTCCAAACACGGGCGACACGAATTTTACTACCGCCGCCAATGGGCTGGCGTCGTTCGTCACTCCCGCCGGTGACGGAACGTCGCAAGCCGCACCGCACAAGAGCCTGTTCATTGTCACCGATGGTATGCAGGACACACCGTCTCGTGTCATGGGCCCCATGACGAGCGGGACCAATGAGCAAACCTGCCAGCAGTTCAAAAACAAGGGCATTAACGTTTACGTGCTGTATACACCGTATCTGCCGTTGCCGAACCCGTGGTATATCAGTAACGATAAGCAATATGCCGAGCCGGCGGTGCCTGGCGGCACGAGTCCGATTCTTGCTGCATTGCAGGCCTGTGCGTCATCGCCGGCTAATTTCTTCCAGGCAAGTGATCCATCCGCCATCAATGCCGCTATGCAACAAATGTTGGCGTCCGCGCTTAATTCGCCCGCTCGGGTTGCAAAATAGGCGGCTGGCACCGTCCATAGCCGAACCCGACAGCCGCCGTTCCGGAATCGAACTAAACCGGGGTTTTCCGGTAAAATCGCTATAATAGATTATACAAGCAGATGAGCCGGTGCCCGCTTTCGGGACCCAACCCGGTCGTTCACCAGCGCCAAAAGGGCGAGCAACCAGCGAAAGATCCCGCATGGTAACGCCCTTTACGACCAGATCCTTAGACGCCGGCAGCGTGGAGGACATCCTTACATCGCGTAGTGGTCCCGCCGTAGGATCGTGCAACAGCATCTCAAAGAACAACCTAGGTCGGCGTCGAAATCCCAGCCGCTCCTCTTATGCGTCGGCTTGGATCTTGGTGATCGCACTCCTTGTCGGTTGGTGCGTGCTATGGTTGATTTAATCAAGCGAGACGGCGGCATCGCCGGCGCGAATCTTCCCGCGGGAATCGCATTCGATATCGAAGACCTGATTCTAACCAGGATCTTCGCGATGCTTAACCAATTCAACATGGTCATCCGCCTGGATCATGGTATCGAGGAAGAAGAATACGAGGAGGTGATCGAGTTTCATTCGACCAAACGACGAGGCTGCTGGGTGCTCATGTGGCGCGATGCGACAGGCATATTTGTCCAACCGGTCCTGGGCAGACGCAGGCGGCATGCTTCAGTCGCTGAGGCGTTGAAAAGTCTGCTAGGCAAATCCCGTGTACCGAAAGCGCGAAAGGCAGCGGTGGGCAAGCCTCCAGGCGGAGTCACCGAACGCTGAACGGACCCGTTTCGAAAATGGTCAGTGTTCCGGGGATCGCGACCTTCCGAAGTCGCGGCCCTGGATCGGAGCAGGGACACCAGCAATCGCTTCATTCCAGCATAGGGCCGGGCGGATCAACCCGCGACCGCTGGCACGGCAATTTCGTAGCCAGGACAGTCAAAATGCCGCAAAGCAATTATATGGATAGAGGACGGCTTTCGACGGAGATGGCCGTTGGTGGATTGTCGACGAACGACCACTACCCGGATAGGTGCGCCCACCAGTGGTGCGCCTGTCCGGGGCTGCGGTCGTTCATGTGATATCAAGGATGCAGGCCGCCGACCCTATGACTTCGTAGGGCAAATGTTACCCTCGCCGCCGCAGCACCGCATCTTTAATCAGCGGCATCCGGTCGTTACCGAAATACATGTCGCCGCCGCCGACGAACATTGTCGGAGACCCAAACGCCCCCCGGTCGATCGCCTCCTGCGTATTAGCGCGCAGCGTGTCCTTGACCGGCTGCTGGTCGATGGCCGCGAACAGCTTCGGTGCATCGATGCCAAGGCTGTCGCAGATCTCGGTCAGTACCGGAATTTGCGAGATGTCCTTGTCTTCCGTCCAATAGGCCTTGAACGCAGCCCTGGCGAATGGGACCAGCTTGCCGTCCGGTTCCAGAACGAAGCAGGCACGCATCGCCTTGACGCTGTTCACCGGGAACACCGTGGGGCGGTAATGGATCGGTAGCCCAAGATAGCGCGCCCAATCCTGCTGGTCTTTTTTGCTGTACGCGGATTTCGCCGGAACGGGCGCGTCGCGGGAGTTATAGACGCTCTGGTTCACCGCGTTGAAGACTCCGCCTACCAGAAACGGGCGCCACTGGATCGTGGCGCCGATTTCATCCTGCATCCGCAACAGGGATTCGAACGCAAAATACGTCCATGGGCTGGAGCAGTCGAAGAAACATTCAAGTTCGGCCACTGGATCGGTTTCCTTTATTTGTATTATGCGGCGGGAGCAGGACGGGCGCGCTGGTTGTACATGATCTTTGCGCGCCGCTCCTGTTCGGCCGGGGATAGTTTCGTCACGTCCTCGGACAGATCGGCGCCAACAGCCATGCCGCGCTGAACTGCCGGGCGGGCGGAGAGTTCCTCCTGCCAGCGCTTCACGTAGCTGAATTCCTCGATGTCCTGGCCTTGGGCTTTCCAGTTTACCGTCCAAGGATAGCAGATCATGTCGGCGATGGTATATTCGCTTCCCGCCACATACTTGCTCTCATACAACCGGTTGTTCAGCACGCCGTACAACCGGTTCGCTTCATCGGTAAAACGGCGCACGGCATAAGATTGGTCGCCCTGCTTATCGCCCAGCCGGCGGAAATGGCCGCATTCGCCCAGCTTGGGGCCTTGGTTGGCCATTTGCCAGATCAGCCACTCAGTCACCGCGTATTTGCCGCGGACGTCCTTTGGGTAGAACTTCCCGACTTTCTCCGCCAAGTACAGCATGATCGCGCCGGACTCGAAGATCACAATGGGCTCGCCGCCGCCGACAGGGGTGTTGTCCACCATCACCGGCATGCGGTGATTGGGGTTCATCTTCAGGAACTGGGGGGAGAACTGGTCGCCGCGGCCGATATTCACCGGGACGATATTATATGGGATTCCGGCCTCCTCCAGCAGGATCGTCACCTTCTTGCCGTTAGGCGTGGGCCAGTAATGCAGATCGATCATGGCGTCTGGTTCCTCGCGGTTATCGTTGGCCAAATCCTACCGCAAGGCTGCCAACCAGGCCAATGACGGTTGACGACCGCCGTTTGCGCCGGTCTGATGGACGATGACAGTTTGGATGGATACAGAACCTTGGCTTCAGACATCGTGCTCGTGCACAGTTCCGACCTTCACGTCGATGACGATCCGCATCAAGGCCCTTACGGAGAAGACGGCACCACCGGCCTTCGGGTCGTGTTGAACGCCGCGAAGGAGCACAACGCCGATTACGTGCTGCTGGTCGGCGATATCTTCGACAACAATCGCCAGTCCCCGGCGATCGTCGCGCAGTGCGTCGCACTGCTGGCCGATATCGGGCGGCCCGTCGTCGTGCTGCCGGGCAATCACGATCCGGTAACGCCGGATTCCGTCTGGCTGCGCGGCGGCCTGAACAAGCTGCCGAATGTCCACATCATTGGCGTGACGCACGCTCTGACAATCCATTTCCCCGACCACGACCTGGAGATTTGGGGGCATGCTCACGTTGATTACAGCAACATGGTCCCTTTGCGCGAACCTCGGCCCCGCACCGCCCGATGGCATATTACCCTGGCGCATGGTCATTACGAGGATGATGGCGCGATTCCGCTGCGCCCATCCTGGCTGATCAGCAATGCCGAAATCGAGGCGACTAAGGCCGACTATCTGGCACTGGGACACTGGAACCGAGCGGCGGAGGTCGGGACAGGGACGACGGTGCCAGCGCATTATTCCGGTTCGCCCGACCTGGCCAAATCGGTCAATGTCGTCCGGCTTCGGGGGAACGGCACGGTGGATGTCGTCCGGGCGCCGATTGCCTGGGACTAGCTGCCCGGGTCAACCGTCGGCGCGCGGAACCCAGGGAATCTGTGCCACCTCGATGCCTTCCTCGATAAGACTTTCGGCCTGTTCGTCCGAGGTCTCCCCATAAATCGGTTTCGCTTCCGTCTCGCCGCGATGCATGGCCCGCGCCTGGTCAGCGAAATCCGGCCCGACATACTCGCAATTCTTCTCAACCTCTGCTCGGATGCGCTGCAACGCCGCGATCATACGGGCGGGCATCTGGACGGCAGCGACAGGCGCTGGCGCCGCCTGGGCGGGTGCTTCTGCCTGGGCCGGAACCGGCGTCGATTGCCGCTTCGCCACGGCTGGCGCCATCAGCGCACGTTCAATATCGGTGCCCCCGCAATCGGGGCACTCGATCAGGCCGCGCTTTGCCTGCTTCTCGAAGCTGGCACTATCCTTGAACCAGCCGTCGAACCCATGCGACCGGCCGCATTGTAACTGGTAATGGATCATTCCTGGCCCTGACGGAGACCTAAACGCATGACAATGACATGACCTAATTTGGCACTCGTATCAACCGAGTGCCAGTAGAATCACATCTGACAATCACGCCAGGCCCAGCAGCGGGTTCAGTTTACCGGCCCGGTCCAATGCCACCAGGTCATCGCAGCCGCCGATATGCTGGCCGTCGATGAATATCTGCGGCGCGGATGTCCGCCCGCCAGACCGTTCGCGGGCCTCAATCCGAGCCTTGGAGCCTTGGGGTGCGTCGATTTCCGTGAATTCGACGCCTTTGGTGGTCAGCATATGAACGGCCCGCTCGCAGTAGGGGCACCAAGGTTGGGTATAGATTTCGATTTTTGGCATCAGTCTCACCTCTTTGCGTTCATCTTGGGCAGATTGGCCCTTTGCGCAAGTTCGGTCATGCAAGCCATGCGTTTGGCGAGGCACCCGCCGTCCATCCACCATTGCCGGACGTCGCGCAGCAACGCCCCCACGGACGGTCCGGGTGGGACGCCCAGGGCCACCACGTCGCGTCCCTCCAGCGGGAAAACTGGCCGCTTCATCGTGCTCAGGCGCTGGCGCGCGGGTTCGTCGCCGTCCAGCCATGTGCGGTCAATCAGATCCCGGGGCAGGTGATCGGCCAGCAACCGGCGCAGATCCGCATCGGAACCGTGCACGGGCGGCGTGGCCGTCAGCCGAACCAGGCGATCGCGGTCCTCGTTCGACAGTTTCAACCGCGTTGCCAGTTCCAGCGGATTGCCGCTCAACAGCGCGGCCAGCCGCAGCACCGGATCGGCGGGCAGCGCGGTCAGGTCCGCGTCGGCCGAGGCTTCCGGAACCACCGCCCGCCAGATGCCCAATGTGCGCATCAACCCGATTGCCTCGGCCGGGTCGGGGGCGGCCAGAATGCGGCGCAGCTCGTGCCACACCCGCTCCATCGACAGGCGGCCCAGGCCGGGAATTCCGGCGTGCAAGGCCCGGAGTGTGGCGTCATCGGGAGCGACCCGGCCATACCGGGCTTGGAAGCGGAAAAACCTTAGGACGCGCAGGTAATCCTCGGCGATTCGCGTGGCCGGGTCGCCGACGAACCGAATCCGCCCCGAATCCAGATCGGCACGCCCGCCAAAGTAGTCGAATACGGTCCCGTCGCGGGTCATCGACATGGCGTTGATGGTGAAATCCCGGCGGGAGGCATCCTGCCGCCAGTCCGCGGTGAACGCCACCACGGCATGCCGGCCGTCGGTTTCCACGTCGCGGCGCAAAGTGGTGATCTCAAAGGGCCGGCCATCCACCACGGCGGTGACTGTGCCATGTGCCAGGCCTGTGGGCACGACCTTGATGCCGGCATTCTTCAGCGCCGCCATGACGGCGTCGGGCGGCAAGGGCGTTGCCAGATCGTAGTCGGCGACATCTCGCCCCGCCAACGCATCGCGAACCGCGCCGCCCACGATCCGGGCATCGGGCAGCGTGTCCCAGACGCGACCTAATGCGGGATCGGCGAATGTCACCGAGGCGGGGCCGGTTGGGCGGGTACGATCTGACCATCGACCAGGCGGGCGGGCACATAAGCCTGGTTCGCATCACCGGCATCCTGGTGTCGTGACCAGAGCAAGGCCAGAAGCATCAGCGCCACCGCGGCCGCCAAGCATTGCAGCAGCCATAGCGGCGGCAGCGGCGACGGGAACAGCAACCGCCAACCGGCAAAGGCGAGGAACGGGGTCACGAACAACAGAATTTCGATGATACGCGACATTATGTGTCCATGCCTCGTGACGGCGGCGGCGCCGCCAGGGCCGGACGCGAACCGTCGGGCGCGGGCGATGTCCTGCTTAGACAGTATCGCACGATGCATATCGCCGCAAAGTTGGTTTCAGGGCGGTGCGGTCGCGAAAATCGTATCCACGGTGCGGGTCAGGCTGTCCCGCCAATGCGGTAGCCGGATACCGAATACGCTCTGCAAGCGGGTGCAGTCCAGCCGCGAATTCGCCGGGCGTTTCGCCGGTGTCGGCCAATCGGCCGTCGCGATCGGCGCGACTTCGGGCACTTTGGCGCCGTGCCGAGCAGCTTCCTGAAACGTCGCGACCGCAAGCCCGTGCCATGTGGTCTCACCAGAACCAGCGGCGTGGAAAATACCTTGGTAGGCTTGGTTCCACCCGCCTTGATCCAAATGGCCGATGATCGCCCGGATCGCGTCGCCCAGATCGTCGGCGGTCGTCGGACAGCCGTGCTGGTCGCCCACCACGGTCAGGCGGTCACGGGTCTTGCCGACCGTCAGCATGGTGCGGACGAAGTTCTTGCCGGTCGCGGCATAGACCCATGCGGTACGCAGAATGATCGCCTTGGCGCCCGATTCCATCACGGCCTGTTCGCCCGCCAGCTTACTGGCGCCATAGACGCCCTGGGGCCCGACGGCGTCGGTTTCGACATAGGGCGAAGTCTTGGTCCCATCGAACACGTAGTCCGTGGAGACATGGATCAACGGGATGTCCGCGGCGGCGCAAAGCGCGGCGAGGATGGCGGGGCCATCGCGGTTGGCGCGATAGGCTGCCTCGACATCCTTTTCCGCCGCGTCAACGGCGGTATAGGCGGCGGCATTGACCACCAGCCGCGGATTGGCGGCACGAAACGCCGCTTCGATTGTGTCCGGACGGTCGAAATCGAACGCCGGACGCCCGACCCGCAATACTGAAGCGCCGCCCGCCAACGAAGACGCCAACTGGCCGGAGCCGCCCGTTACCAGGATCGGGCGCCCCGCGTCAGACATTGAACAGCACCGGCAGGTCGCGTAGGCGCGGCAGCACCTTGTCCTTGTCGGACAGGATCACCTGATCGGCTGAAACCGGCCATGCGATGCCGATATCCGGGTCGTTCCAGATCGCCCCACGTTCCGCCGCTTTGTCATAGGCGCCGGTGACCTTGTAGATCACCTCGGTATCCTCGGTCAGCGTGCAGTAGCCATGCAGAAAGCCCGGCGGAACCCAGATTTGCGTCCAATTCTCGGCACTGATCTGGGCGCCAACATACTGACCGAAGGTCGGGGAGCCGTGGCGGACGTCCACCGCCACGTCATAGATCGCGCCCTTGACGCAACGGACCAGCTTGCCCTGGGCATTCGGCCCGATCTGGCAATGCAGACCGCGCAGAACGCCGATGCCGTTGGAAACGGCATGGTTGTCCTGGATGAACGGCCCAGGGATACCCGCATCCGCGAACCGGCCCTGATTCCAGGTTTCCGAGAAGAAGCCCCGTGCATCGCGGAACCGCGGAGGGGTAATCAGCTTAACGGCGGGAATGGCCAGCGCTTCGACGTTCACTCGACTTCCCCCTCGGCCAGTTCCAGCAGCGCCCGGCCCAGATCGGTCTTGCCTAAATGGGTGGCGTGATACCGCAGGCGATCGGCGTCGATGAAGCCCATGCGGAAAGCGACCTCTTCCGGGCAGCCAACAAGCATGCCGGTGCGCGATTGGATCGTCTGCACGAAGGTTGCCGCCTGCAACAGGCTGTCGGGCGTGCCAGCATCCAGCCAGGCGCAGCCGCGCGAGAGTTTCTCGACGTTCAGCGTGCCCATTTCCAGATACACGCGGTTCAGATCGGTAATCTCCAGTTCCCCGCGCGCGGACGGCTTGATCTGGGGCGCAATGTCGCTGACGTGCTTGTCGTAGAAATATAACCCGGTGATGGCCCAGTTGCTGATTGGCGCGGTCGGCTTTTCCACCACTTCCACCGCCTTGCCCTTGGCGTCGAAGGATACCACGCCATAACGTTCGGGATCGCGGACCTGATAGGCGAAAACCGAGGCACCAACCGGCCGGGATGCCGCGGCCCGCAACAGGGTGGACAGATGGTCGGCGTGGATCAGGTTGTCGCCGAGGGCCAGCGCACAGGGTTCGCCGCCCAGCCAGTCGCGACCGATCAGGAACGCCTGGGCAATGCCATCGGGCTTCGGTTGAACCGCGTATTCAAACCGGACGCCGAACCGCGAGCCGTCGCCCAGCAGGCGCTTGAACTGTGGCAGATCCTCCGGCGTGGAGATCAGCATGATGTCCTGGATACCTGCTAGCATCAGGGTGGACAGCGGGTAATAAACCATCGGTTTGTCGTAGACCGGCAGAAGCTGCTTTGACGCCGCCAGGGTCATCGGATGCAGGCGCGTGCCGGAACCGCCGGCCAGCAAGATGCCCTTCATGCTGCTTTTCCTTTGTCTTCAGTCGAGGTGCCTAAACGCTGGCCAGCGTATTTCGCTGCCTGCAGCGCTTCCCACCAGGCTCGGTGATCGAGATACCAATCGATCGTCTTCGCCAGTCCGGTTTCGAAATCGTGCGGCGCCTTCCAGTCCAATGCAACCTCGCTGCGGGAGGGATCGATTTCATAGCGGAAGTCGTGTCCCGGCCGGTCGGTAACAAATCGAATCAAACGCCCCCGCGGGCCGGCGGGGTCGGGGACACGTTTGTCCAGATGCGCGCAGATCGCCTGCACGACTTGCAGGTTGGTGCGCGGCTGGCGGCCTCCGATTGCGTAGGTTTCGCCCGGAACGCCCATTTCTAGCACCCGCACCAGCGCGGCGGCATGGTCCTCAACGAACAGCCAGTCGCGCATGTTTGACCCGTCGCCATACACCGGAAGATCCTTGCCCTGCAGCGCGTTCAGCGTCACCAGCGGGATCAGCTTTTCCGGAAACTGCCACGGGCCGTAGTTGTTGCAGGTGTTGGAAACGATCGTCGGCAGCTTGTAGGTGTGGCTCCAGGCACGGACCAGATGATCGGATGCGGCCTTGGTGGCGGAGTAAGGGCTGCGCGGATCGTACGGCGTGGTTTCAGTAAACGGCGGGTCATCGTGTTCCAGCGCGCCGAACACTTCGTCGGTAGAAACGTGATGAAAACGGAACGCTGCCTTCCTGTCGCCCCGCAGGGTGCCGTAGTGTCGTCTCGCGGCCTCCAGCAGCACGAACGTGCCAACGACGTTAGTCTGGACGAAATCAGCCGGCCCGTCGATGGAACGGTCCACATGGCTTTCGGCCGCCAGATGCATCACCGCATCAGGGTCATGGGTTTCAAAAACCTGCCGCATGGCGGCGCCATCGGCGATATCGGCCTTGATCAAGATATGACGATTATGTTTCATACCGTCTTCGAGTGCATCTTCCGAGGCGGCATAGGTCATCTTATCTACGTTGATGATCACATGGTCGGTATGGCGAAGCAGGTGACGCACCACGGCGGAGCCGATGAATCCGCATCCACCCGTCAGCAAAAGCTTCATGAAGACGCAAATCCCTATTGTTAGATGACCTTTCGGTAACACCTTTCCGGCGTAACCGGCAACCGTCAGTTTTTAATGCCGTACAGGAACAGTTTTACCGCGGATTTGCGCCACGCCGCCAATTGCGTCGCATCCAAAGCCGGCCCTAATCCCAGTGCCCGGCGTTGGGGTCCAGCTAAAACCAGATGCAGGAATTGTTCGGCGGCGAACGCCGTGTCCAACGGCTGTATGGTTCGCGATGCAATCGCCTTCTCCAGCAGTGCGGCGATCCGAACCGTCCCCTGACTGGCGCCCGCCTGGCGCATCATGAAGGGAAGTTCGGGAAACCGAGCACTCTCGGCGATCAGCAGTCGGTTCAACGCAATGGCTTCGGGCGTCAGGGCAACCTCCAGGATGCGGGCCGCGGCTTCGTCCAGCGCCTCCGCCAACGATTCGCGGGCGGACCAATCGCCCGCGCCCGACAGCCATTTCGCCATCAGGCGCTCCAGCACTGCTCGGAACAGCGCGGGTTTGCCACTCCAGCGGGCATACAACGTGCGCTTGGCGATGCCGCACGCCCTGGCGATGGCCTCGATCGAGGTCGCGGCGTAGCCGTCGGCGAGGAAAGCCACGGTCGCGGTGTCCAGGATCATGGTTTCCAGCAAGGCGGCCGCCTGGGCAGTCGGCCGGCCGCCGGAGGAGCGGCGTACGGTTTCACTCACGCGTGTCAGTCACCCCAATAGTGCCGGTGATGGTAGTATCCGTCGCCGCAGCACGGAACAATCACGCAGCCGGACAGCAGCAGCGCCATGCCAATCGCGCAGGCGGTTTTCAACAGGCGTTTCGGATGAGACATGGGCGATCTCCTGGTCGGTGAGCTTGACCTAGGTATAGGCGGAAAAATGAAACGCAACGGGTGCGATGTAATTCAAAGTGTAACTCCACCGCCTGTGACGTTCACGATCAGGCGGCGCAGGATTTCCGCTCGTGGGCTTCTCCTGACTGCTCCGCGTTCGCTGATCCCGAAAAATTCAACCCTTTCAGCACGGCAGCGACCGGCCCGTTGATCCTGGTCATGGCGCCTCCCAAGGTCCACCGTTAGGAATCCGGCTGCACGCCGGCCATCGCCCAGCCGCGAGGGGCGTCCGGGAAGCCACTTCCATGCGACACTTTCTGGCCGAGGCTTCTTAGAGGATCGGATGGCATCTGAATGACCCGCCGAACAGATCGTACCCACGCGTTCAGCGTAACAGCGGCGCGTTCCCGGTGAGCGTCCATCCCGCTCAGGTCAATCCGCGTGGCTTGAGTGCCAGGGAAGCGGCCGAACAATTGCTGCGCGACGGCCCGAATGAGTTGCCGCGTGCCGGGCGCCGATCGCTAGTCCGCATCGTATGGGACATCATCTCCGAACCGATGTTCGGGATGCTTCTGGGCGCCGGCATGATCTATCTGCTGCTCGGTGACCGGCTGGAGGCAATACTCCTGCTCGTGTTCGCCTCCCTCTCGGTGGCGATCGCCGTCATTCAGGAGGAGAGAAGCGAGCGCGTGCTCGACGCCCTGCGGGACCTCACCAGCCCCCGGGCGTTGGTGATCCGGGATGGCGAACGCCTGCGGATCGCGGGGCGGGAGGTGGTGCGCAGCGACCTCATCGTCCTGTCGGAAGGCGACCGGGTCCCGGCGGATGCCGTGCTGATCGAGGCGCGCGAGCTGCAGACCGATGAATCCCTGCTGACTGGCGAATCGGTACCGGTTCGCAAGCGCGCCTCCGAAGCGGCGATAATGCCGGATATGCACCCCGGCGGCGATGATTTGCCTTATGTGTTCTCCGGCACGTTGGTGGTGCGCGGACAAGGGCTGGCGGAGGTGCGGGCGACCGGTCCGAAAAGCGAGATTGGCCGCATTGGCCAGGCGCTCGGTGAGATCGAGACCGCACCCGCGAACCTGAGCCGGCAGACCGCACGCATTGTTCGCATCTCCGCCGCGGCCGGGCTTGTCTGCTGCCTTCTGGTCGTCCTGCTCTACGGTCTTTTCCGTGGCGCGTGGCTGGATGCATTGCTGGCGGGGATCGCGTTGGGCATGTCGATGCTACCGGAGGAATTTCCTCTGGTGCTGACTGTTTTCATGGTCATGGGTGCCTGGCGTCTGTCGCGGGCGCGGGTGCTTACCCGCCGGGCGTCAGCCATTGAAACGCTGGGCGAAGCGACCGTGCTCTGCACCGACAAGACAGGGACGCTTACGGAGAACCGCATGTCGGTCGCCGCGCTGCAGGCCGAGGGCGAGATGGCGCCCATCGTGGATGGCCGGCCACCCCCGCCCGGGTTTCGCCGGCTGGTCACGACGGCCGCCCTGGCAAGCGCCCCGGATGCCTATGATCCGATGGATCAGGCGTTCCAGGCGGTTGCCGCGACCGGCGGGGACGATGTGGCAGGCTGGAGCCTGGAGCGGACCTATGGCCTGCAACCCGATCTTCTGGCGGTGACGCAGGTATGGCGTTCATCCGCGGGCGGCAAGCTGCGCGTCGCGGCCAAGGGTGCGCCGGAGGCGATCGCGCAGCTTTGCCGGCTAGACCCGGCGGCACGAGCCGAACTTGCCCGCAACGCCGATCGGCTTGCGGAGGCGGGCATGCGCGTCCTGGCCGTGGCGGAGGCGAGCGCGGATGCATCGCTGCCCGAATCGCCCCGAGCGTTCACCTTCCATCTGCTCGGGCTCGCCGGGCTTGCCGACCCTCTGCGCCGCTCTGTTCCGGCTGCCATCGCCGAATGCCGGGCGGCTGGCATAAGGGTGGTGATGATCACCGGGGACTACGCGCTGACCGCCCGTGCAATCGCCCTCCAGGCCGGCCTCGATGCGGGCTCGGTGGTGGATGGACCCAGCATCGCGCGGATGGGCGACGATGAGCTGCGGCAAACCGTCCAGCGCGTTGACATCTTCGCCCGCATCGTGCCGGCGCAGAAGCTACGGATCGTGCAGGCGCTGAAGGCGAGTGGCCAGGTGGTCTCGATGACAGGCGATGGGGTCAACGATGCACCCTCCCTGAAAGCCGCTGATATTGGCATCGCCATGGGTGGACGCGGGACGGATGTGGCGCGCGAGGCAGCGTCGCTCGTGCTGCTGGATGACGATTTCGGCTCGATCGTTCGAACCATCCGGCTCGGGCGCCGCATTTACGACAACCTGCGCAAAGCGATGGCTTACATCATCGCGGTGCATGTTCCGATTGCCGGGTTGGCGTTGCTGCCCCTGCTGACTGGGCTGCCCCTGATCTTCGGGCCAGTTCATATCGCGTTCCTGGAGATGGTGATCGACCCGGTATGCTCGATGGTGTTCGAGGCGGAGAAGGAGGAGGAAAACATCATGAACCGGCCGCCGCGACCGCCCGAGAGTGTGCTGTTCTCACCGGCCCTCATCGCCTGGAGCCTGTTGCAGGGTAGTTTCGCCTTCCTGGCGCTGGCAGGATTGTACGTGTTCGCGCTGCGCAGCGGAATGCCGAACGACGATGTGCGGGCGCTGACATTCGTTTCGCTGGTGCTGGTCGATCTGGGACTGGTGCTGGTCAACCGCAGCTTTGGCGCGTCGCTGCGCGACCTTATCGGCCAGCGCAACCGCGCCCTGATATGGATCTCGGGTGCAACCGTCGCGATGCTGGCTTTAATCCTCACGTTGCCGCTTGGGCGGGATCTGTTTCGCTTCGGACCCCTTCATGGCTACGATCTTCTGCTGGTGTCGGCCGTCGTCCTGAGTGTCGTCGTTGTGCTGGAGGGCCTCA
>DAIEHR010000231.1 GCA_027353465.1 Acetobacteraceae bacterium | reverse complement strand
TGTGCTTTTCTGGAAGTGATCCCCCCCATCAGTCGATGAAGATCATACCAAAACCGTGCGAAAGGACCGCCAGCGCGTCCGGTCATTCTGTCTTCATTTTGCTTGGAAGAGCGCGAAGGGCCGCTGAGGGCCGCGAAAGGTGCCGCCTCTCGGCTTCGCGGCCCTTCCCGCCCTCCGCGCTCTTCCAAGCAAATCATCCCGGCCAACAGCGGCTTTGATATTTGACGAGGGGCACCGAACGCCGACGCCCCTTAAGGCCTGTTCAGAACCCGGGCCGCCTGTCGAGTTCGAAAATATGTGCTTTTCTGGAAGTGATCACGCCCATCAGTCGATGAAGATCATACCAAAACCGTGCGACAGGACAGCCAGCGCGTCCGGTCATTCTGTCTTCATTTTGCCTGGAAGAGCGCGAAGGGCCGCTGAGGGCCGCGAAGGGTGCCGCCTCTCGGCTTCGCGGCCCTTCCCGCCCTCCGCGCTCTTCCAAGCAAATCATCCCGGCCAAGAGCGGCTTTGACGTTTAACGAGGGGCACCGAACGCCGACGCCCCTTAGGGCCTGTTCAGAACTCGGGCCGCATGCGCTATTGACTACTTTCCTATTTAATCCTATGGTAAAGTTCAGGTTACCAACCCTTCCACCTCGCTTGTTGATAAACTGCATTGGCAGATTGATCGGCGACCCTCGCCACCACCATGCGGTCGATGAAATACCCCAGGAATCCGCACCAAAAAAGAAACAGAATCCCATAGCCTGCTTTTTGAGGCGTCCGTTAGACGCCCCGGCTGCCAGTCGCTACTATCCACCCGACAACGCACCGCGCGGTTGCCTGCCGCCGCGGCATCGCCTACGTCATCCAGATGAACGGTTCGTCTGAAGCCCGCACGCGCGCCCAATGAACGATATCTGGCAAGGCCTACTTCATCTCCATGCCGACGTAACGCTCAGTATTGGCTTCGTCCTCGCCGTCGGGGTCACCATCCACATCCTGCTCCATAAACGAGAGGTTGCCTCGGCCGTCGGCTGGATCGGCCTGGTCTGGTTCGCCCCAATTCTCGGCGCAGCCTTCTACGCGATGTTCGGCGTCAACCGCGTCCAGCGTCGTGCGCGCAAAATCCGCCGGCAGATCAGCGATCGGGATGGGTGGGGCAACGGCAATCCGGCCGATGCCGAAATAGAGATGGACCAGTTGGCGCACGCGTTGGGCCGCATAACTGAACGGCCCTTGGTGTCAGGAACGCGGATCCAGATCTATCAGAACGGCGACCAGGCTTATCCGCCGATGCTGGCGGCGATCGCGGCAGCCAAAACCAGCGTCGGCCTGTCATCCTATATCTTCCGCGATGACGATTGGGGCGGCCGCTTTGTCGCCGCACTGATCGAGGCTCGGGCACGCGGCGTCGAGGTTCGTGTCCTGATCGACGGGATTGGCGGCGGTTGGATCACCTCTCCGGTCTATCATCGCCTTCAACGCCATGGCGTGAAGGCCGCGCGGTTTCTGCATTCGATTCTGCCGTGGCGGATGCCGTTCGTGAATCTGCGTTCCCATAAGAAGATCCTTGTCATCGACGGGACCGTTGGTTTCACCGGTGGGATGAACATCAGCGACAGCAACGTCATGGCGACCCGCCCGAAAGAACCGGTGAAAGACCTGCATTTTCGGATCGAAGGGTCGGTCGTGTCGCAGCTTTCCGATGCATTCGCGCAGGATTGGACCTTCGCGACCGATGAGGACCTGGATGACGACAAATGGTGGCCGCAAATCGCCCCCCAACAAGGCGCTTTGGCCCGCGTGATCGACTCAGGACCGGACGAAGACCTGGAGAAGGTGGAATTCGCGGTTTTGCAGGCGGTCGCCTGCGCCCGAAAGAGCATCCTGGTGATGACACCCTACTTCCTGCCGGATGAGCGGATGATGACCGCGCTGTCGCTGGCCGCCATGCGCGGTGTGGCGGTGAATATGGTGATCCCAGGAAAAAGTGATCATGTGCTGGTAGATTGGGCCGTGCGTGCCAATATCGGTCCGATCCTGGCGCATGGCGTCCGCATCTGGCGAAGCCCGCCACCCTTTCATCATTCAAAGATGATGGTTGTGGATGGCGAGTGGTGCCTGATCGGCAGCACGAACTGGGATATGCGCTCCTTCCGTCTTAATTTTGAGCTCTGCATGGAGGTCTATGACAGGGATTTCGCCAGCGTGCTCGCGACCTTGCAGGAGGAGGCCTGCGAATCCGAATGGACCAAGGAGGAACTGGATGCCCGGGATTTGTTCGAGCGCATCCGCGATGCCGCTGCCCGTCTAATGCTCCCGTACTTGTGACCCGCTTCCAACACCAGATTAAACCTCTGCCATGTGCAGAGTTTTCTTGCGTAAGGCGTCCCCAAACCCCCATTTTCTGGTTGAAATGATCAAACTCGTAAGCTGGAACCTGCTCCGCCTGACCGGGGCCTCCCTGGACGATGTCGTCCGCCTCATCCGGCGAGAGGGACCCGACCTGCTGTTGCTGCAAGAGGCTACCGAGGCGATGGACGGCCTGACCGCCAAGATCGGCGGTTATTATCAGCGCAACCTGCTGCCCGGCCGTATCCACGGCCTCGCGGTCTGGAGCCCGGTGCCCTTTCCCAGCCAGCCGGTGGTGCTGCCGCTGCAGAATGGCGCGATGTTCAACCGGATATGCCAGATCATTGATTTTGGTGCGATTACAGTGGCCAATGTTCACCTTTCGCATGGCCAGATACTGAATCGCCGACAGCTTCGCCGCATCGCCAAGGCGCTGCCATTCTGTGCCGCTGTGGTGGGCGACTACAATCTGGTCGGGCCAACCCTGCTGCGGGGATTCCGTGACGTCGGCCCGCGCGAACCGACCCATATCGCCGGCGATGTCGTGCCGCTGCGCATCGACCGCTGTCTGATCCGTGGGGTCGCCTGCTTTGGCGCCCACGCCTTGCTGCGTGAAACCTCTGACCACCGGCCGATTGTGGTCAATCTGCACGTGGCGGCACCAAGCGAAACCCTGCCGCTGCAAGTCGTCGCCTAGCTGGAATCCCCGGACCGGGGCATGCTCGCCCCAACGTCCACGTCCGGGGAAACGACCATGCCGCACGCCGCGCTTCGCACGATCCTGCCCTCAGTCGGGCTGTCAGCCCATGACGCCGACGCGGTTGGCTTCACGAACGGCATCGATCCCATCCTGCCAACCCCGTTCCGGGTCGGCGTCGCCGGTGCCTCCACCCTGGCCGCGGCCGGACTGGCGGCGGCGGATCTGTGGCACCAGCGCACCGGTCGCCGGCAGTCCGTTGCTGTCGATGTGCGTCAGGCCACGGCCTCGTTGCGCAGCGGCCACTATCTGAAGGTCGGCGACGGCCAGGTTTCCGCTGGCCGGAACGCCATCATGGGGTTCTACCCAACGAAAGACGGCCGCTGGAGCTACGTCCATGCCAACTTCCCCAACCACCGAGCGGCCGCGCTGGCGGTGCTGGGGTGCGAGGAAAGCCCTGGTGCCGTAACCAAGGCGGTGGCCCAATGGAACGCCGCCGATCTGGAGGAAGCCATCATCGCCGCCAAGGGTGCCGGCGGCATGGTCCGCACCATGGCCGAATGGGCCAAACACCCACAGGCCGCCGCCGTGGCCGCGCTGCCACTGCTGGAGGTGGTCAAGATCGGCGACAGCGATCCGGAACCGCTGCCGGCTGGGAACCGGCCGCTATCGGGCATCCGTGTCCTCGACCTCACCCGCGTCCTCGCCGGCCCCACCGCCGCTCGGTCGCTCGCCGAGCACGGCGCCGAGGTGATGAAGATCTCGGCACCGCATCTGCCGAACCTTGGCTATCAGGAGCTGGACACCGGTCATGGCAAGCTGTCCGCGTACCTGGACCTGCGGGACCAGTCCAACCTGGACACATTGCGCGGCCTGGTGCGCCAGTCCGACATCTTCTCCCAGGGCTACCGCCCCGGCACGCTGGGCGCGCGCGGCCTGTCGCCCGAGGAACTGGCGGCGATCCGCCCTGGACTGATCTATGTCTCGCTGTCCGCGTTCGGCCATACCGGCCCCTGGGCGTCCCGCCGCGGCTTCGACACCGTGATCCAGACAGTCAGCGGCATGACCTACCGCCAAGGTGAGGTATGTCCCGGCAGCGCGCCGGGACCGCAATTCTATCCGTTGGCCGCGATCGACTACTGCACCGGCTACCTGATGGCGACCGGCGCCATGGTCGCCCTGAAGCGGCGCGCGGAGCAGGGCGGAAGCTGGCTGGTCCGGACATCCCTGGCCCAAATCGGCAAATGGATCGTCGATCTGGGTGAGGTCCCGCCCGGGTCGCCGCGGAACCTGCCGGCCGAGTTCGCACCCGAGGAGATCGACCGCTGGTCGATGGTCAGCGAAACCCCGGCCGGCCAACTGAAGCACCTCGGTCCCGTCGTCTCCCTGTCCGAAACACCGCCCCACTGGGCCCGCCCGACCGTCCCGCTGGGCTATCACCCGCCGGTCTGGCCAGCCATGACAGGCTCGGTAGTCCGTGCGTCCACTGGAGTGATCGTTGCACCCTAGCCCCCTAGCGCCGCTCCAGCGCCCGCAGGCAGATCGCCTCGAACTGAGCGGCTACACGCGACCAGGAGAACCGCTCCTCCATCAGCCGTCGTGCGGCCGATGCAATGCGTGCCCGCAGCGAAGCATCGTCCAGCAGCCCCAGGATCGACCGCGCAAACGCCTCGGCGTCGTCCGCACGCAGGAAGGTCTCCCCGTCGGTGACGTCCAGCCCCTCGATCCCCAGCGTGGTGGAGACGACGGGGCGCCCCATCGCCATCGCCTCGAACGCCTTGATCCGCGTGCCGCTGCCGACGAACAGCGGGATCACATAGACATTGGCGCCCGCGACATAGGGCCGGATGTCGTCCACGAACCCCGTCAGGGTGACGTTCAGGCCGCGCTGCCGGATCTTTTCCGCCAGCGAGGCCGGCGGATTGCGGCCGATGATGACCGCCTTCATCCGCGGCCGTATCGCCAGCAGGCGCGGCCAAACCTCATCCAGCAGGAAATGGATGCCCTCCACGTTCGCCGCCCAGCTCATGGTCGCGGTGAAGATCAGGGTGCCCCCATCTTCACCTGGGTCGGGCTCGTCGTCCGGCGGGTTCATCGCGAAGAAGTCCAGATCAACCCCGGTGTCGATCGCCTCCACACGGTGCAGGCTATAGCGTTTGGCCAGCACGTCGCGGTCACGCTCCGACACCGCCACCACCGAGTCGTACCGGCGCAGGCTGTCCTGCTCCAAACGCGCCATCTTGCGGCTTTGGTTGGCCCAAACCAGGCCCCAAAGCCCGGTTTCGCGCTTGGCGTGCCGCTCGAAGATCTCCGCCTCGACATTGTGGGTGAACATCACCGTGGCGGCGTCGATACGCGGCGGCATCAGCACGTCGGCATGCGGGAAATCGACCACCACGACATCCGGCGTGTCGCCCAGTGCCTGCCGTACCACGGCGCTGCCGGCGGCGGAACGGTCGGTCGCCGCCGCCACCGGCAGCCGGCTCGCCAGTGCCAGCACGCGCCGGATGCGGGACCGCGGCTGTTCCGGCCACGACACGAACCGGTCGCAGCAAGCCGCGATGTCCGTGGCATACCCGGCATGGTCCGCCGGGGCAGGGGATACCAGCGTGATATCGAACGCCCCGCCCTTCATCCCGCGCAGTGTGTTCCCGGTGCGGATTTTGCCGCCCTGGTCCATCGGAAACAGAAAGCGCGGGCTGACGAACAGCAGCCTCGGGCGGCTCACCAGCACAGGCCCTCATAGGCAATGCCGGGATGCGCGCGCAGATCGGCGATACCCGCCAGGTCGATCACCACATGATCCTTCAACGCGGCCAGCAGGCCCGGCCGATCCTCCGGCGCCACATGCCCGATGACGGCCACCTTGGTGCCAGACAACGCAGCCTCTGGACTGACCACCATCAGCCGTTCCAGATGCGGTATTTCCTGGTCGATATACGCTCGGTTGGACCCCATCAGGGTCGCGACCTGAACGAAGCGGTCATAGATGCGCAGGTCGTAGCCCTTGCCCAGCAGCTTTTCGGCCAACAGCACGAACGGGGATTCGCGCAGATCGTCGGTGCCCTGCTTGAACGCCAGGCCGAACAGCGCGACCGGCTGGCGGCCATGCCGGGCGACCGCCTGAAACGTGCGGTCGATGATCGCGGTGTTCGCTGGCAGCAGGTTCTTCAGCATCGGCGCCGACAGGTTCTTCTGGTCGGCCAGCGACAGGAAGCTGCGCACATCCTT
>DAIEHR010000199.1 GCA_027353465.1 Acetobacteraceae bacterium | reverse complement strand
GCGGCGGGAGGCGACCAGGCTCAGCCGGCCGGTATGTTCGGCGACCACGGCGCACAGGCCGGGATGGCGCAGGCCTTCCTCCATGACCGGCAGGACATTCTTGCCGGCCTCGGCGAAGACGATCCGATCGGGGTTCAACCCGGCCCCGGCAAGGCCGGGTGCGAACAGGTCGGCCTGATGCAGCACCCACAGGACAGGTCCATCCAGGCGGGCCAGAATTCCGGCGATGAACAGGGTGGCAGCGGCGGCATGTTCGGTATCAGCCCCGGCTGACGCGGCCTCATGCAGCGCGCCCAGGCGTATACCGCCCGTGGGAAGGGCTTGATCGATGGTGTTTATATCGAAAGGAACCGATCGTTCGGCCGAACCGCGCGTGTACGTACGCTCGATCCTGGCGATGCGTTCACGCAGCAGGGCGATGGCGGGCGTGGGTGTGCCTGGCATGGGCTGGGCCGTTACGGGGACCGTTCGGGACGGCTTTTCCGGTATGGCGAGTGGTGCGAACATAATAAGAACATAGACAGGGAAGGAGGGCAGAGTCGAGTCTCATGTTCGGGATTTTTGGCGCAGGGGAGCCAGACAAGATCGGCTCGGAACTGTACAAATCGACATTCGTCGGTTTGCGTTTCGATTATAAACCAAGGCATGGTATTCGATACGTCAGATGACAGGCGACGCATATGCACCCGGACACGGCTAACCCCGCCAGCACCTCACCGGCTGCTTTGCCGCGCCTCGTGGCTACCGCGCCCGGCCCTGGCGTGCCGCTGCATTACCTGCTTTTCATTGCGTTCACGATCATGGCCGTAACGCCGATCGCGGTTCTTGCCCTTTGGGGCGGCAACGCCACTTCCTCGAACAAAACAAGTTTGATTTCAGAACACCTGTTGCCGCTCACTCTGGTTTCCCTCGGTGCCGCCGCCCTGCTGTCGGGGCTGCTGGCGCGAACCATAGCGCAGCCTGTTCGCGGCGTCATCGCCACGGCGGAAGCCGTCATAGGCGGCAACGATGAAGTGGCGGTGCCGGAATTCCAAAACCTGGTGCCCCGCGAAATCCGCCGCCTGGGGACCGCTTTCAACATCATGCTCGATGCATTGCACCGGCGGGCAACAGAAACCGGCCACGCATTGCGCCAGGCCGAACTCTCCAACGCCGCCAAAAGCCAGTTCCTGGCGAACATGAGCCATGAAATCCGTACCCCGCTGAATGGCGTGGTCGGGATGATTGAGCTGCTGCAACTGACCGATATGTCGCCGCCGCAACGCCGCTACCTGGAGACGGCGACGCAATCCAGCCAGGCATTGCTGCGGCTAGTCGATGATATCCTGGACCTGTCCCGCATCGAAGTGGGGCGGCTTGAATTGGAACACCGGCCGTTTCACCTCCCCTCGCTTATCCACGACGTCCGCGTCCTGTTTGCCGATCAGGCTCGGGTCAAGGGCCTGACGCTTTGGACTTCGGTGCCCGACGAACTGAACTTGATGCTGATCGGCGATAAGCACCGGCTGCTGCAGATATTGACCAATCTGGTCGGCAACGCGCTGAAGTTCACCGCCGAGGGGACGATCGTCGTGCGTGGGTTGGCCGAACAGGAAATCGGCGAAGCCATCCGCATCCGGTTTGAGGTTTCCGACAGCGGGATTGGGATCCCCGCCAACAAACAGGCGATGATCTTCGAAGCATTCAACCAGGTGGATAGTTCGATGACCCGCCGTTACGGCGGCACTGGCCTGGGGCTGTCGATCGCGCGCCAACTCTGCGGCATGATGGACGGCGATATCGGTGTCGAAAGCGTCGTGGGCGTCGGATCGACGTTCTGGTTTACCGTGGTGATAGATCGCGGCGAGGCTGTCGCCATGCCAGCGCCGCCCGTTCGGCCAGAGCCCGTACTGCCGCCGATTTCCTCTCTGGTGCAGGTTGAACCCGCACCGCGGCCGATGCCGGCCAATCTCGAAGCAGCGAATGCCGGAGTGGCCAAGCCGAACTCGCCGCCAGCTTTTGTGTCAACCGCCAGCCGGGACTTCAAGGCGGCGCTGGAGCGTGGCGGCCGGGGTTCGGTGTCGATTCTTATGGTCGAGGATAACCCGGCGAATATGCGGGTAACCCAGGCGTTGCTTGAATCCTTGGGCTGCCGGGTGACTTCGGCGCGCAACGGTCTGGAAGCGGTCGGCATCTACCGGGAGAATAAGTTCGATCTGGTGCTGATGGATTGCCAGATGCCAGAGATGGATGGGTATGAGGCCACAAGAGCGATCCGGCAGATCGAGGGGTTTCAGGGACGGCGGACTCCGATCGTCGCTCTGACAGCGCATGCGATGGAAGGCAGTCGCGAGGCCAGTCTGGAAAGCGGTATGGACGATCAAATCACCAAGCCGCTGACAATGGCCGCGCTGACCGGCAAACTGCTGGAGTGGCTGGTCCCGGTCGATACCCATCCGTCCTAATCAACGGTAAATCGATAGCGGATGAACCGCCTATAGGTTTGGCCTGGACGCAGAATCGTTGCCGGGAACCCGGGATGGTGAGGCGCGTCCGGAAAATCCTGTGGCTCTATCGCCAGGCCCGCCGATTGGCGGTAGATCAGGCCGTTGTGGCCCGCGAAGTCTCCGTGCAGTTTGTTCGCTGTATAGATTTGAACGCCGGGTTGGTCGGTATCGATTTGTAGCACTCGGCCGCTGGCGGGATCGTGCAGCGTCACCGACGGGTTGCCGGATCGCAGCACGAAACAATGATCGTAACCCAGTGCATGGAAGATCTGTGGATCGGGCTGCCTGATTCTGTCGCCGATGACGCAAGGATGGCGAAAATCGAACGGCGTGCCGGCGACAGGCCGGATCTCGCCGGTCGGAAGTTGGGCGGCATCCGTCGGCAGGAAGGCATCGGCCGCCACGGTCAGCTCGTGGTCCAGGATATCGTTCGCGTCCGGCCCGCCCAGGTTGAAATACGGATGGGCGCTCAGGTTGATGACGGTCGGCTTGGTCGTTTCAGCGTCCAGGGTCAGGGTCAGGGCGTCGGCCTCAAGCTGGTAGATCGCTTTCGCCGTGACCTCGCCAGGGAAGCCTTGGTCACCGTCGGGGCTGCGGTGGATCAGGACAAGGGTTGGCGTTGCGCCAGCGTCGGCCGAGGCAACGTCCCAGACCAGCTTGCTGAACCCCGCCGAACCGCCATGCAGCGTGTTGTTGCCCTCGTTCCTGTCCAGATCATGTGTTTGGCCGTCAATCGTAATGCTGCCACCGGCTATCCGGTTGGCATAGCGGCCGAGCAGGGTGCCAAAGGAGCCGCTGTTGGTCCGGTAGGCGTCCAGGGTGTCGAAACCCAGAAGAACATGGTCGTGGCGACCATGACGGTCCGGTGCCTCTATGCTGACCATCCGGCCGCCGAAGTCAGTGATGCGGACGCGCAGATGGTCGTTTTCCAATGTGAACAGCGAGGTTTCCCGGCCGTCCCGCATCGGACCGAAGAGCTGGGATGGCAATGTGTGCGGCATCGGCGTTCCCGTCGGTTGGGCTGGATACGAACCTAGGCGCGTCCCACCCCTTGATCCAGGGTGCTTCAAGGGTGACGATGCCAGCCAACATAATTGGAGGAAACAAGGATGCTACGGCTAGAGGGCAAGGTCGCCGTCATCACTGGCGCCGGAACCGGGATCGGACGCGCCACAGCCAAGCTGTTTGCCAGGGAAGGCGCGAAAGTCGTTGTCGCGGAGTTGAATGCCGAGGCGGGAGAGCAGACCGCGCAAGTGATCGTCCAGTCCGGCGGTGAGGCGATCGCCGTCAGAACCGACGTCACCGACCCCGACAGCATCCAGGCGACGATCGACCGGGCGGTTCAGCATTACGGCGGCCTGCATGTGCTGCACAACAATGCCGGCGGATCCACCGCGCGCGACAGCGACGTGACGACCGCGCCGCTGGATGAGTTCTGGCGTGTGATCAAGCTGGACCTGTTCGGCACCTTCCTGGGATGCCGGTTCGGGATTCCGGCGATCGTCAAATCGGGCGGCGGGGCGGTCATCAACATGTCGTCGAATTTGGCGCTGATGGGGATACCGGGACGGGACTGTTACACGGCCGCGAAGGGCGCGGTGGCCTCGGTCACCCGGTCGATGGC
>DAIEHR010000183.1 GCA_027353465.1 Acetobacteraceae bacterium | reverse complement strand
TCGGCGAAGATTTTCGCGCCCGCCGACACGTCCTTGCCTTCGGCGTGGCCGTAGAAGGTCGCCCACACATAGTCAGCGACGGCTTCGATCTCGGCCGGCTTCAGCGTGCCGTCGGCTCCGAAACGCGGCATAGCGCTATTGCGTGCATCGGGGTCGGCGCTGCGGATGCCATGGGTGACGGTTTGCTGAATATCCGCCAGGGTGCCGCCCCAGATCCAGGCACCGGCAGCCAGTGCCGGATAGCCCGGATTGCCGCCACCCCCAGCCCCGTGGCAAGGCTGGCAGTTTTCGGCGAAGGTGATGCGCCCGCTGGTCAGCGCCACCTCCATCAGTGCCGGATCGGCCTTGATGGCATCGAACGACATCGACGCGATCTTATCCATCGAGCCCTTGCGTTGATCGACGAGTTTGCCGACCTCGGCATCGACGGTCTTTCGTGAGGAGTAGCCCAACAGGCCGTGGAAGTAGCCCGGGCCATAGGGGACCGACGGATACAGCACGCACAGGCCGGCGGCCCAGGCAATGCAGGCAAAGAACACATAGACCCACCACTTCGGCAGCGGTGTATTCAGCTCTTTCAGCCCATCCCACTCATGGCCAGTGGTGTCCTGGCCGGAGATGGCGTCCTTTTCGATTTTTGTGGGCACTACACATCATCCTCGAACGGAATGCGGCCTTGCTGCTCGATCTGCGCCTTACGGCCTGGCCAGTAGGTTACGGCGACGATCCCGACGAACACGAAGGCCAGGACGACGACCAGGTAATGTTCCAGCCATTGCGACGTGGTCATTGCTGCAACCTTTCCGTGCTGGTGTTGGCGAAGTTAACCAGGGTACCGAGCATTTGCAGGTAAGCGACAAGGGCGTCGGCCTCGGTGACTTCATGGCCGTTGCCGGGCACGATGTTTGCTTTCGGATAGCGCGTCAGTAGTTTCGCACTGTCCGCATCCGGGTTCGCCTGGGTTTGCAGATCAGCCTTGGCGTTGGCGATATCCTCGTCCGTGTAAGGCACGCCGACGGTCCGCAGGGTCTTCATGCGGTTTTGGATATCATCTGTGTCCAGCGGGGTTTCGGCCAAGAACGCGTAGTGCGGCATGATCGACTCCGGCACCACTTCCTGCGCGTTGTGGAGATGGGCGTAGTGCCAGTCGTTGGAGTATTTGCCGCCAACGCGCGCCAGGTCGGGGCCAATGCGTTTCGACCCCCATTGGAACGGATGGTCATACATGCTCTCGGCCGCGATGGAGTAGTGGCCGTAACGCTCCACTTCGTCGCGCAGGGTGCGGATCTGCTGGCTGTGGCACAGATAGCAGCCTTCCCGCACATAGATGTCGCGGCCCCGCAGCTCCAGCGGGGAGTATGGACGCATGCCTTCCACATGCTCGACAGTCGTTTCTATGGTGAATAGTGGGACGATTTCCACAATACCGCCGATTGCGATCGTCACCAGCGTGCCAATGAGCAGGAAGATCGCATTTTTTTCAAAGAATTCATGACGGATGAACATTGTCTCAGGCTCCTGCCAGCACGGCTGGTGCGATCAGGGGTTCGCGCGGACGTTCGGTCGATTCGCTGGTGATGGTCATGAAGACGTTGAAGACCATCATCAGGCCGCCGATCAGGAAGAACACCCCGCCAAGCAGGCGGATGACGAAGAACGGGTGAATAGCGACGACCGATTCGACGAACGAGTATTGCAGGAAGCCGAATTTGTCATAGGCGCGCCACATCAGGCCTTCCATGATCCCCGCAACCCACATCGAAACGATGTAGAGCACGATGCCCAGGGTGGCGATCCAGTAATGCCATGCCACCAAACGCACGGAATACAGCGCCTTGCGGTTCCACAGCACGGGAATCAGGTAATAGAACGAGCCGAACACGATAAAGGCGACCCAGCCCAGCGCGCCAGAATGCACATGGCCGATGGTCCAGTCGGTGTAGTGTGAGAGGGCGTTGACCTCGCGCACCGACATAACCGGACCCTCGAAGGTGGACATGCCGTAGAAGCCGACAGCGGTGACCGAGAAGCGAAGTCCCGGGTCGGTCCGCAGCTTATCCCACGCACCGGACAGGGTCATGATGCCGTTGATCATGCCACCCCAGGAGGGCATCCACAGCATGATGGAAAATGCCATGCCGACGGTCTGGGTCCAGTCGGGCAGGGCGGTCCAGTGCAGATGATGCGGCCCGGCCCAGATATACAGGAAGATCAGGGTCCAGAAATGGACGATCGACAGGCGATAGGAATAGACCGGGCGCCCGGCGGCTTTCGGGATGAAGTAATACATCATGCCCAGGAAGCCGGCCGTCAGGAAGAATCCGACCGCGTTGTGGCCATACCACCACTGCACCAGCGCATCCTGCACCCCGGCATAAACCGAGTAGCTTTTGGCGCTCTACCAGGAGATCGGGATCGCCGCGTTGTTGACGATATGCAGCACCGCGATGGTGATGATGAACGCCAGGTAAAACCAGTTGGCAACGTAGATATGCGGTTCCGAACGCTTCAGGATCGTGCCGAGGAAAACCAGTAGATAGGAGACCCAGACGACGGTCAGCCACAGGTCCAGGTGCCATTCTGGTTCGGCGTATTCCTTGCTCTGGCTAAAGCCCAGAACATAGCTGAGCGCCGCCATCACGATAAAGAACTGATAGCCCCAGAAAACAAAGTTCGCCAAGGCTTCGCCGCCGAACAACCGCGCGCGGCAGGTTCGCTGAACGACATAGAACGAAGTGCCCAAAAGCGCCGATCCACCGAAGGCGAAAATCGCGGCGGAGGTGTGGACAGGCCGAAGGCGCCCGAAATTGGTGAACGACAGCCCAAGGTTCAGGGTTGGCCAAGTCAGTTCGGCGGCGATGTAGCAACCAACCAGAAATGCCACAATGGCCCAGAACAGCGAGGCCACGACAAATTTCTTCACCACAGCGTCGTTGTAAACGACCGGCGGTTCAATCAAGGCATGATCAGACATGGGTATCAGCCCTTGCGGCGGCCCGCGCTTCGTCGCGCCGGTCGTGGTAGCGCTTGATCAGGCCGAGATCGAACAGGATCGCGAACCCGCTTAAGGCAATTCCAAAGATATACATCTCGACGTCGGCGGCGCCGGCGACGAGAAAAAGACCCACTAGACCGAAGCCGGCCATCATGAGTCCCACGATAAGATCACTCAGGGTATCTTCCATCTGCACCTCTCCTGTGCGGCTGAGGGCAAATTGGCGTTGCGTTGGCGGATTAACATTGATCCATGTCAATGCGGTGCTCCATCATCCAGCGCAATCAGATCAGATGCTGGAAAGCCTCCAATGGGTTGGCACGTTAT
This sequence comes from Acetobacteraceae bacterium, assembly GCA_027353465.1. Lineage (GTDB taxonomy): Bacteria > Pseudomonadota > Alphaproteobacteria > Acetobacterales > Acetobacteraceae > Rhodopila. The sequence goes on along the minus strand of DAIEHR010000183.1, from coordinate 879 downwards.
GCACCTCCGACGGTGCCCTGCGCGGCGGGTTATTCTTAGGTCTTTTCGTGGCCGGGGCGGCTGGCAGCGTCGTGCATTGCGGCCCAATGTGCGGCGCGTTCGTACTGGGGCAGGTGTCGGAGCGCATGGCCCGCTTGCCGCCGGATCGGCTGTGCGAATGGCAACGCACGCGCAATGGTCTGCTGCTGCCCTATCATCTGGGCCGATTGACGACTTATGCGGGGTTGGGTGCGGTTGGCGCGGCGATGTTCGGCCAGCTGCCCTGGTTTAACGCTCTGTCGGCCGCATTGTTGGCGGTTGCGGCCCTGATATTCCTGAATCACGCGCTGGGCCGGCTGATGCCGATGCGCGACCCGATGCGGCTGTCCGTAGGCAAGGTGATTGGCAGGTTAACCCGACGAATCGGCCGGGGATCGTTTGGTGGGGAGTATCTCTTTGGCGTCGCGCTGGGCTTTCTGCCCTGTGGCTTTCTGTATGCCGCGCTTGCCGCGGCCGTTGCGTCTGGCAGGCCGGCGATGGGGGCAGCGGCGATGCTGATGTTTGGACTGGGCACGGCACCGGTGCTGATGGTGATCGGGATCGCCGGCCAGGCGGCGTGGCGGCGCTGGAACCGAGCGGTGACGGCGGCGGCGCCGGTGCTGATGGTGTTGAATGCCGGGTTGCTGCTGCTGCTGGCATGGCAGAGGCTGATGGCCTGATCCCGCCGGCCCGTTGATGGCGGCCGGCGGTGGCCGGGACCTTAGAAGCGGTAGCCGATACCCGCGCCCAACAGAACCGGGTTCAGTTGGTCATGGGCACGCACCGGCCGAGCGGAGAGAAGTATTCGGGATGACTAGAGATTATGATGTTGATCAAATATGATCCCGGCAGTTGTTTGGC
>DAIEHR010000362.1 GCA_027353465.1 Acetobacteraceae bacterium | reverse complement strand
GCCGCGATTTGATGCGCCGCGGCGAACCGCCGCGCACCTGACGCCGATGAACCGGCCGGGGATCGCGGGGCTGAAGTGCGACGTAGCGCCTTTCGTTTACCCGGCTAGCGATTTCGCCGTCTGGCCGAACAGGATTTTGCGGGATTCCTCGGTATGCTGGCCGGTGCGGCGCATGTCCTTGCCCAGGTCCACGCCGCGTTGCACGGCGGGGCGGGATTTGATCCGGTCCCGCCACGCCGACACGTTGGGGAATTCGTCCAGCGGCTGCCCCAGCGGCTTGGCGATCAGGACCCATGGCCAGGAAATCATGTCGGCGATGGAATAGTCATCCAGGATGTAGTCCTTGCCTTGCAATCTGCGCTCCAGCACGCCCAGGCAACGGTTGTATTCGCCAGCATAGCGTTTGTGGGCGTAGTCGTGGTCGCCCGCCTGCACGCTTTTGGCGTAGTTCACGAAATGGCTGAGCTGGCCGGCCATCGGGCCGAGATTGCCGACCTGCCAGAACAGCCATTCCAGGCATTCCTTCCGGCCGATCGCGGTCTTCGGCATGAACTGGCCGGATTTCTCCGCCAGATGCAGCAGGATCGGGCCGGATTCGAAGATCGGCATCGGCCCGTCCGGCGTGTCGTGGTCAACGATCGCCGGCATGCGGGCGTTGGGGCTGATCGCCAGGAACTCGGGCTTGAATTGATCACCGGCACCGATGTTGATTGGCTTCACGGTGTAGGGGAGACCGGTTTCCTCCAGCATGATGGAGATCTTCCAGCCGTTCGGCGTGGGCCAGTAATAGAAATCGATCATGCGGCATCTTCCTTCAGGTATTCTTCAGTACAGCCGATCTCGGCGAGGATTTCCGCGGTGTGCTGACCCAGCGCGGCGCCGCCATGACGCATCGCCGCCGGGGTTTCGGAGAACCGGGCAGCGGGGCGGGCCTGTCGGATTCGCCCGGCTTCGGGATGATCGGTTTCGACCACGATGCCGTTGGCCTGGACCTGCGCGTTGGAGATCATCTGGGTGCGGGTCAGGACCGGAGCGCAGGGAACGCCTTCCCGGGTCAGACGCTCCAGCCATTCCTCGGCGGGGCGGGTCCGCAGCGCTTCCTGTGTCAGGATCAGGCGATCATTGATGTGGCGCTGACGCAGGGCGACGGTGGCGAAGCGGGGGTCGTCCAGCCATTCCGGCTTATCCAGGGCCTTGGTCAGCGCCAGCCATTCGCGGTTAGACTGTACGGCCGCACTGATCGGTGTGGTGGCGGTTTCGTAGATCAGGTCGATGAAACTGGCGGCTTCCTGCTGCGGGATATCCTCGCCCACGAAAGTCTGGCTGCCCATGTCGGAGGCCCAGAGGAATGCGATGATCGCGTCCAGCATGGACAGCTGGATGTGCTGGCCCTGGCCGGTGCGTTCGCGGTGCAGCAGGGCCGCGGTGATCGCCTGGGCGGCGTTGTAGGCGGTCAGCTTGTCGGGCACGATGGTGCGGACCAGCCGGGGCCGTTCGGTGTCGGAGCCGGCCTGGATGCTGGCAAGCCCGGACACCGCCTGGATCAGCGGGTCATAGACCGGCTTTTGCGCATACGGACCAGTTTCGCCAAATCCGCTGATTGAGACATACACGATGTCCGGTTTCACGGCGCGCACCGCAGCCTCGCCCAGGCCCATGCGGTCGGCGACGCCGGGACGAAAGTTCTGCACGAACACGTCCGCGGTCTCGACCAGGCGTAGCAGCGCATCGCGGGCCTTGGGGTTCTTCAGGTCCAGCGCCAGTGAGCGTTTGTTGCGGTTGTTGTTCAGGAAGGACGCGGAAAATCCGTTGCGCCGGTTGTTCGCCAGCCGCGTGTGGTCGCCGCCGGACGCGGGGTTTTCGACCTTGATCACGTCCGCGCCCTGGTCGGCCAGGATCATGGTCGCCAGTGGGCCGGAGATCATGGAGGTCAGGTCGATGATCCGGTAACCGGACAATGGGCCGGGCATTGGGGGTCTCGCTGGTATGGTTCGCGCCAGGATATGGGGCGAACCGGGGAGACGCAAACTTGTGCGGCCGGCCAGCTCTGGCTGGATCGCCGGACATGTGACAGCCTAACCGCAATCGCCCCGACACGAAGAATCGGGACAGCCTGAGCAGTGCGTAAAGGGAGGCCCGAATGTTCGAGATTCTGGACCGGCACCAGTCGCTGACCCGCAACCAGAAGCGCATCGTCACCGTCGCGATCCTGGGCGATATGCTGGAGTTCTTCGATTATTTCCTGATCGGCTTTGTGCTGGCCTTCGTGGTCGGGCCGTGGAAACTGACCTTCCTGCAATCCGCGATCGTTTTGTTGTCATCAGGGATCGGCGCGATGGCCGGCGCCGTGTTCTGGGGCTGGATGGCGGACAAGATCGGACGCCGGCCGGTGTTCAACCTGACGATCCTGAATTTCTCGCTGGCGACCGGCGCGCTGTATTTCACCCCCGACGGGGGCTGGATTTATCTGACGCTGCTCCGCACCGTCGTGGGGTTCGGTGTCGGCGGCCTGTATTGTGTCGATCTTCCGTTGGTGCAGGAGTTCATGCCGGCCAGCAAGCGCGGCTTCATCGGTGGTCTGGTGACGGCGTTCATTCCGATCGGAGTGATGATCGGCAGCCTGTTCGGGGCCTATCTGGCGCCGGCGGTGGGGTGGCGCGGCCTGTTCGCCGCGGGCGTGCTGCCGGCGCTGGCGGTGTTAGTGGTGCGCCTGTGGGTGCCGGAGTCGCCGCGCTGGCTGATTCGTCAGGGGCGTGTCGCCGACGCCAAGCGGTCGCTTGCCTGGGCGTTGGAGATGGAGCCGGCGGACCTGCCGGACCCGACGCCGGCCGAAAGCGTGGTTGTGCGGACCAACTTCATGGAATTGTTCAAGTATCCGCGCAGCCTGGCGGTGTCCTGGCTGGGTAACCTTGGCGCGCAGACCGGCGTCTATGGCGTTACGCTTTGGGCCCCGACATTATTTGTCCTGGTGCTGCATATCCCCCCGGCCGAGGCCGCGAAGGCGATGATCGGGCTGGCGTTCGGCGGGGTGATCGGGCGGTTTTCGTTCTCGTGGTTTTCCGACAAGGTCGGCCGGCGCAAGGCGGGTGGGCTGCTGGGCTTCGGCGCGGCGGCGTTCATTGCGTTGGCCGGGATATATCATGGCGGGGCGATCTTTGGTGTGTCGGCGTTCTGGCTGTTGCTGATCATGGCCTTCTTCTTCGCGGATGGCGGCTTCGCGGTCGTTGGTCCGTATGCGGCGGAGGTCTGGCCGTCGCATTTGCGCACGTCTGGCATGGGAAGCGCCTATGGCTTCGGCGGCATTGGCAAGGTCATCGGGCCGCTTGGCCTGGCGTTGGTGGTGGGTAGTTCCAACGTGGTGAAACCGGAGGCGACGCTGGACGCGATCCAGCCCGCCTTCCTGTACCTTGCGAGCTGGTTTGTCCTGGCCGGGGCGGTTTATTTGTTCTTCGGTATCGAAACCAACGGCCGGTCGATGGAGCAGATCGACGCTGAACTGAAGGCCACGCCGGCGGTGGCCGAATAGGCCCCGAACCGCGAACCGGCGCTATCAGGCTGCGATAATGCGGGCGGACGATTCGGTGCGGAAGTGGGGCATGATGTCCTTGGCGAAGCGCCGCAGATTGTCGCGCGATGTGCCGCCGCCGTTCAGCAGGATGTAGTCCACGCCCTGGTTTTGCAGCCATTCGATCTTGCGGCAGATATGATCCGGGTCGCCGAACAGCGTGGCTTCCTCGTTGGCCTCGAACGTGTCGGAGAATGCCATGATGCTGGCTTTGTTGTTGTTGTCCGGGGTCTGGCTGACCGCGTGCAGCCGGCGCTGGGCGGTCATCCGGCGGTGCAGCGCCTCGGTTTTCTGTTCCTGGGTATCGGTGACGAAAAACGCGCGTGCGACCGCCACTTGTGCCGGATCGAAGCCATTACCGTTGGCCAGCATCGCGGCTTTGTAGGTGTTGAAACGGTTCGTCGTTTCGTCCATGGATGCGAACTGATCCAGCAATAGATTATGCCCGCGCGCGGCGACCTTGCGGAGGCTGCCCTGGCTGCCGGCGCCCTGCCAGAATGGTGGATGCGGCTGCTGGTGGGTCGGCGGCTCGACTATGATGTCGTCGAATTGCCAATACTTGCCATGAAACGAAAACCGCTCGTTCGAGGTCCAGGATTTGCTGATGATGTCGATGGATTCGTTGAACCGGCCCTCGGCTTCTTCCATTGGGATGCGGAAGCCGACGAATTCGTTGTGGCGGTAGCCCTTGCCGACGCCGAAATCCAGTCGTCCGCCTGAAAGCAGATCGATCGTCGCGGCCTGTTCCGCTAGCAGCACCGGATTGTGCCAGGGCAGCACCAGTACGGCGGTTCCCAGCCGCAGGGTGGACGTCTTGGCGCCGATCCAGCCCAACAGGTTCAGGGTGGCGGAGACTTGGCCGAAGCCGGTGAAATGGTGTTCGACCATGAACGCGCTGTGGTAGCCGAGGGCTTCGGCCTCGATCAGGTATTCGATGTAGTCGTTGAACCCGGCGGCGCTATCAACGTCCGGGCCTTGATTGCGCTGCGCCTGTGCGGCGCCGAACAGTCCGAAACGCATTGTTTTCTCTCCCTGACCCGTTGGGGTGAGGTTGTGCGGAGGAGGGGCGGTTGTCCAGATGGGGAGTTGCCGCGAGCCGAGCGCTGTGTCGGCGTTTGGCGGCCCTTTGCCGCAATAGCGTTGCCGGGACGAAGACTTTTTAACACGGAGCCAGGGCGAGGGCCACCGAGGGCCACGGAGACGACTCCCCTGTCTCACATGACGAATCTGCGCAGGCCGTCTTTCAGTCGGACGGCGTGAAAATTGAGCAGCAAGCCGACCGGAATTCCGCTCATTCGGAGATAGGTCAATAGCTGTGCCTCATGTGCTGGCAGCAAGGCCGCGAGCGCCTTTATTTCCAGAATAACAAGATCTGCCACCACGATATCGGCGCGAAACCCCGCTTGTAGGACCGATCCCTTGTAATGCACCGGAATACCGACCTGACGGGAAAACGGGATGCCAGCCTGTCCCAACTCGAAGCACAGACAAGACGCATAAACGGATTCCAACAGCCCTGGGCCGATATTTCGATGTACCTCAATTGCAAGCCCGATGATCTGTTTGGTTAAATGTTGATGATAGAGCAAGGCAATCCTACGTGGCGCTCTGTGGTTCTCGTCTTTCTCCGTGATAAAAATGAAGAAAGGGTAAACCGGCGCACGAAAGCCCGGGATTATGGAGCAAATGCCCGACACAGTTGGTTTCGCTCTGCATCGTCCTGAGCTCCATCGGGTCCATCGGGTCCATCGCGCCGGCGACCCGGGGCTTCGGCCTCGGTCAGGTCTTCGATGTTGCCGGTGAACCTGGCGGCGTCA
>DAIEHR010000145.1 GCA_027353465.1 Acetobacteraceae bacterium | reverse complement strand
CGCACCCATGATGACGAACGCCACGAATTTGAGCTGAAAGGTGTTGTAGCCAAGGCTCTGCGCGCGCTGTTCGTTGTCGCGCAACGCCTGCAACGACCGGCCGAAGGGCGAGTGGGCAATACGCCACAACAACCCCAGGCCGAGACAGACGGTGATCAGCGTGAACCCATGAAACGACCAGGCGCTGGCGAACAACGGGCGGGGAACGCCCTGCACGCCGTTTTCGCCACCCGTCATATCGGTCCATTTATAGGCGATTTCGAACGCGATCTGCGAGAACGCCAGCGTCAGCAGGGAGAAATACAGTCCCCGGCGGCGCAGGATGATCAACGCGATGATCGCGGCCAGGACGACGGAGAAGCCGACACAGAACAGTAGGGCGGCGATTTCGTTGGGTGCGCCGCGCAGCATGGCGAATGCGGCGGCGTAGCTGGCACAGCCAAAGAAAACAGACGCGCCGAACGGCACCAGCCCGGTGTAGCTGACGAGCGTGCATACGCCCGCCCCATACAGCGTGTAGATGGCAATCTGGGTAATCAGGCCGATGGGCGCGCCCATCAGATACCAGATGCCGGTCAGGGCCAGCAGGACCGCGAAGGCGATCAGGGCAGGGTGGCGAATCATTCGAAGCGCTCCCAACGCTCACCCAGCAGGCCGCGTGGTCTTAGCAACAGCATCAGGGCCATGAAGATATACATCACCGCGCCGGACGCGGGCGGGTAGAACTGGATGGTCAGGGCGATCACCACGCCGACGAGCAAGCCGGCGATGACCGCCCCGGCGAAGGAACCAAGGCCGCCGATCGCCACCACGACGAACGCTGGCATGATTGCGTTGGTGGCCATGGCCGGGGTGATGGTCCAAAGCGGGGCCGCAAGGACACCCGCGATACCGGAAATGGCGCAGCCGAGGCCGAACACCCAGGTGAGGACCCGGGGCAGGTTGATCCCCAGCAGACCAACCATTTCGGGGTCGCGGGAGCCCGCACGAAGGATGCGGCCGAACGGGGTTTTCTCCAGGAACAGCCAAAGCCCAAGCAACAGGGCGGCGGTGGTGAGAAGGACCGCGAACCGGTATTTGGTAATCAGGATCGGCCCCCAGATCAGGAAACCGCTGAGCAGCGGGGGCGGGCTGAACGGCTGGCCGATCCCGCCATAGATCAGGCGCACGGACGCTTCGATCAGCAACGCCAGGGCGAAAGTGACGATCAGGCTGATCAGCGGCTCTTTATTATACAGACGGCGTATTAACAGACGTTCCGCGACCATGCCGATCGCGCCGACCAGTATCGGAGAGATAATGACCGCCGGCCAGCCGAAATACTGATAGAGCGTCAGAGCCAGGTAAGCGCCCAGCGTGAAAAACGAGCCATGGGCAAAGTTGACGATGCCTAACAGGCCGAAAATGATCGACAGGCCGATGGCGATCAGCACGTAGAGGCCGCCCAGTACCAAGCCGCTGACGACCTGGGAGAGTAGTATTTCCAGCATCTCATAGCCCCCCGCACCGCGTTTCGCCCGGGTAGGGCCCGGGCGTTCGCGGCTGTATTTTCTCGCCGCCGCGAGGCGTTTCCCGCGGCCCTATCGCGTCAGGGCCGGCCGCGTCAGCCCATCTTGCAGCCGATTTCTTCCTGCGTGCCGAAGACATTGTCGATGTCGGCCGGGTTCTCCGGCAGCGTCGCCTTCACGTCGAAGTATTCCCACTTGTCGGTGATCTTTGGCTTTACCGACACCGCGAGATTCCGCGCCAGCATCTGATGGTCGAACTTGCGGTAGCTATAGGACGCATTGCCCGCCGGGGCCTTCCACGCCTCCAGCCCCTCGACGATCGCCATGCCATCCAGCGATTTCGCCGCATCGATCGATTCGAACAGCGAGCGTGCGGTGATCCAGCCCATCCAAGCCTTGTCCGCCGCCGGCTTGCCGTGTTTCTTCAAATAGGCTGCTGCAAAAGCCTTTTCTTCCGGCGGGTTGTCCGGGTTGCTGTGCTCCCACATCTTGGTGAAGGTGCCGGTCGCCGCCTCGGGTCCCACGGCCCAGATATCGGTGTCGCCGATCGCGATCTCCACAAATGGGATGGTGCCCTTCATACCGAGTTCGTTCCACTGCTTCAGGAAGGTGGACAAATCCCCGGCGGACAGGCCGCCGACAACCACATCCGGCTTCGCCTGGCGAATCTTCAGGATGAACGAACTGAAATCGGCAGTGTTCAAAGGCACTTCGTCGGACCCGACCTCGGTTCCACCCGCTGCCTTCAGCAACGCGCGCGAGGAACGCAGAATATCCTGGCCGAACGCATAGGATGCCGTGATGTGATACCATCTCTTGCCGTAGTTCAACGCGAAGGGCGCCAGCATGCGCGACTGCACGGCGACCGGCGTGTTCAGCCGGAAGGTGTAGCGGTTGCAGTTCTTGCCGCTGATCTCGGTCGCGGCGGCGTTGTCGCAGACGAATGGAATCTTTAACTGCGCGGCCGTCGCCTCCTCGGCCAGGGCGTTGGAGGACAAGGAGCCGCCCAGCACGGCGCAAACCTTGTTCTCCTGCACCAGTTTCTGCATGTTTTGCGTCGCGGCCTGCGGGCTGGGTTCATCCAGCCAAACCAGTTCGGCAGGTTGCCCCATGATCATATTGTTGCGCTGTTCCAGCGCCAGGTACGATCCATTGGCCAGATACTCGGTTTGCCCGGCGATCTGTCCCGTTTTCGCCAGCAGCAAACCGATCTTGATGGGATCCGCCGCGCGGGCGATGTGCGGCATGGCCAGCGGAGCGGAAGCTACCGCCGCGGCCCCGAGCAGAAGGTTCCGGCGTGGCAGCAGCAGGCTGGTGTTCATCATTGTCATTGTTACGTTTCCCCGTTGGATTTCCAGGCTGTGCGGGTGGCGGTTGCGCCTTATCCCCGCTATCCGGATCGGCGCGCCGATACTTGGCGTTTGGCTTGCGCTGCCATCCGTACCGAGGCATTCGCCGCGCCGTATTGTTGATAAACCCCGATCCGCTGAACGATTTCGAAAAAGAATCGGTCGTCGAACGGATCGGTGTACGCATGCAGAAACTCGCCGGCGTCATCGCGGTCGAACAGGATATTATGTATCCGCAACATCGCCAGCAGGTCGGGTTCCAAGCCCCAGCGGGCCTCGATATCCTCGTAGTAGTTAGCGGGAATCGGCAGGAACCGCGCGCCTCGGGCGACGAGTTGCTCCATCGCCTTGCGAATGTCTGCCGTGGCCATGGCGATGTGCTGAACCCCCGCCCCGGAAAACGTGGTCAGGAAGCGGCCGGTGGCTGTTTCCCGGCTTTCGGAGGTATTCAGCGGCAGCCGGATATCACGACGCGGACTGGTCATCGCCCGGCTTTGGATCAGCCCCATCGTGTCGGGGATTTCCCATAGCTGTTCGGGCATGAACCCGAACAGGGCGAGATAGAACAGGACGAAATTGTCCAGCCGGCCCATCGGCAGCGCCTGGGCGATATGATCAACCGAAGTCAGCAGCGGATCGGCCGCCTGATCCGGGAACAGCGTGAAATCCGCCTCGTAGATCGTCGAGCCGTCGGGCGAGGGCTCGATCAGATACAGCAACGTGCCGTCGGGTGCGCGAACCGCCGGAATCTGACGTTCGCCGGGGCTAACCGGTTCCTGCCACGGCGGGCACAGCAATGCCTCTGCCCGGGCGACGGCCTGTCCGGCGTGGTTGACGCGAAACGCCATGGCGCAGACGGATGGCCCATGGAATTGGAAATGTTCGGCGGCGGCGCTGTCCTGTTCGCTGTTCAGGATCATGTTGATCCGGCCTTGCCGAAACAGATCGACGGACTTGGACCGATGCCGGCCGGCGTAATGAAACCCCAGGCCGCGCAGGGTTTCGGCCAACCGCCGGCCCGATTCCTCATCGACCGCGAATTCCAGAAACTCGATGCCATCGGTTAACGGAGCCGGCGGCAGTTCGGTCGCGCCCGCCCTGGCTTCGACCAGCAGCAGCGACCGCAAACCGTCGCGCGCCATCAGGCGGGCTGGGGCGGAGCGGAACTCATCGTTGAAAATCTCCAGCGACAGCGGGCCGCGATAGCCGGCGCCGATCAGGTCGCGGACGAACGCGGTGACGGGCAACTGGCCCTGGCCGGGGAAATTGCGGAAATGCCGGCTCCAGGACAGCACATCCATCGAAAGCTTCGGTGCGTCGGCCAGTTGCGCCAGGAATATCTTGTCCGCCGGCACCACGGAGAGGCTGGCGAGATCGTCGCCAACGGCAAGAGTGTGAAAGCTGTCAACGATCAGGCCGAGCGCCGGATGATTGGCGGCTTCGACAATCTTCCAGGCGTGACGCCATCGGTTGACGTTGCGGCCCCATGCCAAAGCCTCGAACCCCACGCGCAGCCCGCGTTTTTGCGCACGTTCGGCCATCTCCGCCAAATCGGCCGTGGCGCGGGCATCATCGTCGATCGAGGCTGGCGACACGTTGCTGCACACCAGCAGCAGGTCGGCACCGAGCTGCTGCATGACGTCGAACTTGCGTTCGGCGCGATCCATGTTGCGCGCACGCTGCGGGTCCGGCATCGCCTCGAAATCGCGAAACGGCTGAAAGCAGGTAATCGACAACCCGAGACTGTCAGCAAGATAGCGGACATCGCTCGGTGAACCCTCGAACGTCAGCAGATCGTTTTCGAAGATTTCGACCCCGTCGAAGCCGATTGCCGCCGCGGCCTCCATCTTCTCGGCCAGCGTGCCGCTGATGGAGACCGTGGCAATGGATTTCGGCAACCGGGCGATGCTCATGGATGGCTCCTGGATGTCTGACGACGCATTCCGCCCGTCATATTTCCATAAAGACCGTCTCGTTGTCCCCTTGCAGCCGGATGTCCAGG
>DAIEHR010000359.1 GCA_027353465.1 Acetobacteraceae bacterium | reverse complement strand
CGATGGTGTGCGCGATCCTGTTTCTGCTGCCGGCACTGTCGCTTCTGTCTGGCCTGCCGGGTGCGCCGCCGCCGGTGACTTCCGCCATTCTTGGCGCCGGGGTGAAGGCAAACGACCAGCGCGAGGATTATCTGCGGGCCGCGATCGAACTGGATTCCGCTGGCCGGATCGTGGTGTTTCCGTTTGCCGTGCAGGATTCGGCGATGCTGCGGCGGTTGGCGGCGGCGGACGCACTGGTGTTGCGCGCGCCGCATGCCCCGGCTCTAGAGGCGGGTGCGGAGGTCGGGATTATCCGCCTCGATTCGTTGGGTTTGTGACGGGTTCAGTTCGAGAAAAGCGTTTTGCACGCTACGGTATTCAAAATTGTCCACAGCTGCGCTTGACGACGGCGCTAGAACCAACATAGAACACCCGTGACGGTTGCCGCTTTGTTCCGGCAGTCATGGAAGGATGTCCGACTATGTTGACCCGGAAACAATACGAACTTCTGGTGTATATCGACAAGCATCTGAAGCAGACGGGGTTCTCCCCGAGCTTTGAGGAGATGAAGGACGCGCTGAATTTGAAGTCGAAGTCTGGTATTCACCGGTTGATTTCGGCACTGGAAGAACGCGGATATCTTGGCCGCCGCCACCATCGGGCTCGGGCGCTGGAGGTGCTTCGTCTTCCGGACAACATGGCCGCCGCTTCCCAGTTAGTCGCGGATGTGGAGGAAGACGAGGATCCGCCGGCATTTTCGCCCAATGTCATTCGTGGCGACTTTACCCAGCGTCTGGCGGGGGTGCGCGCCGCAAGCGACGCCGGGGCGATTCAGTTGCCACTGTACGGACGCATTGCCGCCGGTCTGCCGATCGAAGCTTTGCGCGATACTAGCAGTTTCATTGAAGTGCCGATGGCGCTGCTGGGGTCCGGCGAGCATTACGGTTTGCAGGTCGCCGGCGATTCGATGATTGAGGCTGGCATTCTGGAAGACGATACGGTGATTATCCAAAAAGGCGACACCGCCGAGAATGGGCAGATCGTCGTTGCGCTGGTTGACGATACTGAAGTCACGTTGAAGCGGCTGCGCCGGCGGGGCAACTCGATTGCGCTGGAGCCTTGCAACATTCGGCATGAAACAAGGATTTTTCCAGCGGACCGGGTAAAGGTTCAGGGGCGGATCGTTGCGCTGATGCGGAAGTATTGACGAGCGTCCAGCGGAAGATGGCCGGTAGTTCACGGCAACAGCGACCGTGTTCAGACCCCCCCGATTTCCATCGGGGTCCCGCGCTGGCGGAACCACAGCCTTCCCGATCCGTCCTGGCCGGGCGCAGTCCCGGCCAAGACGCATAGGTAGCCGCCAAGGTCTCGATGGCACGAACCGTCGGCCGTCCACCGAACCCGGTTCACACCGTCACGATCAGTGCATCCACAGCGGTGATCCGATCTCCGGCGCAGATCAGCGGGTTCACATCCAACTCCGCCACGGTGTCGCGATGATCGGCGGCGAAGCGGGATACGTCGCTGATGATCTGTGCGAGGCGTCCGATGTCCACCGCCGGCATCCCGCGGAACCCTTCCAGCAGTTTGACGCCCTTTAATTGGCGCAGCAGACCCTCGGCCTGCAGCGGAGTAACCGGGGCGGGGGACAGGGCGGTGTCCTTCAGGACCTCCACCAGAATGCCGCCCAATCCAACGACGATCAGCGGCCCGAATAACGGATCGTTTCGCGCGCCGACCACCATTTCGATCCCTTGCGGAACCATCGGCTGGACCAGGACGCCGTTGATCCGCGGGGCTGGCTCCACCTTATTGGCGTTCGCCATGACCGCGAGGTAGCCGGCCCGTACTTCGTCAGCATCGCGCAGGTTCAGCCGGATAACCCCGGCCTCCGTCTTGTGCGGCAGATCGGGGGATTCGACCTTCAGCACGACGGGATAGCCGAGCGCGGCGGCAGCGTTGACGGCATCGTCCTCGGACTGTGCCAACCGTTCGCCAACCACCGGGATGGTGTAGTGCGCCAGCACATCCTTCGCCTGCCGTTCGGTCAGCGTCTTGCTGCCGGCCGCCGCGATCAGCGCTTTGGTTGCCGCAATAACCTCGGGCGACGACGAAGCCACTGTCTGCGTGCCGGCGGCGCGCTTGTCCGCCCGCCAATGCCAGGCCGACAGGGCGGAGAAACAGGCTGGCATCGAGCGGAACAACGCCACGCGGTCGCATTCGTTCGCTTCGACCACGCCCGGCCCGTCCTGCCATTCGGTCTGCCAGACGACGCACGCCATTTTGCCGTGCTGCTTTGCCAGCGCATCGTACACCTGCGGCCGCTTCGCCGAAGGGGCGTAACCATAGGTCAGCGGCGAAACCAGCACGCCGTATTGCGGATCGCCCAGTAAGGCGCCGGCACAAATCTGCAGCGACTCCGGATCGCCCAGCACCTGCGCCGTCACGTCGCACGGGTTACGGGAGGAACCGAATTCCGGGATACGAGTCTCCAGGATCGCCTTCACGTCCGGCATCGGCTGGGGCATCGGCACGCCGACCTGCTCCGCCCGGTCGGTCGCCATGATCGCCGCCCCGCCGGACGCCGCCACAACCGCGGCGCCGCGCGCTTTCGGCGGCGGTGCCTTGGCAAAGAATGACGCGGTTTCCATCAGCGACTCGAAATCGTCCACCACCACCGCGCCGGCATGCTGGAACATCGCTCGGTATGACGCGTGCGATCCGGCCAGCGAACCGGTGTGCGACATGGCCGCGGCCGCGCCTTGCTCGCCGGTTGCCATCTTGAAGATAATCAGCGGCTTGTTCGCCGCCCAGGCGTTCTCGGCCGCCAGCAGCAGCCGCTCTGGGGTTGCCATGCCCTCGAACACGCACGCGATCGACCCGCAGGCGGGATCGGTGGCGAGGTAGTTCACGTAGTCGGCCATATCGACGTCGCAGGAATTGCCAGATGTCAGCACATGACTGACCGAATGGCCGCGCACGACGCCCTGCGCCAGGGCCATGCCCAGCGCGCCCGACTGGCTGATGATCCCGACCGCGTTCTTCACCGGCTTGGGGATGGGCGTGATGTCCATGAAGGTGACGCGGCTGTCCAGCAGCGCGTTCACCACGCCGATGCAGTTCGGCCCGACAATGCGCAGCCCCGTCTCCCGCGCGATGGCGGCGAGTCGCTCTTGCTGGGCGATGCGATCTTCCTTGGCGGTTTCGCTGTAGCCGGACGCGAAGATGATCGCGCCGCCGACTCCGGCCTTGGCGCAATCCAGCACGATTTCCTCGACCGCTTCGCGGGGCGCGGTGATGACCGCGCAGTCCGGTACCTCGGGCAACTCGGCGATCGTGCCGTAGCAGACCTGATCGTTGATGGTCTGATACCGAGCGTTCACCGGATACGCTCGGCCGGTATAGTGCGCCATGTTGGCCAGCACTTGCTTGCCGAACGAGCCGGCCCGGGTGGACGCGCCCACCACCGCGATGCTTTGCGGGTGCAGCAACCGCGTGAGTTGGTCCCGGCTGTAAACGCCCGTTCGCTTGTTTTGCATTCTGTCCGCCTGATTGACGTTCCCTAAACCGACAGCATACTCACCGGTAGCCGATGGGCAAGTTCAGGGGGAACGCAAGATGGCATCGCTGTTCGATCTTTCAGGAAAGGTCGCGATTATAACCGGGTCCACCAAGGGCATCGGCTTGGCTATTGCCACGCGCATGGCCGAACACGGTGCCACGGTGGTAATCTCCAGCCGCAAGGCGGATGCGTGCGAGGCGGTGGCCGCGACGATCAACGCGGCGGGCGGAAAGGCGGTGGTGATTCCGTGCCATATCGCCCGCAAGGACGAACTGCGGAACCTGGTGGATCAGACGGTCGCGCGTTGCGGCGGGATCGACATCCTGGTGGAGAACGCGGCGGTAAATCCGTATCTGGGGCCGGCCGCCGCAATGCCGGATGAGGCGTTCGACCGGGTCATGGGATCGAATGTCCGCAGTAACGTCTGGCTGGCGAACATGGCGCTTCCCCACATGGCGCAGCGCGGCGGCGGATCGGTGATTATCATTTCGTCGATCGGCGGGTTGCGCGGGTCGGCGCAGTTGGGCGCCTATGCGATCTCCAAGGCCGCCGACATGCAGTTGGCCCGGAATATCGCGGTGGAGTGGGGGCCGAAGAATATCCGGGCGAACGCGATCGCGCCGGGGCTGGTGCGGACGGATTTCGCGCGGGCACTATGGGAAGACCCGACGCTGTATCGCAAGCGCACCAAGGACACGCCGCTGCAGCGGATCGGGGAACCGGATGAGATCGCGGGCGCGGCGGTGTTTCTGGCCTCGGCGGCGGGGAGCTTCACGACCGGACAGACGATCGTGATCGACGGCGGAACGACGGCGGGGTCGGTGGTGTCGCACGACGATTAGCGCGCTTGAATGTGGGCTGCGGCACGCTTAGCTTAGCCTGGTCTGGCTAAGGGTGCCGCATGCCTACGATCAACATGCTTTAGAGCCCATGCGGCCGCTGTTCGACCCCGCCGATTTCCGCCTTCCGCCTGGTATCGCCCATGTCTGCGCGGGCGGCGAAACCGCGGCCTTGCGTGCCCATGACGAGGCCCTGCTGCATTACGTCGCGGACAAAAGCCGGGGGATGGCGGGCCGTGACGCGCAGGACGCCAACATTGAAGCCGCACGCGCCGCCATCGGCCGGTTGTGGGGCGTGGACCATGGCGCTATCGGATTCGTGAGCAACGTCGCCGAGGGCATGTCGATCCTCGTGGAGAGCCTGGATTGGCGTGACGGGGATTCCGTCGCGATCGACGCCAACGAGTATCCCTCGGTCGTTGCCCCGATCGCCCTGCGGCGCGATTCGGCCATCGCGTTGCGTCAGGCGCGCGGGATGGAACCGGACCGTTTGGCTGCCTGCGTGGATGGTGGCACGCGGATGATCGCCGTTAGTTACGTATCCTATCTGACCGGGGAACGGGTCGATCTGCGGGCGCTGCGGCGGCTGGCGGACAGCGTGGGCGCGCTGCTGGTGGTCGATTTCACCCAGGCGTCCGGCTATTTGCCGATTGAGGCCGCTCTCGCCGATTTCGCGTTCTCGGCCTGCTATAAGTGGATGCTGGGTATCACGGGGGTCGCGGTTGCCTTTTGGAACCGACAGCGGCAACCGGATTGGGCACCCGCGTCGGCCGGCTGGTTCTCGTTGGCCTCGGGTTCGCGCGGGTACGATGCCGTGCCGGCGCTGAAACCGGATGCCATGCGCTTCACCCGGGGTAACCCGGCGCATTGCCCGATCTATGTGCTGAACAGCGCGCTGTCGTATCTGTCGCGGTTCGATATGCGAGATGTGCAGCGCCATGTTCAAACCCTGACGGTTGCTTTGCTGGACGAACTCGCCGCCGCCGGGATTCAGGCCATGACGCCGCACGATCCCGCGCGGCACGGGGCCAGCGTCTGTATTGCGTCGCCGCGCGCGCAGGCCGTCGTGGATGCGTTGCGGGATCGGGGCGTCTATGCCTGGGGCGGGCAGGGCAGGGTGCGGATCAGCTTTCACGGCTATAACGGCATGGACGATGCGGACCGGGCCGCGAACGCGCTCCGCGCTTGCTTGTAAGTGTTACCCGGTCAACCGCTGGCCGGTCCTGAGTGCCAGCAGCCTTCGATGTCGCGGGCAATAACGCTTTAGGCCGAACCGGTCAGCACCGCCTCGTAAACGTCCAGCGTGGCGTCCTGCATCGCTCGCACCGTTGGCACCGATGCTCGGGCGCGCTGACCCAGGGCCTCGCGCTCCTCGGGGCTGAGGTCCAGCGCCACCGAGATCGCATCGGCCAGGGCGATGGGATCTTTCGGACGCACCCGCCAGCCGGTTTCGCCGTGCCGCACCGTTTCCACCGGGCCGCCGAGGTCGGACGCAACGACCGGTCGGCCCATGGCCTGTGCCTCGATCACCACGCGGCCGAAGGCCTCGGGCTTGGTGGAGGCATGGACAACCACATCGGACAGGCACATGGCGGCGGGCATGTCGTCGCACTGACCGACCAGGCGCACCTGTTCGGCAATCCCCAGCCGCGTGGCCTGATCTTCCAGCGCGCGGGCGTAGCCGTGGCGGCCCTGGTGGGACCCGACGAAGACGCACATCACGTCCGGCCGGGCGAGCCGGGCGACCGCCTCCAACAGCACCGAATGACCTTTCCAGGAGGTCAGGCGTCCAGGCAGCACCACAGTCCGAACACCGTCGGGCAGGCGCCATTCCGCCGCCAGTTTGGCGATCCGGCTGCCGGCGACAGTGGCGGGGTCGAATATGGCCGGATCGACACCGCGTGGGATCACCCGGATACGCGCGCGATCAACCTTGTGGCGTTCAGCCACCATATCGGCGATGAAGTGACTGGCCGCGATCACGATGCGGCCGCGTGCCATGACGCTGTTGTACAGCCGCTTGAACGGCAGGCCCTCGCTATAGGTGCCGTGATAGGTGGTGACGAAGGGCACGCCCGTTCGCCGGCAGGCCAGCCAGGCGGACCACGCCGGTGCTCGGGACCTCGCATGCACCAGGGAGACTTTCCGCTCGCGGATCACAGCCTCCAGCGCGGCGGCATTGCGCCAGATGCCCAGCGGCGATTTGGTCGTCAGCGGCAATGTTATGTGTTCGCCGCCGGCGCGTTCGATCTGGCGCACCAGTGGGCCGCCGGCGCTGGCGACAAGCGCCGTCGCCTCGGCCTCGGCGATCGCCTGGGCAATTTCCACGGTTCCCCGTTCCACCCCGCCGGTCACCAGGGACGGGAGGACCTGCAGCACGACCGGCGAATCGGGTGAGGGAGGCATCGGCGCTTCGTAACACGCTTGTCGCGAGATGCCAGCACGGGCAGCATTGGACTGACGACGACATGGGACTCAATGCGAATGATTGAAACCACTGGCCGGCTGGATCGCGGCAATGGCACCGAACTCGCCTGGGCAAGGCTGGACGGACGCGGGCCGACGGTCGTGTTCCTGCCAGGGTTTCGCAGCGATATGACCGGGGACAAAGCGACGGCGCTGGCTGGATTTTGCGCCGAACGCGGCATTGGCATGCTGCGGTTCGACTATTCCGGTCACGGCGCCAGCTCGGGCGACTTCCTGGATGGCACCATCGGCGCGTGGACGGCGGATGCGCTGGCGGCGATCGATGCGCTGACCTCGGGAAAGCTGATCCTGGTTGGATCGTCCATGGGCGGCTGGATCGCGCTACTGGCGGCTTTGGCCCGTCCGGACCGGATCGCGGCGCTGGTTGGGATCGCCGCCGCACCAGACTTCACCCAACGCCTGATGTGGGAGTCGATGGCACCGGTGGAGCGGACGGCGCTGGAACGCGACGGCGTGCTGTATATGCCCAGCCAGTATGGCGATCCGACCCCGATCACGTTGAAGCTGATTCGCGACGGCGCCAACCATCTGGTGCTGACCGGGCGAATGCCGATCCACTGTCCGGTGCGTTTGCTGCATGGGCAGGCCGATCCGGATGTGCCTTGGGAGCTGGCGTTGCGGATCGCCGAACAGGCGGAAACGCCGGACGTCCGGGTGATCCTGGTCAAAGACGGCGACCACCGGTTGTCGCGGCCATCCGATCTGGCGTTGTTACGGCAGACGGTTGCCACACTCTTGGGACAGGATGGCGCGTAGGCCCTCGCGGTAGGTCGGATACAGCCACTCGATCCCCAGCGCGGCCTTGGTCTTCGCGTTGGCGATCTGCCGGTTTTCGGCCCAGAAGCTGCG
This sequence comes from Acetobacteraceae bacterium, assembly GCA_027353465.1. GTDB lineage: Bacteria > Pseudomonadota > Alphaproteobacteria > Acetobacterales > Acetobacteraceae > Rhodopila. The sequence goes on along the minus strand of DAIEHR010000359.1, from coordinate 282 downwards.
GGCCATCGGGCTCATGGTTGGAAGGGCATCAGCGAAAGCCACCATTGGTGGCGGCGCGACCCCCAGCAGGGCGGCGGCTTCGGTGACCACGGCGGCACTTTCCGAGGGTTCATCGTCGGTGAGGTTCAGCACGCGCTGGCCCGGCGGGCGATCCCGCATCATGGCCACCACCACCGTTCGGGCGATATCGTCACGGTGAATCCGGCCGAACCGGTGCCCGGGCTTGTCCATCCGCCGAGCGGTTCCGGCGCGAAGGTCGTCGAAGGCGGAGCGGCCGGGGCC
>DAIEHR010000136.1 GCA_027353465.1 Acetobacteraceae bacterium | reverse complement strand
GGGGTTCGCACCACGAAGGTCTGGTAGGTGATGTACATCATGCCGGTCACCGGATCGATCACCTCGGGGTCCAGCGTCGCCAGATGTTTGGCCCCCAGTTCGGGGTTGTAGCCGGGGAACATGGCGGCGGGGGTGCGCCATGGACCCTCGCGCTCGACGATGCTGGTGATGGTGACGTCGCCGATTTGCAGTTGTCGCATGATTGCGCTCCGTTCAATTGTCCAGCCGATAGAAGCGTGATGCCGTGCCGCTGAACAGGGCGGTCTTTTCGGAAGCGGACGCACCCTTCGCCAGGATTTTGCAGGCGTTCCAGAATGCCTGATAGCCGTAGGAACCTTTGTCCACCGGGAAGTTACTCTCGAACATGCAACGGTTCGCGCCGAACGCCTCGATGCAGGTTTCGACATAGGGTTTCCATGCGTCAGCGAGTTCCTGCGACGACGGCGGTTCCGCCTTGGTATGGAAATCCCAGCCGTTGATCCGCATCGCCATGCCGCCGAGCTTCACGACGACATTCGGGCAGGCGGACAGCGCCTTGATCGACTGCGACCAGTCAGCGAAAACCTCGGCGCGCTTGCCGGCATAGGCACCGATCGCCAGCGGGCCGCCGACGTGATTCAGGCAGATTGGCGTGCCAGGAAAGGTTTGTGCCAAAGCCGTCACGTCGCCGATTTGCGGATGATGCAGCCACGCATCGAATGACAGGTTCAAGGGCGCGAGGCAGGCGAAGCCCTTGCGGAACGTCTCATCGTACATCAGGCGCGGCGGCGGCGCGTAAGCGGGGTTCATCAGCGCCGGGTCGGGATCGTAAGCGGTGATGTGGCGAATTCCCTTGAACCGCCCGCCGCCCGCTCGGATATGGGCTTCCAGCACGTCGCGGGATCTTTCCCCGTTGCGCAGATCGACGTGACCGACGATGCCCTCGCAAACCTTGGTGGGCCCATAGCCGCCCGACGCGCTCATGGCGGCGACCCCGTTGACGAATTCGGTCTCGCCGACTGGCTTGAACGCCTCGGGACCGCCCGCGCGGTGCATGGAACGGCACTGGACGAAGACCGTGCCGATGATGTTGTGGCCGCTGTTGGTGTCCGCGAGCAGATCGTCCAGCATGTAAATCCAGTCTGGCCGCTCCCACAAATGGTGATGTGGATCGACGATCGGCAGTTCAGGTTCAAGGATCGTCTCTGTACGGCGCGCGAGCCACTCGTCGCGGACCGGCAGGTATGGGCTTTGCGTGGTTGTGGTGCTCATGGCATGGCGCTCCCTTTGGTGTTGGCGGCCATTGTTTCCCCATGACGGGCAGATGCCAAGGGGCGGATCCCGATGGGCCGTCAGGGCCTCGGATGAACGCGTTCGGGGGCGTAAGGACCCGATTCACGGTTCTGCGCCGCTCGAACGACAGGATCGGACCGCTAGCGTCTGCGAGGTGTATTAGGCTCGCCCGCCCCGCATGAGGTGGTAGCTCAGATCCCCCGGATTGGTCAGGTCTGGCACTGTCCACCCCTTCAGGTCGTACTCGGCCATGCACTCCTCCGCGAACCCCTTGAATGCTGCCGCGTTTCCCGATGCCTGGGCGCCGAACAAGCAATACCGCCGGATTTCCTCGGTCGAACCGCCGTAGTTGATCTCATACAGTTCATGCCGGCTGCCGAACTCCGAGGCGATGCTGTCCCACAGCAGCTTCATCAGCTTCACCCGCTCCTCGGCGCTGTAACCGTTGGACCCGCGTAGATACTTATCCAGATAAGGCCGTATCTCCGGGTTACTGAAGTCGCGGGCGTGGCTGTTCAGGTAGATCAGCCCGGACGCCACTGTCTGCTCGATGATATACTTCACCTTGGTGTATGCCATCGTCGCGATGATCTGGTACGCATTCCCGGGGTCCATGTTCGGCTGCACGTACCCCCCGACCCAGGGCTTGGGATCGCGCACCATCGCGTCCGACAGTCCCCAGAACAGGTTCCGCCAGGCGATCACCTCGCCCACGTTCGCCTGCACGCCGCGGTAGTCTTTGGTGCCGGAAGCCTCCACCGCCTTCAATAGCAGTCCGGAGATGAAATCCAGCTTCACCGCCAGCCGCGTGCAGCCATGAACCACGAACCGAGGCAGGAATCCGGTGCGCGGAAAGAAGTTGTTGGCCTTTTCCACATCGCCATAGACGAACACGTTCTCCCACGGCACCAGGACTTCATCCATGATGAAGATTGCGTCGTTCTCGTCCAGCCGGCTGGACAGCGGATAATCGAACGGGCTGCCCATCGCCGTCGCGGTCATCTCATACGACGTGCGGCAGATGAACTTGATCCCTGGGGCGTTGGTCGGAACCATGAACACGGCGGCATAGGACTTGTCTTGCAACGGGATCAGCCCGTGATGCGCGACGAAGGTGAAGTTCGTCAGCACTGAACCGGTCGCCACAACTTTCGCGCCGGACACCACGATCCCGGCATCCGTCTCCCGCACCACATGGCAGCACACGTCGCTGACCTGGTCGGGTGCCTTGTCGCGGTCCACTGGGGGATGAATGATCGCGTGGTTGATGAACGGCACCCGCTCCTGGCTGTATGTGTACCATCGCCGAGCGTTGTCCTGGTATGGGGCATAGAAGTCGGCATTGGCCCCGAGGGTTGCCAGGAACGCCGCCTTGTAATCGGGGGAGCGTCCGACCCAGCCATACGTCACTCTCGCCCACTCGGCGATGGCATCGCGACCGGCGATCAGATCCTCGGCGTTGCGGGGCGCCTTGAAGAACGCATGCGTCATCCCGCCATTGCCGGTGTCAGTGGGAACCATGATTTTCGGCCCGCGCACAGGATCGTGCATGGCATCGTACATCCGGGCGATCATGCGCGCGGTGTTGCGGAAAGCGGGGTGTTCGGTGACCTTGGCAACGCGCTCGCCATAGATATAGACCTCGCGCCCGTCGTCCAGGGATTCCAGATATTCGGCCCCCGTCATCGGCTTTGCGCCGGCGCGGTCGTGGTTAGGCATCGTCGCGGCCTCCCAGGTTTGTTGCGGACGATTATCGCCGGAAAGTGCGGAACCGCACAACAGGCGCAAACACTTGTTTCCCAGCACCGCCGTTGGCTGTAGCATCCGGTGGCAATGCCCCGCGGTGATCTCTTTCCCGAAATCGGCCCGTTTGAGACCGGCTATCTGCCGCTGTCCGGCGGGCATGTGATGTATTGGGAACAGGCGGGCAACCCGAACGGCCGGCCCGTGCTGTTTCTGCACGGCGGGCCGGGGGCCGGCGCGGGGGCGGTGCATCGCCGCTTCTTTGATCCGCACTACTGGCGCATCGTGATTTTCGATCAACGTGGTGCTGGGCGTTCTCGTCCGCTTGGGGGATTGGAAAACAACTCCACACCCGATCTCGTGGCCGACATCGAAATTCTGCGCCGCCATCTGGCGATTGAGCGCTTCTTGCTGTTCGGTGGCTCCTGGGGGTCCACCCTCGCGCTGGCTTATGCCCAGGCGCATCCGGATCGCGTTGCCGGGGCCGTGCTGCGCGGGGTGTTCCTTGGCCGCGCGTCAGAGGTCGATTGGTTCCTGCGCGGCATGCATGCGGTGTTCCCCGAAGCCCATGCGGCGTTCGCCGGTTTTCTGCCGGACTCCGAACGCGGGGACCTGCTGGGTTCCTATCTGCGTCGCCTGAGTGACCCCGACCCGTCGGTCCACATGCCCGCCGCCCGCGCGTGGTCTGTCTATGAGGGTACATGCAGCACGCTGCTGCCCAGCCCTGAAACCGTTAACGGCTTTTCCCAGGACCGCACCGCGCTGGGCCTGGCGCGCATCGAGGCGCATTATTTTGCCCATAATCTGTTCCTGCCGCCGGCTGGTCTGCTGGGACATATGGACCGGATCAGCCATATCCCGGCGGAAATCGTCCAGGGTCGCTACGACATGATTTGCCCGGCGGTCAGCGCGTTCGATCTCGCCGCCGCGTGGCGCAACGCCAGGATGACGATTGTGCCGGATGCCGGACACTCCGCACTGGAACCTGGCATCAGACGCGCCCTTGTTGCGTCGGTTGAACGGTTCCGTGGCGGGCGGTAAGGCGTCGGGGTCGCCGCCGGCAATATTGTTCGTGACCGGAACTATAGCTTATATGAAGTAAATTAATAATAGTGGAAATCCGGTTCCATACGGATTTGTTGACGGACCACGACTGGCTTTATTTGTGCCGACTGACGAATATCGCCCCGACGGTGCGGGGTGGGGACGTATGGTGCAAAGTGCTAACAACACGGTTATCTACGGTAGTTCCGGCACGATAATCGACGCCTCCGGCAATGTCTGGAGCATCAACAGTGCAGGTCAGGTCACGATAAACGGGGCCGCGGACACCACAACCAGCCACGTGGGTGAGTTGGCTTATGTCAACGGCCTGGTCTGGCAGTCCAATAACCAGGGCCTGTGGTGGAGCAAAGCGGCTCCCGGCGCTGCCTGGGAACCTCCCGCTGGCATAACCACCAATCCCACGCTGCCGGTTCAGGCCTCGGCAAACGGGACCGTCATTGGCGCCGCATCGGGCGGTCCAGCCGTTTCGATCACCGATGTTAACGGCAATACTTGGCGGATCGCCAACGGGCAGGTGGTGGTCAACGGCGTGGTCGATCCCTCCACCGCGAATGTCATCGAATTGGCCTATGAAAATGGCCAGGTCTGGCAGGAAAACACCCAGGGCCTGTGGTGGAGCAAGGCTTCGCCGAGCGATACGTGGGGGCCGCCCGCGGGCACGCCGGTCAACCCGGTTACTGGTACCTTTTATATCGGCAACACCGCGGGCAATTTCGCGATCATCAACATCGGCGCCTTGACGGCTTCCAACGGCGCCGCCGCCGCACCGCAATCCACGGCCCAGATCATCACAACCGGCGCCCAGGCCGCGGGCACCAAGATTCTGATCAGCACGGATGTCGCCTTGCTGGTGATCGACGGGAACAGCAGCCTGACCCAAGGCGCAACGCTGGAAACGCTTGGGGCCTATCGCGCGCCCCGGCCCATATACGGCCCGGTTCAGAACAATGGCGCTATGACCGTGACCGGCTCCACGATCGATATCGGCATGCTGGATGGCAACGGCGCCATCGTCGCGGCTAACGGAAGCACGTTGAACATCCAAGAGTCGGCCGCTGGCAATACAATCCAGCTTAACGCATCGAACCTGTATATTGGCGGCCAGGGGGGCGGCCCTGGAACATTTGGACCGCCAGGGGGGCTGTCGTTCCTGGCACCGATTGCGATGGACGCGTCCAGCACGATCATCCTTCGCGCCACCCAGGCGACCAGCGAGGTGGTCAACACCAGTGGCGGTTCGGTCACCGAAGTATTGCTGTTCGACGGAACGGCTAAAGTAGCCGACCTTCATGTCAGCAGCCCGACCATGGTCTTCGCCACCGATGATACCCAAACCAACACCGTGACCTTGACGACCAACAATGGCAGCGGCTCGTTGCCGGTCGCGTCGGTTCAGCCCGTGGACCCCGGGATTGGGGTCACCGACACGACAACGGGCCAGCCGGTCGGCCCGCTTGTCCAGCCCTATACAGGGCCTGTCCCGGGGCTGAAAAATCAATACATTGCCGCGACGAACGATGGCCTGAACATCACGACCACGACCCCGAACTGGTTTATCGCATCCGGCAGCGGCAACGACGCTATCGATGTTTCCAAGGGCGGCGGCAACAACGTGGTGGACGGAGGCCGGGGATCGAACTTCCTGACCGGCGGATCGGGCGACGACACGTTCTTCGTCGATGACCGGTCGGCGACCAGCGCAATCTGGTCAACGATCGCCGGGTTCCACGCCGGCGACGCGGTAACGGTATGGGGCGTAACCGCCCAGAATTTCGCGCTGACATGGCTGGACGGGCAAGGGGCCGCGGGCAACACGGGCCTGACGTTGTCGGTGGCGGCGGCGAACAAGCCGGCGACGGACTTTACGCTGGTCGGCTTCACCTCGGCCGACCTGAACAGCGGCAGGCTGAGCATCAGTTTCGGCACTACGCCGGATCAGCCCGGGCTTCCGGGCAGTGCCTACATGCAGGTTCGCGCGAACTGAGGGCAACGCGGTCTGATCAACCTTGATCAGTAGTCAGCCATTGACACTGGTGCCAGCCGGCTGAATCGTTATCGGCTTTACGAACGGCAAACGCCAAGGGAAACGGCCATGAGCGCTGCACTGGACTTGAACAGAGTTGCGATCACGATTGAACTGCCGCCCGATCCCGTCGCGCAGGCGCGGGCCATCGCCCCCCTGCTTGCCGCCGAAGCCCCGAAAACCGAGGCGCTTGGACAACTCACCCAACCGGTTGTCGAAGGACTGCATGCCCGCGGATTGTATCGGACGTTGCTGCCCCGCCAATTGAACGGCTACGGCGTCGGCCTGGATACCTTCGTGAAAGTGATGGAAATCCTTGCAGCGGCCGATGCCTCCACTGCCTGGTGCGTTGGTCAGGCCAGCGGGTGTTCGATGGCCGCGGCCTATGTCGATGCGCCAGTTGCCCGGGAAATCTGGGGTGACGATCCGAACGGTGTTCTGGCCTGGGGCTTCCAGTTGGAGGGGCGCGCCAAGGTCGTGCCCGGTGGCTACCGCGTCACAGGTAAATGGGGCTTCGGCAGCGGCGGTCACCATGCGACGTGGATGGGCGCCCATTGCCATGTTGAACTGCCGGATGGATCTTTGCTGAAGAACAAAGATGGGGCGCTGATCGAACGCACCATGCTGCTGCGCCAGGATCAGTTGAACTGGATCAGCAGTTGGGATGTTGTCGGCCTGCGCGGCACAGGTAGCGATACTTATACGCTGACCGATGTCTTCGTCCCCGAGGCATTCACCGTGCGCCGCGATATCGCCGCCGAACGCCGGATCGACGACCCGTTCTTTCGCTTCACCACCACCAGCGCCTATTCCTGCGGGTTCGCCGCGGTGTCGATGGGCATCGCCCGCGGCATGCTGGATGGGTTGAAGGACCTGGCGCGGAACAAGAAGCCGTCGCACACAGCGCGCACGCTGCGCGATAGCCCGGTGATGCACCATCTGGTCGCGGAAAACGAGGCGAAGCTGCGTTCCGCCCGAGCATTCGTTTTGGAAACGATCGGCGACGCCTGGGATGGCATCCAGCGCACCGGGGAACTTGCCACGGAGGACCGCGTGCTGATGCGTCTGGCAACCACCACGGCCATCCGTCGCGCGAAGGAGGTCGCCGAATTCGCCTATCATGAGGCGGGCTCGACGGCCATTTTCACCAGCAATCTGTTTGAGCGCAAAATGCGCGACATCCACGCATCCGCCCAGCAGGTTCAGGGGCGGACCGGCCATATCGAGGTCTGTGGCCAATATTTCCTCGGTCTGGACCCGACGGCGCGACATATCTGATACCAGCGGCCAGTTTCGGCGGTGTAACAGGTCTTGGCGGCGGGACGAGCTTGATGGATGATGGCGCCCCTTCGCCTGGTCTGGGGCGTCGGTCTTAATCAAGAAACCATCGCACAGGGGGCTTGTTCATGCGTCGCTTTATACTTCCCGTCGCCATCGCTGCCGTCGCCTCGACCGCCGCGCATGCTCAAACACTCCGGCAACCGGGGACACCGGCGAACCTGCCGAAATTGCACATAGCCAGCTCCACCTTCGCGCCCGGCGCCCCACAGCCTGCCAGCGTCGCGTTTGCCGGGTGCGGCGGCGGCAATGTCTCGCCGGACCTGCGTTGGACCGGTGCCCCCGCCAGCACGAAAAGCTTCGTGATCACCGAGTTCGATCCCGACGCGCCAACCGGCGTTGGATTCTGGCATTGGACGGTCGCCAATGTTCCGGCATCGGTCACCAGCCTTGCCGCGGGTGCCGCCCTGCCGGCCGGGGCGGTCGCCGGACTGACGGATTACGGTCTCGCCGGCTACCAGGGGCCGTGCCCGCCGACGGGTGACAAGCCCCATCACTACAAAATCACCATCAGCGCGCTGGACATTCCCATCGTGCAAGGTTTCACCGCCGGTTCAACAGGGGCCTTCCTGTCCTTTTCCACGCGCGGCCATATCGTCGCGCAGGGGACCTATACCGGAACCTACGCCCGTTAAGGCCGCACGACCGCGGCGGTTGGCGGGCGGTCTTCCACAGTCCGCCAACCGTCTTTTGTCGTGACCGTTCTGTCATCGGAGGCGCTATCGCTTCGCTCTCTGAAGGGCTAATTCAACGCGGGTCGGCCGTCGGTCGCTTTGGAACCTGAAGGGAAGCAGCATATGAAAGTTGGCGTCATCGGGCTCGGCAACATGGGCATGGGGGCCGCCCTTAACCTGCTGCATAAGGGCCACGACGTCACTGGCTGTGAACCACGGGAGGAAACCCGATCCGCTTTCGTGGCCGAGGGGGGCAAGGCCGTGGTGTCGGCCGATGCGTTGCCGACGGACCTGGAAGCGATCGTCGTCTTCGTCATCAACGCCGCGCAAACCGAACAGGTGCTGTTCGGCGATAAAGGCTGCCTGCCCCACATGGAAAAGGGCGCGGTCGTGCTGTGCTGCGCCACCATCGCCCCCGAAGCGGCGAAAGCCCTGGGCAAGAAAATCGAGGATGCCGGGTTCCTGATGCTGGACAGCCCGGTGTCCGGCGGTTCGACCGGCGCCAAGGCCGGCACCATGACGGTGATGGGGTCCGGTTCGGATGCGGCCTTCGACAAGGCCGATCCGGTGCTGAACGCGATCTCCACCAAGGTCTGGCGCCTGGGGGCTGAAATCGGCGTCGGCAGCACCGTCAAAATGGTCAATCAACTGCTGGCCGGCGTTCATATCGCCACCGCCGCCGAGGCACTGGCGCTGGGAATCCGCGCGGGCGCGGACCCGGAGACGCTGTTCAAAGTGATCTCGGAATCCGCCGGCAGTTCCTGGATGTGGCAGAATCGCGTCCCACACATCCTGTCCGGGGATGACACGCCATCCTCCGCCGTCAACATCTTCGTCAAAGACCTCGGCATCGTGCTCGACCAGGCTCGGGCGTTGACCTTCCCATTGCCGATGGCGGCGTCGGCGCACCAGTTGTTCCTGGCGGCGGCGGCGAACGGGCAGGGGTTGAAGGACGATTCCTATGTGATCCGGGTCTGGGAAGCCCTGACCGGTATTCCGCTGCCGGAGAAGAAGTAGCGGCCTTCAGGCGACGGGCACGCGCCGCTCCTCGCAGTTCAGCCCGGCCACGGGCAGGGCGTCCAGCCCGACAAAAACCGCCCCGGCCGAATGCAGCGCCGTCACCCCGGCGGCCACTCCAGCGCCGCTGGGCCGCAGCGGCTGGTTGACGTGGGCAATGATCACGTCGCCGCTGAGTGCGGATGCCATGCGGTGGGCAACCGATCTCGCTGGCAACGAAGCGCCCTGATCGGCGCTGAGCGAATAACCGGCGATCCGATAGCCGATCGCCTCGATCGGCGCGACCACGGCCGGGCTGTACTTGGCCGCCGCGCCGCGATACCAGTGCGGGGCGCGGCCGCCGGCGGCAACCAGGGCGTCGGCGCCCCGTTCCACTTCGCGATTGATCGCAGCCATGGTTCCGGCAACCGGCAGCCCGTAGATCTTACGGTTGCCCAGGATCGGAGGCAGATGCTTTTCACCGTGGTTTTCCAGCGCGAACAGATCGGGCCGGCTCAGGAACAGCGACAGGGGCCCAGGGTTGTTCCTGATCCACAGTCCGGTGACGAAAATCGTCGCCGGAACCGACAGGCCGATCAAGGTGCCCACGATCCGCATATCGGTGGCGCCGGAGCAGGCGTCCAGCGTCAACGCAACCGTGCGCGGCCGGCCCGGGGGCACGACCAGCCGCATGTGCGGTTCGATCATCGCCTCGGCCGGTTCAGTCAGGCAGTTGGCGGCGACGGGGTCGGCGATGCTGGCGGCCAGCACCCCCTTGTGGAATGATCGGCGCGTCAATTGCGGGCGGTTGTCGCCAGCGGGGGTACATTGCTGGCACATGAATGGAACAGCCTATCGCGAACGGTTGAGCCGCAACAAGCATAATGCCGGAGTGTTATCAATCGCGATGACGATGCCCGAACTGCCACCGGTTCCGGATGGCTTCCACCTGACGCTGGATACAGACCCGCCGGGTACGTTGCGTGCCGGTCTGGGGCAGGCGATCAATGCGTTTCACAACCAGACGGTGCCATTTGCCTCCAGCCGTTTTGCGCTGGAACTGCGCGACGGGTCTGGCCTTCTGGCTGGTGGCCTGAGCGGCGTGATGTCCTGGGGATGGCTGTTTATCGACGCGGTCTGGGTCCATGCGGACCTGCGGGGCAAGGGGGCGGGGGCGATGCTGATGGCGCGCGCTGAACAGCATGCGGCCGCCGGGGGTTGTCACTCGGTCTGGTTGGACACCTTCCAGGCCAAGGGGTTTTACCAAGGGCTTGGCTATAGTGTGTTCGGCGCGCTGGAAGATTACCCGAACGGGCAGACGCGCTATTTCCTGCGCAAGCGGCTAGCGGGCGCCGGCCTGGACAAGCCCGATACCCGCGAATACGAATCCCCTTCTTGAAGGGGAAACGTCGGAAATGACGACCATGTCGCGCCAAGAGGGGATTCCGAGGGGGCCTGCCGCGGCCCAACGACAGGTCTTCCGCTCTGGGCTTGTGACGAAACAAACGAATCGTCTGGAAAAAGCCGTGGATGGCGGGCCTGCATCCGCCACGACGGGCTCCACTGGGGTGCGTCCATTCGGGCGGCTATTTCGCCACGGTCCCTCTGAACCGGAAGGGGGCCGCACATCATGAAACTGGGTATTTTCGACCACATGGATCGAGGCCTTGCGCCGTTGCACCGGTTCTACGAGGAACGGCTGAAGCTGGTCGAGGCTTACGACAAAGCCGGCTTCTACGGGTACCATGTGGCGGAACACCATGCGACTCCGCTGGGTGTCGCGCCGTCGCCGGGTGTGTGGCTGGCTGCTGTGGCGCAGCGCACCAAACGGTTGCGGTTCGGGCCGCTGGTGTATCTGTTGCCGCTGTATCACCCGATCAAGCTGCTGGAAGAAATCTGCATGCTGGATCAGATGAGCGGCGGCCGGCTGATGCTGGGCGTCGGGCGCGGGATATCGCCGATCGAGCTGCGGTATTACGGTCTGGACCCGGAACAGACGCCGTCGATGTATGCCGAAGCCCTGGAAATACTGCTGAGCGGCATGACCAATCCACGGCTGAACTTCGAAGGCAAACACTACACCTATCGCGACGTGCCGATGGAGATGACGCCGTTCCAGACTCCGCATCCGCCGCTTTGGTACGGATTAGGCCGAGTGGAGGCGATTCCGTGGGCTGCCCAGAACCGGGTCAACATCGTCGGCAATCTGCCAGGTGCCGGGATGCGGGCGCTGACGGATCGCTATCGCGCCGAATGGGATGCCTTGGGCAACGATCCCGCGGAGCTGCCGCTGATGGGCGTGGGCCGGCATGTCGTGGTGGCGGAGACCGAGAAAGAAGCCCTGGAGATCGCGCGCCGAGGCTATGACAAATGGCGTACCAGCTTTCTGAAGCTGTGGATTGAAAACGACATGATGCCGGTCGCGCATGCGATCTTTCCGGAACGGTATGAGGACGCGGAAGCGCAGGGCAGGGCGGTTGCCGGCACACCGGACAAGGTCCGCGACTTTCTGCAACGCACCGTCGATGACGCCGGCCTGAATTATCTGCTGTGCCGCTTTGCCTTCGGTGACATTACCGGCGACGAAGCGCTGCACTCCATCGATTTGTTCACCAGACATGTGATGCCCGACATCACGGCCCACCAGGAAAGCATCTAAGCCATGACTGCTGAATACGAACTGTTTGCCTTGCGGTATGCCACCCGCCAGGCGCAACGGCATGAGCATTTTATCGGCGGCGATCCGCATGACGGCCCGATGCCGATGGACTATTTCGTTTGGGTGGCGAAGAACGCAGACCGAGCGGTGGTGATCGATATCGGCTTCACGGCTGAAAGCGGCGGCAAGCGTGGCCGGACGCTGGAGCGTTGCCCGATCGATTCATTGTCGCTGCTGGGGGTCGATCCGGCGACCGTTGAAGATGTCATTCTGACCCATATGCACTACGATCACGTCGGCAATTTTCATAAATTCCCCAAGGCCCGGTTTCATCTGCAGGAGCCGGAGATGCATTACGCGGTCGGCCGGCATATGCGTTATCGCCAGTTGGCGCGAAGCTTCGAACCCGATGACGTCTGCGGCATCGTGCGGCTGAACTTCGACGGGCGGGTACAGTATTACAATGGTCCCGCCGAAATGCTGCCGGGCATCAGTCTGGTGCCGACCGGGGGCCATTCCGCCGGGCTGCAATTCGTGAAGGTGAACACGCGGCGCGGTGTGGTTGTGCTGGCATCCGATGTGACGCATTTCTATGAGAATATGGAATCCTACCGTCCGTTCACCACCGCGCTGCATCTCGACGACATGCTGGAAGGATTCGATACGCTGCGGGCGCACGCGGCCTCGCCGGAGCTGATCGTGCCGGGCCACGATCCGCTGGTGATGCGGCGCTACCCCGCGCCATCGCCGGAGCTTGAGGGTATTGTCGTCCGCCTGGACGTGCCGCCTGTTCAATGAAGGAAATAAAGACATGAATGCAGACGAACTTCGCGCCAAACAGGCGCCGTTGAAGCAGCTTTACCGCGACCAGCCGGAGGCCGCGCTGGTTGTTGCGCGGGCGGAGGGGAGCCTGGATCCGAACGAGATCGCGGTTGCGGTGGACGCCTGGCACGGCAAGGTGACCGCCGGGCTGCACAAGGCCGGCGGCGGATCGGGCGAGGAGGCCTGTTCGGCCGATATGCTGCTGGAGGCGCTGGTCGGTTGCGCGGGTGTGACGCTACGGGCCGTCGCCACCGCGATGGGCGTTACCATCCGCAGCGGCAAGGTCATCGCCGAGGGGCTGTGGGACGCGCGCGGCACGCTGGGCGTCGATCGAAACACGCCGGTTGGTTTGACCGAGGTGACGGTCAAATTCGATGTCGATTGCGACGCGGACCGCGCGAAGCTGGAGCGGATGATTCAGACCACGGAACGGTATTGCGTGATCCTGCAGACACTGAAATCGCCGCCCAGGATTGGCATGGAGATCGTCTGATCCCAACGGAGGGATAAGGGTTCCTGGAACCCTTATCGTTCGTCCAATGCTGCCCGCAGTATCTGGGCCAGGCTTTCGACC
>DAIEHR010000129.1 GCA_027353465.1 Acetobacteraceae bacterium | reverse complement strand
ACCGTGTCCAGATGCCCCATCACCAGAATCCCGGGCACATCAGGCGTGGGGTGCGGGAACGTCGCCCTGACGCAGTCGCCCAGCCCCATACGGCCGGCGATCCGCTCGATGCGGGCACCGGCCAGGATCAACGAGCGGGAGGCGACATCCATCATCCGGTTGACGGCGCCGGCATCGAAGGTCGGGCTTTCGCATTCGACCCATTGGCGTAAGCCAAGCAGCATGGCGTCGGCGTCGAAGGGCAGTGCGTTGGGGTCCATGCGGTATCTCCTCGGTGTGAAGTAACGGTGCCGCGGTCACGGCAAAAGCGCGAGCCGGCCCCCGATCAGGTCGAAAAACCCGGGGGCATCGAGCGTTTCCAGGACGACGGCGTTCAGCTTATCGCCGGTGCGGTTCCAGCGATCGATCAGGGTGCGGCCGCGCCCCGGTCCCGGCCCCAGATCCACCCGGGCGGAACATGGGCGGGCGGTGAACAACTCCGGCTGTATCAGCCATGCGACCGCGCATGGGTCGTGCAACGGCGCCCCTGCCCCGCCCAACCTGCGAGAGGCCGGCACGGTCGCCTGGATATCACAGGCGGCTTGAAGGCAGCGCCCGGCGCCGAGGCCGCGCCAACCGGCGATGACAGCCTGCGTCACCAGCGCCTGCGCCGTCAGTTCCAGCGTCGCGAATACCACCGGGCGGCCGCAGGCCAGCAGGATCGCCAGCGCCTCGGGATCGCTCCAGGCGTTGAATTCGGCGGCTGGGGTCACGTTGCCCTCGGCCCAGGCGCCGCTCATCAGCACGATCCGGGCCACCCGTTCGGCCAGGGCCGGTTCCGTGGTCAAGGCAAGCGCGAGGTTGGTGGCCGGACCAATGCCAATCAGCGTGACCGGTTCGACGGAGTCGCGCAGGATGCGCCGGATGACGTCGGCGGCCAGACCAGGGGCCGGCGGCGCGCCTTCGGGCAGAACCACGCCGCCGATGCCGTCCTGACCATGAACGCCCGTTTCACTGACGAAAGCACCCAGCAGCGGGCGATCCGCCCCGGCGTAAACCGGCGTGTCACGGCCGGTCAGCGACACCAGCGCCCGCGCGTTGCGCAGCGTGTGCGTCAGCCCGACATTGCCGCCGGCGACGGTCACGGCCAGCACGTTCAACTCCGGCGACGCCAGCGCCAACAGAATGGCCAGCGCGTCGTCGGTGCCGGGGTCGCAATCCAGAATGACAGGTGTCGGCATGGTTGTCCTCGCTGGGCGGCAGGGTGGCAACGGTCCTGCCGGTTTGTAAACCGCCGCCTCTCTGTGCATCGTTGCCGCGCTGACGATGGGGAGCCGGCGGGCATGACGGTGTTGCAGGGTTTTCGGGTGGCGCAGGTCGGGCCAGGCCGGGCGGCTTCGGTGTGCGGGCGGTTGTTCGCGGACGTCGGCGCGTCGGTCGTTCGTATCGATCCCGAGCTTTCCACCCCGCTGGACGCCTATCTGAACCACGGCGCGCAATCCGGCAGGCTGGAAACCGCCGATCTGATCGTCTGCCAAGGCAGCCCGGCCACTCTTTTGCGCTCCGGACGCGATGTTCACACGTTGCGCCGCCGCAACCCAACCGCCGCGATCGTGCTGATTTCTCCGTTCGGGCAGACCGGCCCGCGGGCGGAGGAGCCGGCCACCGACCTGACGCTGTGCTTCGCCAGCGGTATCGCCCGGATGCTGACCGGGCAGATCGACGATTTGTCCGAACCGCCGATGGCCCCGGCCGGCGAGCAATCGGCGTTCGTGTCCGGCATCGCCGCGGCCTGCGCCGGGATGCACGCGGCGCTGCTGGGCAATGGCGCCGTCGTCGATGTGTCGATGCACGAGGCGCTGGCAACGCTGGCGATCACCGAACTGGCTCGGGCGGGGCAGACGGGCAAAAGCTGGTCCCGCAAGCGCATCGGCGACGGCAATGGCGCGACGGTGTGCATCCTGCCGGCCAGCGACGGCTATGCCGCGATCTCCCCGCGCGAGGACCGGCAATGGGCGGCGTGGCTGCAGGCGATGGGGTCGCCTGACTGGGGATCGGAGCCTCGGTTCGCCACCAAGAAAGACCGTGTCGCCAACTGGGATGCGCTGCATGCGCTGATGTCGGCATGGAGTCGCGGCAAGACCAAGTCCTGGATCGCGGCGACCGCCCAGGCCGCCCATGTGCCTAGCTTTCCGCTGTGCGAGCCGGCCGAACATCTGGACTCCCCGCAGTTGAGGCACCGGGACTTCTTTCGGACTGTCCAGGTGGCCGGACAGGCCGTACGCCTGCCCAGCCATCCGTTCGGGCTTCGCCTGACCAGGGGCGAACCGGTTGCGGCTGGTGGCGGCCCGTTGCCGCTGTCGGGCATCCGCGTGCTGGATTTCAGTTGGGTGATCGCCGGGCCGACAGCGACCCGCTACATGGCGGCGATGGGCGCGGACGTCATCAAAATCGAGGCTCCGGGAAGCGGCGATCCCGGACGCGCGTCGGAACTGCACACCGTTCTGGGGCAGGCCAAGAAGGCCATCGTGCTGGACCTGAAACAGCCCGCATCCATCGCCGCCGCCAAGGCGCTGGCCGCCCGATCCGACGTTCTGGTCGAAAACTTCGCGACCGGAGTGATGGATCGCCTCGGCCTGGGCGCGGAAGCATTGCGAGCAGTCAACCCGAACCTGATCTACGTGTCGGCGTCAGGGGCGGGCCGCACCGGGCCGGACGCCCGGGCGGTCGCTTATGGCACGCTGCTGCAATGCTTTACCGGGTTTGCCGGACTGAATCGCCACCCTGGCATACCACCCCGGGTGGGGATGGAGTGGCTGGACCCGATGTGCGGGCTGATGCTGGCGTTCATCGCCGCCGCCGGGGTGTGGCGCCGCCGCTCCGGCGATGTGGTTCGGGTGGATTTCTCGATGATCGAGGCCATGCTCTGGACCATGGCCGGACCCCTGCTCGGTATTCCGCCGCGACCGTCCGGTTCGGTAACCCGAGGCCCCGGAGACGACGAATGGCTGGCAGCAGGAGCCACGCCCCTTGCCCGATCAACGGACCTTGTTACGTGTCCGCACCTGCGCGCACGCGGTTTTTGGGATGAATACGGAACCGGGGTGTTGCCAGGCCTGCCGTGGATCGCCTCATTCGGACGCGCCACCGGGCCGGCGCCTTGCCTTGGCGCGGATACCGAATCGGTGCTGAGGAGCCTGGCCGGCGTCGGCGGTTGATCCCTAAGCCTGCCGTGTTTCAACGACCGGCATTGCCCCGAGCTCCGCCGCGTTGATCAGCGCGCCCTGCCCGCGCAGGACCGAACGCACCAGGCTGGCATCCGCCGAACCGGTGCGCGCATACAACGCCGCGGCAACCCCGGCCGCCTGTCCGGTGGCGAACGCGGTGCCCATCACCCGCACACTGGCCCCCGCCCGCCGGTCCCCATCGACCGTGCGGCCGGCGGCAAACAGGTTTGGCGTGTTGCGGCTCATCAGGCAGCGTAACGGAATTTCATAGGCGCCGCCCTCCGGCGGCAACCCGAAGCTGCTGGCATAGGTTTCCCGGTCGTGCCACTCCACACCCCAGGCACCCAGCGCGATACTGTCCGCCAATGGCCGCCGGTCCGCGATGCGGTCCCAGGTCAGTTGCTCGACAGCATCGATATGGCGGGATTCCCGAGTGCCGAAGTCCGGTCCAGTTGAAACGAGATACGCGTTCTCGCATCCTGGCAGCGAGCGCAGCACATCCAGATAAGCCCGCGCCTGCCGCCGTCCGCCGGCCTCCGCCAGGCTGTAGCCTCGGACATCGCGCGGATCGTAGTCCTCGGACGCCATATAGCAGCACAGGTCGCCCGACAGCGGCAGGCGCACCAGTACGCTGGTTTCCTTGGTCAGAGGCCCCGCTCCACGGGCTTTGGCGTCCTTGATCGCAGCCTCGAATGCCGGCAGTGCCACGCGCACGTCCGGGGCAATGCCGCCGAACCGCATCCCCAGCGTACCCAGGTTCACCGCGCCGTTGTTCCCGTAACGAGTGGACGCGCTCGCCAAGGCCGCCAGATCGCACTCGCCGGTCGCATCCACAAACGCTTTCGCCGCGATCGTATGGACGCCGGCGTGGTCGTGGAACGACACGTCCGCTGCATGGTCGCCGTCGCGCCCTGCCCCGGTGATGAACGCATGCAGCAGGACATCGACACCGGCCTCGGCGCACAGCGCGTCCAGCGTGTATTTCACCGCCTCGGGATCGAACACCACGAAGACACCACGGTGCCGGAACGGGGCGGTCACCGCGCCCAAGGCCCGAAGCCGGGTCATCACCTCCTCGGCGACGCCCAGCACCGCCTGCCGGGTTTCGTCGCCCAGCGTGTACAGCCCGCAATAGGTCAGCACGTTGCGCATGGTGGAAGCGCCGCCCAGGCAGCCAGCGCGTTCTATCAGCGCCGTGCGGGCGCCGGCCCGGGCGCTGCCGATCGCCGCGGCAACCCCGGCGCTGCCGCCCCCGGCGACGATGACATCGTAGTCAGACATGGTGGCCTCCGATCCGTTCGGCAGCTTAGCCAGCCTGGCGGATCGGGACCAATACGGATCAGGCAGCCTTCGGTGCCTGCCCTGTTCTTGGGTGAGCGGCGCCTGTCTCCAGCAGGCTTTTCAGGCTGGACAGGATCATCGGCCAACCGCCGGACACAGCCTCGATCAGCTTCGATCCCTGCCGATCGATCTCATGCACCACTGTCAGCTTCACCAGTTCCTCCTGTGGTTCCAGATCGAACGTCGCTTTGGCGAAACCTTCCGCATGCAGGTCCGGGCGCAATTCGTGGCGCCAGCTCAGCACCAGGCGCCGGGGCGGGTCGATTTCCAGCACCTCCCCGGCATCGGCGATCCGGCCGTCCTGAAACACCAGTTTCCAGGACGCACCCAGCGTCCAATCGCTCTCCAGGCTGACCCCGAACCAGTAGCGCCGGGTGAATTCCGGCGTGGTCAGCGCCTCCCAAAGCTTGTCGGGAGTCGTCCGGATGTATGTTACATAGACGAATCTATCATCGTTCATCGGTCTTTTCCTTCCAGTTCTTGCTTCAGGGTGTGCAACGCTTGCAACTTTGTTCGATCGAATTTGCTTATCCACCGTTCGCCGATCTCGTGGATCGGGACGGCGTTCAGGTAGTGCAGCTTCTGGCGCCCTCGTTTCAGAGTCGCGACGAGGTTCGCATCCTCCAGGATGGCCAGGTGCTTCGTGACGGCTTGCCGCGTGATTCCCTGGCCGTCGCATAGTTCGTTCAAAGTCTGTCCGTTACGGGCACGAAGACTGTCCAGGAGTTGCCGTCGGATTGGGTCGGCCAGGGCTTTGAAGACAGCGTCCATGCTCATGCCGACAATATGCAACCTTATGGTTGCATATTCAAGCCCCGCTTGCGGTTCACCCACCCCGGGCCGATGATCCGCGCCAACATTCCAACGCGAAAGGGTTCGGTGACATGAGCGTACTGCGCGGCAACAACGGTCCCAGGTACCGGCATAATCCGGACGGGTCGGCGCCGTATGAAACCATCACGATCGATAAGCTTACGCCGATCATCGGGGCCGAAATCGGCGGCGTCGATCTGTCAGCGCCACTGCCGAACCATCAGATGGATGAAATCCACCGCGCGCTGGCGGAAAATGCGGTGATCTTCTTCCGTAACCAAAACCTGACGCCGGAACAGCATCTTTCGTTCGGGCGCAATTTCGGCAACCTGCATATCCATCCCGCCGCGCCGCATGCGCCGGGACATCCGGAACTGATGATCATCCGCGCGGACAAGGACAGCCCGCGGGCCAACGGCGAAGGCTGGCACAGCGACGTCTCCTGCGATCCGGAACCGCCGATGGGCAGCATCCTTTACATCAAGCAGTGCCCGCCCAACGGCGGTGACACGTTGTTTGCCAGCATGTACGCGGCGTATGAGGCGCTGTCGGTTCGGATGAAGGCGTATCTCGACGGTATGACCGCGGTGCATGACGGCGAGGAGGTCTATCGCGGCACTTACCGGAACCTGGGGGTCGCGGATAAGCCAGTGTATCCGCGCGCGGAGCACCCGGTGATCCGCACCCATCCGGTCACCGGGCGTAAAGCTCTGTACGTCAACAGAGGCTTCACGCGGCATTTGCTCGGCGTGCCGCGTGACGAGAGCACGGCAATCCTGGAATATTTGTACGATCACGCGGAAAATCCGCTGTTCCAGTGCCGCTTCCGCTGGACCGAGAATGCGGTGGCGTTCTGGGACAACCGCTGTGTCCAGCACCGCGCGATGTGGGATTACTGGCCGCATACGCGGTCGGGGTTTCGCGTGACGGTGGCTGGGGACCGGCCGGTTTGACCGGCTGCGGCGACCGCGGCGAAATAACAGCTTCGATGGACGCACGGTCGGTAGCGACCGTCATGGCAGGCGCAGGCCCCTCGGGCGTTAGATCAGGGCGGGGAGTCGCCGGCCGTTCCGTCCCGCCGGTGAGGCAGATGCCCGACGAGGAATATGAAAGCATATTGGCTAAAAATGGCCCCTCCCTTTCATCGTCATGGCCGGGGCTGCGCCCGGTCAGGACGGATGGGAAAGGGCCTCCGCCCGCCCAGGCGGTGTCAGACCAGCGGCTTCCCTCGAACACTTCGTGTAGCCCGCCACCAGCCCAAACCGCGTCGGTCCGCATCGGTTCCGCCTGATGGCCCGCCGCAAACCATCCGCCGTCCTCGCCGCGTCAACGCCGCCCGCCGCGATCCCCGCGATGACCGGCGAGGCCGCCCGCACAGCCTATCTCGCCTGGCTGGAGCAGGAACGCCACGCGGCGGCCAACACAATAGATGCCTACAGCCACGCGCTGGCCGGTTTCCTTGGCTTCCTGACCCATCACCTTGGTGCCGAGCCGGACCTCGCGGCCCTGGCCGGATTGCGGGCGGCCGATATCCGGGCATGGTTGGCCTCGCTGGCCAACGCAAAGCTGGTGGCATCATCGCGCGCGCAGCATCTTTCGGCGCTGCGAGGGTTCTTTCGATATCTCAGCCGGCGGCACGGCGTTGATGTCGCCGCGGTTCGGCTGGTGGCGACCGCCCGCGCCCGCCCAGCCCTGCCTCGCGCCTTAACGGTCGATCAGGCGCTGGATGTGACCGAACACGTCAGCGACATGACCGACGATCCCGCGATGCAGGCGCGCGACATCGCGTTCTTCTCGCTATTGTATGGCAGCGGCCTGCGGATCGCCGAAGCACTGAGCTTGAATGTCCGTGATGCCACGGGGCTACGCACCAACCTGTCGCTGACGGTTACTGGCAAAGGCTCCAAGACCAGGGTCGTGCCGGTACTGCCGGCGGTACAGCAGGCGATGGAGGCTTGGCTGGCCTTCCACCCAGATAAGCAACCCGCCAGCGCGTTGTTCCTGGGGGCAAGGGGTAAGCGGCTGGACCCGGCGGTCGCACAGAAGGTGCTACGCACCTACCGGCGGCTGGCTGGCCTGCCGGAGCATGCGACACCGCATGCCCTGCGGCACTCCTTCGCGACCCATCTGCTGGCCAGCGGCAGCGATTTGCGCTCGATCCAGGATCTGCTGGGCCATGCCAGCCTGTCCACCACACAGCGCTATACCGCCGTGGATGACACCGCGCTGCTGGCGGTCTGGCGCAAAACCCATCCGCGCGGTTGACCGCGTATCCTCCTCGACGGCGACGGCGACCATCGCCATGCCGGGTGCGACACCGTCACGCACAAAAAAACGGCGCCCGAAAGCGCCGCTTAAGTTTGGGGGGGAAACGTCACGCGGATGAGGCCTAGCCGTCATCCACACAGGTGACATTGTGTGTCGCCGGCCGGTGTCAAGCACGGGATCATAGCTGAATTTTTTACTGAGGATGATCCAGCTTCAGGCCGTTGCGGTCCCGCCGGGGCTGGCACCGGCGCTGGTTTCCATCCTATATCCGGGGTTTCCGCCCTATTTGTCCGCTCAGGAGCCTGTCCAGATGGATTACATCGCGCAATCCGGCATCCGCATCGCCAAGCCACTTTACGATTTTGTCAACAGCGAAGCCTTGCCGGGGACCTCGATCAAAGCCGACGCTTTTTGGGCCGGGTTCGCCAATCTGCTGACTGACCTCGCTCCGCGCTGCAAGGCGCTGTTGGACAAGCGCGACAGCATTCAGGCGCAACTCGACACGTGGCATGTGGCCAACAAAGGTAAGCCGGCGGATATGGCGGGGTATCTCGGTTTCCTGCGCGGCATCGGGTATCTGGTGGAAGAACCGGCCTCGGTGGCCGTGAATACCTCTAACGTCGATCAGGAAATCGCCACCTTGGCCGGCCCGCAACTTGTGGTGCCGGTGACCAACGCCCGCTATGCGCTGAACGCAGCCAACGCCCGTTGGGGCAGCCTGTACGATGCATTGTACGGCACCGACGCCATCCCGGACGACGGCGGCGCGGCGCGCGGCAAGGGCTTCAACAAGGTGCGCGGCGACAAGGTCGTTGCCAAGGCCAGGGAAATCTTGGACGGCGCCGCGCCGCTCGCCAGCGGCAGTCATGCCGATGCGACGGGCTATGCGGTTGTTGGCGGGGCGTTGTCGGTCACTCTGAAGGACGGAGCGACCACGGGGTTGAAGGATGCCGCCCAGTTCGCCGGCTACCAGGGGGACGCAGCCGCGCCGTCCATCGTGCTGCTGAAGCATAACGGCCTGCATCTCGAAATTGTGATCGACCGCACCCACTCCATCGGCAAGACCGACCCGGCCGGCGTGGCCGACGTGATAATGGAAGCGGCGCTGACCACGATCCAGGATTGCGAGGACTCCATCGCCGCGGTTGATGCCGAGGACAAAGTTCTCGCCTATCGCAACTGGCTGGGCCTGATGAACGGCACGCTGGCGGACACCTTCGAAAAGGGTGGCCAGATGATGACCCGCAAGCTGAACGCCGACCGGCAATACACCAAGCCGTCGGGCAGTGGCAGCGTTTGGCTGTCCGGCCGCAGCCTGATGCTGATCCGCAATGTCGGGCACCACATGTACACCGACGCGGTGCTGGATGCCTCGGGCGCGGAAATCCCGGAAGGCTTCCTGGATGCGGCGGTGACCTCGCTGATCGCGATGCACGACCTGAACAGCAAGGGGCCGATCAAGAACAGCCGAGCGGGTTCGGTCTATATCGTGAAGCCGAAGATGCACGGGCCGGAGGAAGTGGCGCTGACCAACGACCTGTTCGGCCGCGTTGAAACCATTCTCGGCCTGCCAGCGAACACGCTGAAGATGGGCATCATGGATGAGGAACGCCGTACCTCCGCCAACCTGAAGGCCTGTATCGCGGCGGCCTCGTCCCGGGTGGTGTTCATCAACACCGGGTTCCTGGACCGGACGGGCGACGAGATCCACACCTCGATCGAAGCTGGCCCGATGATCCGCAAGAACGAAATGCGCGGCACCGCCTGGATCAAGGCCTACGAAGACCAGAACGTCGATATCGGCCTGGAATGCGGCCTGCGCGGCAAGGCGCAGATCGGCAAGGGCATGTGGGCGGCGCCGGACCGGATGGCGGACATGCTGGCGCAGAAGATCGGCCATCCGATGGCCGGCGCGAACACCGCCTGGGTCCCCTCCCCGACCGCCGCCACGCTCCATGCGCTGCATTACCACCAGGTTGATGTCGCCGCCCGTCAGACCGAACTGGCATCCCGCAATCGGGCGGCGCTGACCGACCTGCTGACCATCCCGCTCGCCGAGGGCCAGAACTGGTCACCCGACGACCTGAAGCAGGAGCTGGACAACAACTGCCAGGGCATCCTGGGCTACGTGGTGCGCTGGATCGACCAGGGCGTCGGCTGCTCCAAGGTGCCGGATATCCACGATGTCGGGCTGATGGAAGACCGTGCGACGCTGCGGATTTCGTCCCAGCACATCGCCAACTGGCTGCACCACGGCGTCGTGACGCGAGATCAGGTGACCGAGGCGCTGAAGCGCATGGCCCTGGTCGTGGATCGCCAGAACGCCGGCGACGCACTGTACAAGCCAATGGCGCCCACGTTCGACGGGGTAGCGTTCAAGGCCGCCTGCGACCTGATCTTCGAGGGCCGCTCTCAACCAAACGGCTATACCGAGTTCATCCTGCATCGCCGCCGGCGGGAGGCGAAAGCCGCGGCCTGAGATCCTATCCCGGATACCGCGCGTGCCAAAATCCAAATCGGGCGTGCGGCATCCCACGGATGCCTGAGCGCGGGTTCAGGGTCAGGAGCGGTCCTCGGTTTGCCGCTGCCTGACCTGACACGATTGACCGGGTGCCAACACCGGGCAGTCGTGTATATGCCGGCTTATGACAGACCGCATGCTGAAACCGTTACGATCCGCTAAAGCAGGGTAGCCCATGTCTTGGCAGGGCAAAGCTGGCTTCCTGGACACACGCCAGGAACCGTCCATCGCGTTAGACGCGCTGCGGCAAGCCGCGCGTGACGCTTACCATCAAGGCCAGCTATCGCAGGCGGCGGACCTCCAATCAGCGGTTCTGGCGTCCGGGCGAACAACCGGCGCGCCTCCGCCGGATGACTTCCTGTTTGCCGGGCTGATCCACCATCAGGCGGGCCGGTTGGCTGACGGTATCGCTGTGCTGCGGGAAGCGTCCACGCGTCATCCCGCCAATCCAGCCATCCGGGAAAATCTGGCCGTACTGCTTCTCGTCGCCGGCGATTGGGCCAGCGCGATCGCTGCCTGCCAGCAAGCCCTGCAACTGGGGTCCGACAGCCCCAACGTCCACGACTGTCTGTGCGAGGCCCATATGCAGTCGGGACACCTGGAGCTGGCCCAGCACGCCGGCCGCATGGCGCTGGAGTCGAAAGACCGCCGGTTCGGCGCTGCGTCCCCCGTATTCGCGGTTCCGCCAACGCCCCCGCCTCCGTTCGATCCCAGCCAGCCGGACGGCAACATCATCGCCTATTCGTTGTGGGGCAATGCGCCGCGTTATCAGGTGCCGCTGTTGGAAAATGCCCGTGTGCGGCCGCATCTGTTCCCGGAATGGACGATCCGGGTCTATCACGACCAATCGGTCGATCCCGGCTACCTGCGGGAATTGGCTGGCCTGGGCGTTCAATTGCAGCCGGCCGGCAACCCAACCGATATTCCGGCGCACCGAGGATTGCTGTGGCGCTTCAGCGCCGCCGCCGATCCGTCCGTCCGCCGCTTCCTCATTCGCGACGCGGATTCACTGCTGACCGTCAAAGAGCGGGTCGCCGTGGACGACTGGCTGCGATCCGGCTTCCATTTCCATGCCATGCGCGACTGGTTCAGCCATACTGACCTGCTGCTCGCCGGCATGTGGGGCGGAGTCGGCTGCATCGTGCCTTCCCCGGACGCCCTGCTGGCCGCGCACACGTTCTGGCGGATGGAAACGAACCACATTGACCAGGATATTCTGGCAGCGGTCGTCTGGCCTGCCATTCGCGGTAATATCCTGATCCACGACAGTATTTTCCACCCAGCCCTGGGCAGCGTGCCGTTTCCGCCGTTCGGTGCCCTGCCGGCCGGACACCATATCGGCCAGAATGCCTTCCTTCATTTCACCAAATTGCCGTAAGCTACTCTTTATGATGGATCGGCGGTTAACAGCGTTTTGCGCCTCAGTCGCTTTGATCGGTGCCCTTGCCGCCGGCTATTGGTGGATGACTCTCTCGACGGCCTCCCTTCCAGATGAAGCGCCTTTGCCGGTTCCCCCGTTCCCGCCCCGCATCTCCGAAGGCGCCACTTATGAGGGATGTCTGGCCACATTGGCCAGTGACCCGGCCAGCGCCTTGTCAATCGCCGAGGCCTGGCAAGCGACCGGCGGCGGCGATGGGGCCCAACACTGCCACGGCCTTGCCCTGATCGCGGTCGGCAAACCCGCCGATGGCGCGGCAATGCTGGAGCAACTCGCCCAGCAGGGCAGCGCCCCCGTCATGGGCCGAGCATTGCTCCTCGGCCAGGCGGTGCAGGCTCGGCTTATGGTTGGACAAGCGGACAAGGCCGCTGACGACGCGACAGCTGCCCTGGCACTGACACCGGACGACACCGACCTGTTCATCATGCGGGCGGCTGCCGAGAGCATCATGAACCGCTACGACGACGCGGTAACCGATCTAAACCGCGCGGTCTTGCTGGACGGTACGCGATCCGATGCGCTGGTAGCCCGGGCGGTGATGCGGCGGCGGATGAACAAGCTGGACCTTGCACAGGCCGACGTCTCGCGCGCCTTGGTGCTGGACCCCGACAACGCCGACGCCCTGCTGGAACGGGGCATTCTGCGGCAACGCATGGGCGACGCCGAGGGTGCGCGCAGCGACTGGGAACATGCCAGGGGCGTGGACCCGAACAGCACGACAGCGGACCTCGCAGCGCAGAATCTGGCGCTGCTGGAAGCTGGGCCGCGCGAGCGATAGGCCGGCTGCGTTGCCAGCGGCAGCATTCCGCGCTCCTATTACGCCAGTGCCGCTTTTCTAAAGTCCAAGAAAGAAACCACTTATGATCGATAAGTTCGTGCCCGATGTCGCGGCCGCGTTGGCCGGCATCGAGGACGGTTCCGTTGTCCTGATGCCCGGCTTCGGCAATGGCATGCCGGAAACCCTGCTGGAAGGCCTGATCGCGCAGGGTGCGAAAGACCTGACGCTGGTCGTAAACTCCGGCGGGCGGGACGATGGACCGACCGCCGTTCTGCTGGCATCCGGCCGGGTGCGCAAGCTGGTGTGCAGTTTCGTCCGCGCCGACAGCGTCGCCGGCCGCCAATTCGCCGCCGGCAAGCTGGAACTGGAGATCGTTCCTCAGGGAACCCTGGCCGAACGCATCCGCGCCGCCGGCGCCGGCGTACAGGCGTTCTACACCCCGACCGGTGCCGACACGATCCTGGCCGAGGGCCGCGAAACAAGGGTGATCAATGGCCGCAACTGCCTGCTGGAATACCCGATTTACGGCGATGTCGCCCTGGTGGATGCGTGGGAGGCCGATCGCTGGGGCAATCTGACGCATCGTGAAAGTGCCCGGAATTACAACCCGATCATGGCAATGGCCGCGAAGCTGACCGTGGTCCAGACCCGCCATGTCGTCGCCCTGGGCGATATCCCGCCTGCCAACGTCCACACGCCGGGCGTGTTCGTGCATCGCGTCGTCCACATCCCAGCTTGAGAGAAATCGCCATGACATTCAAACCGCTGGACCGCGCCGGCATCGCGGCACGCATCGCCCGGGATATCCCCGAGGGCTGGTTCGTCAATCTGGGCATCGGCATTCCAACCGGCGTATCCGACCATGTGCCGGTGGACCGCGAAGTGATCTTTCATTCCGAAAACGGCGTGATCGGCGCCGGCCCCGCCCCTGAAGCGGACAAGATCAACCCGTATCTGGTCAATGCCGGGACGCAACATATCACTCTGCGCACCGGCGGATCGTTCGTTCACCATGCCGACAGCTTCGCCATCGCCCGCGGCGGCCATCTGGACCTTTGCGTCCTGGGCGCGTTCGAGGTGGCGGAGAATGGCGACATCGCGAACTGGGCCCGCAGGGCGGACGACCCGACCAAGCAGGTCGGCGGCGCGATGGACCTGGCAATCGGCGCCAAGCGGCTGTGGGTGGCGATGGAGCACAACACCAAGGGCAGCGGCGAATCCCGTATCCGCCGCGCGTGTTCCTATCCGTTGACGGCGAAGGGGGCGGTGAAACGTGTCTATACGGACATCGCCGTGCTGGAGGTCGTCGAACGAGGCTTCATGGTGCTGGATATGGTCGAAGGTCTGACAAGGCGCGAATTGCAGGAACGCAGCGAGGCGGAACTGCACTGGGCATGATTACCGAACTCGAAATCAAAAGCCGAACGCCGTTGGTGGGCGGCGCGTCGTTCGGCGATGTAGGGGCGTACGAACGGATCGACGGCGTGGCGTCGGGTCTGTTGGACCCTCGGCATCCCGCCAACACGGGGATCGCTCTGCTGGACAAGGCGCCCCGCGATCCGAACGGAAAGGTCGCGTATCGGTCGGATTTCATCCTGCTGCGGCCGGCGGACGCGGCAAGGGGCAACGGCCGGCTGCTGTATGAGGTGAATAACCGCGGTCGGATCATGCTGTTTAACAACCTCTGCGCCGGAGCAGCCGGAAATCACCCGGTAAAACCGGAAGACCTGGGCAACGCATTACCGCTGCGCCTGGGTTTTCCGCTGTTGTGGTCCGGCTGGGATCCGGGTGCGCCGAAAGCGACGGGCTTGTCCCTGGAGGTGCCGGCGATCGACGGTTTCAGCCAGCCGATCCGCGAGGAATTCGTCTCCGGCACACGCCTGGGCGTCCACGAGGCGTTCAAGCTGGCTTACGAAGCGGTCGGTCCGGCATCCGTCACGGTGCGCCGGACCCAAACGGCGCCGCGTGTTCCGGTGGTGTCGGAGATGCTGGATAACCGGACGGTACGGCCGGTCGGAGTGATCGAGACCGGTTCGATCTATGAAATCCGCTATACCGCGACCAAACCACGCGTGCTGGGGATCGGTTTCGCCGCGACCCGCGATATCGTCAGCTCCATACGGCATCACGGCACCGAATTGCTCGGGCGCCCCGTGACCCACACCCTGGGGTTCGGAATCTCGCAGGCAGGTCGTTACTTACGCGACCATATCGCGCAGGGCTTCAACGCCGACGAGGACGGCCGGCGCGTGTTCGACGGCGTATTCACGCATGTCGCGGGCATCGGACGCGTCTTCCACAATACCCCGTTCGGGCAGCCATTCCGCACCCGGACGTGGCACGAGGACCATGACTTCCCCGAGGTGGAATTTCCGCACGCCTCGGCCGTGCTGGACGACCCCATCACCGGTCGCTCGGGCGCGCTGATGCGGGGAGACGTGACCGATCCGCTGTTGATAGAAACGAACACATCGACGGAATACTGGCAGAAGGGCGCCTCGCTTTTGCATACTGATCCGCTAGGTGAACGCGATGTCGCACTCCCGGCGAACGTACGGACCTATCTTGTGGCCGGGACACAGCATGGCGGCAAGGCGGGGATGCCGCGTAATCCTGGCCCATGCCTGTATCCCCGGAACTGGCACGACCCAATGCCGGCAATCCGGGCGCTGTTGGTGGCGTTGGATGAGTGGGTCGTGTCGGGACGGCTACCGCCCGACAGCCTTGTGCCCCGGATTGATGACGGCACGCTGGTGACGACGGATCGGGTCGCTTTTCCAGTAATACCCGGCTTCGTGCCGCCGCATGCGGCGAACGATGTCTGCCCGCTGGGCGATTGGACCAATCCGTCACCTTCCGCCGCGTCCTATCGGGCGCTGGTGCCGCAGGTGGATGTGGATGGGAATGAGGCAGCCGGAATCCGGCTGCCGGATATCGCGGTTCCGAAGGGGACATTCCTTGGCTGGAATTTGTATCAGGCGCCCTATCCCCAGGGCGAATTGGCGGATCGTGATGGCGCGTTTCTATCCTTCGCCGTAACGGAAGCCGTGCGCGGTGGCGATTCACGACGTTCTGTGGACGCGCGATATCCCGGTACCAGGTACGCGGACTCGGTCCGGATCGCCACGGCAGCGCTACTAAGGGACAGGTTGCTGCTAGCGGAGGATGCCGACCTATTCGTTAACGATTTATAACATATATGTCGTTTGCCGAAATATGAGGTCGTTATTCCGCCGCAAAAGGGCGATGAGCGAGAGCGACATCGCCCGCTGTGATACCCACCCAGAGTAACGACGCCTCACGCCGCCAGGATCCCCGCGATTTCCGCCAGCGTGGGCACCTGGCCGGAGGGGCCGACCGTAGCCAGGGTCGGCTTGGCCCGGAAATGGCGGGCGGCGGCGCGCCGGATGTCGGCCTCGGTGACGGCGTTGATCTTGGCCAGTGTCTCTTCCGTGGATATCACCCGGTTGAAGGTCTGGATCTGCCGAGCCAATTGCTCGCACCGGCTGCCGGTGCTTTCCTGCGACATGAGCAGGCTGGCCTTCAACTGCGCCCGTGCTCGGTTCAGCTCCTTCTCCGAGATATCGCCTTGGACCTTGCCAAGCTCATGCAGCATGACGGGCATCAGTTCGGCGGCCTCGGACTCGCCGGTGCCGGCGTAGATGCCGAACAGGCCACCGTCCTTGAATGGCGAGGCGAACGAGTAGATCGAATAGACCAGCCCCCGCTTCTCGCGGATTTCCTGGAACAGTCGCGACGACATGCCGCCGCCCAGCAGGGTGGAGAGCAGCACCGTGGGATAGTAATCCGGATCGGCATAGCCGACCGAGGGGAAACCCAGCACCACATGGACCTGGTCCAGGTCGCGCTCCTCGCGGAACTCGCCGCCGGTGTAGGTGGACAGTTCGGACGGCGGCGGGGCATCGCCGGGCAGGTCACCGAAGTGTTTTTGCACCAGATCGAGGATTTCCTCGTGCCGCAGTTTGCCGGTGGCGGCGACGACGACATTATTGTTGGTGTAGTTGCGCCGCATGTAGCCGGTCAGCACCGACCTTGCCATGTTGCGAATGCCGTCCTCTGACCCCAGGACAGGGCGTCCGAGCGACTGGGAGGGATAGGCGGTGGTCTGGAAATGGTCGAAGATGATGTCGTCCGGGGTGTCGTTGGCCTGTCCGATCTCCTGCAGGATCACGCCACGCTCACGCTCCAGCTCCTCCGGCTCGAAGACCGAATGGGTCAGGATGTCGCCGAGGATGTCGAACCCCAGCGCGGTGTCCTCCTTCAGCATCTTGACGTAGTAGGCGGTCTGCTCGCGCGCGGTGTAGGCGTTGATGTGGCCGCCGACGGCTTCGACTTCCTCG
>DAIEHR010000126.1 GCA_027353465.1 Acetobacteraceae bacterium | reverse complement strand
GGGCATACCGCCGGCGCGGCTGACGCCCCTCCCCGCCTCCGCCACCCTGCGTCCGGCAGGCGTGCTCGGGTTGTCTCCCGGCCTGATCCATCCGAAGCTGCATCGGATGTTCAGCACAAGCTTTCGCCTCGGCGCCGTCCTGGGGATCAACCAAACGATATCCTGGGGAACGACGTTCTACCTTCCGGCAATTGTCGCCGCGCCGGTGGCCGCGTCGTTCGGTCAGTCGGGCTTCGCCGTGCTGGGGGCGTTCTCCTGGGCGTTGCTGGTCACCGGGGCGTGTGCCCCGCGAGTCGGCAAATGGATCGACCACCACGGGGGGCGCGGCGCCCTGCTCGCGAGCATCCTGGTGATCGCGGCCGGTCAGGCGGTGCTGGCGATCAGCCACGGCCTGGTGCTTTGGTATCTGGGGTGGACGATCATCGGCCTGGGTATGTCGATGGGTCTGTACGATGCCGCCTTCGCCACCGTTGGCGGACTGCTGGGCCAGGAGGCCGGCCCAAGCATCACGGGAATCACCCTGGTCGCGGGGTTCGCCAGCACCGTGTTCTGGACACTGGGCGCCGCCTTGATCGGTGCTTTGGAGTGGCGCGGTCTGCTGCTAGCTTACGCCTGCCTGATGCTGGCGGTGAACCTGCCGATGATCTGGCTGCTGATCCCCCCCGCACCACCCCGAGCGAAGCAGCCAGCTGAAACCGAGGGTTTGCCGAGGTCGGCCGCCCATCGCCAAGCCCTGGTGCTGCTGGGGGCCTTCTTCGCGCTACGCTGGTTCATCACCTCGGCACTGGCGGTCAATGCATTGACGCTGTTCCAGGGGATTGGCCTGACCGCGGGGCAGGCCGTCGGTGTCGCGGCGCTGATCGGCCCCGGCCAGGTCGCCGGCCGGTTGCTGGAATATGCGATCGGACCGCGCGTGGACATTATGGTGAAGGCTCGCGTTGCCGCTGTTCTGCTGCCCCTGGGGACTGGACTGCTGCTGCTGGGCGGCCCGATCGCGGCAACAGGCTTCGCGCTGCTGTATGGCATGAGCAATGGCGTCATGACGATCAACCGCGGCACGCTGCCATTGGCGATCTTCGGCCCGCACGGATACGCCAGCCTGCTGGGCTGGCTGGCGGTGCCGGTGCTGCTGGCGCAGGCCACCGCGCCCACCTTGACCGCGCCGTTGATGTCCAGCCTGTCGGCGCTGAACGTGTTTCTGCTCAGCGGGTGCGCGGCTGCGGTGGCGGTGCTGTTTCTGATGCCGCTGCGGGTGCCAGGGACTCGCTGACCGCCGCCGCCAACGCCCTGCCCTCCAGCACCGTATCCGGCCCGAATGTGATACGCTCTGCCGTCCACCCACCGGCCGCCCCGGCGATATCAGCCAGCGCGGTCGCAAGGTCGGGCGCCATAAGCAGCCCTTCCGATCCATCCGCCATGCGGCGATGAATCAACAGGCAGATCGGGATGGAGCACGCCAACCCAGCTAGTCCAGCCAGGCCACCGCTCGGATTGGGCTGCCGGTGCCGCCCTTGATTTTCAATGGAAACCCGATGAACCGGAACCGGCCCTTGCCGACCAGCTTATCGAGGTTGACCAAGCCCTCCATGTGAGTGAATCCCATGTCGCGGCAGACATGGTGAACCTCGAAATTGTTGCGCCCGGGCCGTCCGGGACTGACTGCCTCCACGCCGAACATCGTAATGCCCTTGTTGCCCAGCCAGGTCGCGGACTCCTTGGTCAGCCCTGGAAAATCGGTGATATAGGCGTCGGTGCCGTGGGTGCGACGATAGAAGTCCATATGCAGCAGCACGGTATCCTTCGCCCGGATCTCGATCCCCGCGGCGCGTTCGGCGGCCTGCAGGTCATCGATACTGATGTCGGACTTCAGTTCCTTGTGCGACAGGTCCAGACAGACCGCCTCGGTAAAGAACTTCTCCAGCGGCATTTCGTCGATGCCCATGGCACCCGGCCGCTCGTCGAAATGCAGCGGCGCATCGACATGGGTGCCGGAATGGTCGCCCATGTTCAGCGATGTCACGGCGGACGAGAAGGTATAGCCGTCGGCGACGCGCTTTTCTTCATGGGTGGAAAACGGCGCGATGATGACCATCGGGTGGTTTGGCAGGCGAGCCATCTTGTGGTGGATTTCGCGGCTCAGGTCGATCAGCGTCATCAGTATCCCCTTCTGTTTCCACGATTACACGGAGCCTATAACAAGACTGCCTTCCCGCTCACACCCAGACGGGCGGATGGGTTCCCAGCGTCACCGAAGGGCGATCCCACCGAACCGGCGTTTCGGACAGGTGTGCGGAATGCCGCACGGCGTGCAGACGGCCGGCGCCGTAGCCGGAGACCTCCATCAAATCGGCGACGCCCTCCGCCGTCGGCCCAGGAATCGCCAGGCCGCGGCTCACCCGCCCCAGATCGCGGATCCATTGGCCGGTGCGGGCCAAGGAGACCTGAACGTGCCAGCTTCCCCCCTGACCCATCCGCCGCATCAGCGCGGTCAGTGCGCCAAATGCCAGCAGGTAGCCCGACCCGTGGTCCAACGCCTGACACGGTAAGGCTTTCGGCGCGGTTTGTCCGGCGGCCTCGGCTTCCGCATGATTGATGCCGGTGGCGGTCTGCGTCAGGCTGTCGAAGCCACGCCGTCCCGACCACGGCCCGACATGGCCGTAAGCGGACAACGATACATACACGATGCCCGGACGAATGCGGGCCGCGTCCTCGGGGCTGAATCCTAAAGCCGCCAATCCGCCGGGCCGGTAGCCTTGAACGAAAATATCGGACTGGGCCAGCAACTCCTTCAGGCGTTCGTTGTCGCCCTTCTCGCGTAGCTCCAGAAACGCGGACAGCTTGCCCCTGCCCGTGTCCACCACCAGCCGCGGCAGGTTTGGCACGTTCGGACTACAGATGTTCATCACCTCGGCGCCATGCGCGGCCAGGGTGCGTCCGCACACCGGCCCGGCGATAACCCGCGTCAGATCCAGCACCCGAACGCCCGACAGCGGCCGACCAGCGGTGGGCAACGCTTCGGCGGGCGCATCGCCGATGCGGGTAATCCTGACCACCGGTTGAGTCATCAGCGCCGCGGCGTGAGGATGTGCATCCCATTCGGCGAAACTACGCATCGCCGTGGCGCATAACCCGTTCTCGGCGGCAGCATCTTCCAGACCGTAGCCGGCCCATGACTTCAGGGCCGCCGCCACCGCCGCCTTGTCGTAATCACAGCCAAGTATCCGCAAAATCCCAGCCCGGTGGTGCGGAAAATTAGTGTGCAGGCGGACCCATCTTCCATCGCCGCACTGATAGGTGCCGGCGATCTTGTCCCATGGGTCTTCCGGCGCCTCGCCCTCGATCCGAGCGAAATGCTCCGACAGGAATTCGTTCGCGGCGTGACGCATGTCCACCGACACTGACTGCCGCCGCCCGCCCCGTTGCCGCCAAAGCGTTGCCGCCGCCAGGGCAGACGCCGCGACCGTGACCTGCGCCGCCGTGCCGACCGCAAAGCTGGACGGCAGCACCGGATCTGATCCGGTCAGCACCACATCGTCCAACGCGTCGGCGGGCAGGCCGGCGCCGGCCCAGAGATCGGCGAGGGCGGCGGACTGATTCATATTATGACTCCTGGATGGCTGACACTCAAAGCGACGTGTCGGCGTCGGAAATGGTCTCAGGGGGAACGAAATCGCGCCAGCGGCCAGGGAGGTCCGGCTGTTCGGCATACCCAGCCAAACCGTCGGCCGCGCGGCCGATCAGTTCCCGGAAATTCATGTTCCGTTCGGTCAAAAACGAATTCAATTCCAGGATCATCCGACTGATGGCGCTGAAGCCCTCAGACATGGTCGCGGACAGAACCTCCACGGCGCTGGCGCCGCAAAGGGCCATTCGCAGCACATCCTCACCCGAGCGGACGCCATTCGTGCCCATCAATGGGAAGCTGGCCCCGGCGGCTTTTCGCGTCAAAGCCAGAAACCGGCAAACGATCGGCAATGCCCAGCCGCCCCCATAGGCGGCCGAAGTCCCCAACAGCGGCGCAAAGGTGGTCAGGTCTGGCACCAGCCCCATGAACCGACCCATCATGCAGACTGCATCCGCCCCGCCCTCCCGCGCGGCCAGCGCCAACCCTGGCAGGTTGGACGACAGCCCGGTCAACTTGATCCATAGCTGCATGCCCTGGGTCGCGGCACGCACGCGCCGCACCAGTGCCGTCAAGCGGGCCGGGTCGGTTTCCTGCACAATGGCGCCCGGTGCGGCCTCCGACGCGTGCGGAGCGCCTACATTTAGTTCCAATACCCGCAATCCTGCGTGACGCGCCAGCGACGCCAATTCAACAGCCCCGTCGGCCCCGGCATAGACGATGCTGGCCGCGACGAAGGCGCCGTCCATCCGAGCATCGTTGTCGATCGTGGCGATGGAGGCGAACCAGTCAGCCGTGTCGCGCTGCGACAGGCCGGAGCGGTTGAACAGCGATACCCCCTGCTCCGACGTTGGATACCCCAGCGCGTCCAGGCGAACATAATCCGCTTTGTCCAGTTGGCGTCCGCCAGCGGGATTTTCGTTCACCGACTTCGCGATCCCTCCCGCTGCGCCCGCGCGTAACGCGGCGCGGATGCCAGCCTCTGTCATGACGGGCTCACCCGATCCACAGATCACGGGATTGTTCAGAGGGAAAGAGCCGATCGCGGTTGCCAGGCGGGTCATGTGTTTAATGTGCCGCAGGCCATAAAGCCCGTCCACAGGTCGCGTCTCCTATCTGCCGACACGAACGCAGCATTGTCCACATCCGGCGATCAGGCTTCCGGCTTCGTAAGCGCGAACCAAAATTCGATGCATTCATTTATATCATCAAGGGGAGGTTGGGACCACACCATGGCGTCGGCCAGCCGCCCTCCCGGCGCCGTCAACACCCCAATAAGTTCGGAAAACGAATCATACGTCCAGGTATGATAGTGAATGGGATAGGCCTCAGCC
Source organism: Acetobacteraceae bacterium (assembly GCA_027353465.1). GTDB lineage: Bacteria > Pseudomonadota > Alphaproteobacteria > Acetobacterales > Acetobacteraceae > Rhodopila. The sequence continues at coordinate 2,957 of DAIEHR010000126.1, read as the reverse complement.
CATTTTTGCCGCCAAAGGGATTCGTATTGGTCCGCCGGGGTTGGGAACGCCAGCGAATAAAACTCCCTAAAATGCTCCCCGTCACGCACCTTAAGTATTTCCTGTTTGGCGTCGTCTTCCATGAGATGCTCGATCGTCGTCAGTTCACGATACCGGTCGAACGTGCGGGTCATTTCTGGGACCACCAGCACCAAGCTTCCGCCCGGACGCAGCTTGGCCCAGCTATTTGTAAGCGCGGCGATCGGGTTGCTAACATGCTCAATGACATGACATGCGACGATGAAATCGACGCTGCCGTCGCTGATCACCGACATGTCGTCGAGCGACGCTATAATGTCTGGACGCAGCAGATCTGCTGTAGTTTGGCCTTCATACTCATGAAGCTGCAACTCATCCAATGTGTAAATATCCGCATACCGCACGGTGCAGTCCAGAGGAATCGGCATCGCGTTTGCCCCCGCGCCAAACTCGACACCTGAACCGCGCAGTCCAGAAACCGCGACCTCCCGCATCACGCCCACACCAGTGCGCGGCGGAGCAAGCCGAGCCCCGTCGTCCCAGTCCAGCGGAGCCCTCCGACCCGGGGCAAACGCGTCAATGATCGACGGCGATACGGTTTGCAGATCGTCCTGCCAAACGAAGCCGTTCTGCGCCACCCAGGCGCCATCCATGATCCAATGCCGCTGTCCGTGTTGGCAAAAAAATACTTTATCGCCGTGGCGCGACTGCGGCGAGTGAAGTAGAGCACCTCTCGGCTTCGACCTTAGGTTTCGATTAACCATCATATTTCCACTTTGAGAAGCATCGTCATTCGACGAGAGCGCGAATATTTGCCACGATCTGACGGCAAGTTCGATCCCAGTCGCTGTGATCCCGCGCCACCACCTGCTCACCATTTGCTGCAATTCGGTCCCTGATATCCGGATTATCGATCAGTGTTGATACCGCGCGCACGATGTCGCTTCGCGCAGTCTCACACAATAGGCAGTTCTCCTGGTCCTTTAGCAGCCAGGAGGTATAGATATTGCGCGTCGTCACCACCGCGGCGCCGCTCGCCATCAGTTCGAACGGCAAATAAGATGGGTGCCGCGTAGCCATCGCAACGATTCCAGCGTCAACCGCTCTGTAAAGCTGCCCCGTCCCCGCATAGCTCAGCAGTCCAAGGTTGCGGCCCAGTCCGCCCAGCCCAAAGTCAGCAGGGTCCCACGTGCCGCCTGCAAAAACGATATCAAGCCGGTCCTTATAATTCCGCTTGAGCGAGGAAAGTCCTTCCGCAAGCGCCTCGAAACAGTTCCGTGGCGTGGTAGGACGGCCGTAGCAGAAGAGGACGAATGGATCGTCCTTGCGCCGAACCGCACGCCCCCTGGCGTGGAATATATTGGTGTCAACCGCCGGCAGGAAATGGTCGGCCGTCCCGCCCATCGCACGATAGGATTCGGCCAACGACGGAGTGTTGCAGATCGCATGGAAGCCGAAGCGATAGGTGGCCTCGACCAGACCGCTCAGCGTACCGGCGGGGTAGAACAGCGGTTCCCAGTCCTGGAGGAAATAGCACTTCTGACGAACATCGCGCATCCTCAACAAGGAGAAGGCCGTTGTCCAAAGCGTCGCGAAGGCCACATCGACCCGACCGAAAGAAGGCATCGGCCCATTGCCGGGCAGTAACTTAATTTCGGCCCGCGCGGCTAACTCAGGAAACGCCTTTGCCATTCGGGCGCGGATGATCTCAGGATTATCGTCGGCGGTTACGGCGAAAGATTGCTTTACACCGTGATGGACGCGCAGATACTCCGCTGTCCGCAGAATGGTGTGTATGCCGCCAAAGAATGGCACGTGAAAGTCCGGAATCAGCCACAATACATGGCGTAGCGGGCCGTCTGGCATACTGCCGCACGCAGCGATCGACGCCTCGACATCAACCCTGCTAACATCCATCGCGTGCGCAAAATAGCCCGCCTCTGCCGCATATCCCTGCGCCGCAGCATGCTCGGTCGGGACGCTAGGCAACACGATATTCGGGACACCGGGGACACGTTCCACCTCCATATTCGGATTGAGGTAGGGATCGCCGCCTGGCAACGCCGTCCTAATCGCTGCCCATTGCAACTCAGGCAGCGTAGTCTCGAACACCGATGGCTTGCCACTGGGTGACGTGAAGACCGCAAACGGGTTGGCGAAAATTCGCCCGGTGCGTGCCGCCGCCAGCGAAAACCCCAGATCGGCTCGACCTGAAGCAGAAAATGAGCCAAACCCCCCAAACTGTGCCCATAACGTCCGACGGAATGCAACGGCGCCCGCCGCCGCCGCCGAAACATTATGGTACCACCCAGCACCACCGTACGGCCCATAGTAGCGTTCGGGCATGTGCCTCAGTGCGGGCCGCACAATCCAGTTTTGGAAGAACACCCCGTAGTCGATGATGCCGCCACGCTGGTCAATAATTTTGCCGGCGACCATCGAGACTGCCGGATTAATGAGCGGAAAGGCCAGTTCGCCAAACCAGTCCGGCGATCTTGGAACGAATCCGGCGTCAAGGATAACAATGACATCGCCGCGCGCCCGTTCGATCGCCGCATCAAGATCAGCAATAAGATCTCGCCCATCGGCCACCAAAACCTCAATGTCGGGATCAATTGTTGACGGCTTTAGGCCAGTTCCGACGATAATCACCGAAATGCGACTTTCGATGGGACTCCATTTTATTCTGATATAGTCTCCCTCAAACTCGGGCAACGCACCGGGCCAGCCTGCTTCAGGGAGATATTTCCTCAGCGCGTTCAACTGGCCTTCCATCGCGTAGGGCTTGGCGGAGAACCCGCCAATGGAGACCGACGTCGGAACTTGGCGCCAGTGGTAAAGCACGTACGGCACGTGCCGCACCCGCGCGCCGGACAGCACCACCCGCAGGAAGAGGTCCCAGTCCTGGGCTCCATCGGTTTCCGAATCCCAACCGCCGA
>DAIEHR010000111.1 GCA_027353465.1 Acetobacteraceae bacterium | reverse complement strand
GATCCTGTCCAAGCTGAAGGCCGACAACGACGACCAGCGCTTCGGTATCGAGATCGTCCGCAAGGCGGTTCAGACCCCGCTGCGCCAGATCTCCGAGAACGCCGGCGAAGACGGCGCGGTGATCGCCGGCAAGACGCTGGAGAATGACGAGTACAACTACGGCTTCGACGCCCAGTCCGGTGTGTTCAAGGACCTGGTGAAGGCCGGTATTATCGACCCGACGAAGGTTGTCCGCACGGCGTTGCAGGATGCGGCCTCTGTTTCCGGCCTGCTGATCACCACCGAGGCGATGGTGGCTGAGCGTCCGGAGAAGAAGGCGGCTCCAATGCCGGGCGGCGGCGGAATGGGCGGCATGGGCGGCATGGACGGAATGGATTTCTAATCCATCCGTTCAGTCGTTGCTACCAAGGGGGGCGGGCCGCAAGGTCCGCCCTCTTTTTTGTGGGGTGGTTATGCCGACGATCGCTTGCATTGGCTCGATTCAGATTAGGATTTACTACGACGATCGCGGTGTGCCGCACTTTCATGCCATCAGCCCGGACTTCGACTTCAAGATCGCGATCGCCGATTTCAGTGTCATATCGGGGAACGGGCATCTGCGCGGCCGCGATCTGGCGGCGATTCGCGATTGGGGACAAAGACACCAGGACGTGCTAGCGTTGAATTGGCGATTGGCCCCTGATGGTATGCCGCTGACGGACATTGAGGATTGAAATGCTGTATCGGATTTCCAGCGCGACCGCCCGGCCCGACCATACCGTCCTGGTAACATGGTCGGACGGGGTCACGGCGGTGGTGGATCTGGCGCCCGTGATTGCGAAAGGGCCCGTGTTCGCCGCGCCGCGGGACGGAGCGCACTTCGCGGCGACCATGCGCGTAGCGGACGACCGGTTGGGTCTGGAATGGCCGAACCGGGTCGATCTTTCAGCCGACGGCCTGCGATTTCGGGCGTTTCCCGAGGAAGCGAAGACGGAGTTCGGGCAACCCGACGGCTATTCGGTAGATCACGCAGCTTAAGCAGCAGACACAGACGACCAGGCAGGCCATCAGAATGAAGCCGCCGATCACGACGCGCGGGACGGTGATCGCGATCACCGCGATCCCGGGAAATATTCAACGTGCGTAGCACCGGAGCGGCCGAAATAGACCGCCCGCTTACCCGAAAACGAGACCATGTAGCCCGCACATCCGGCCGCCTTGGCCTTGGCGCAGAAGCCCTGATAGGTATAGCCGGGCACGAGGTTCTGGGCCTCGCGGATGGCCGCTGAAAGTGCCTCACCATCGAAGACAGCCGCGACCGGAACAGCGGTTTCGTGGGTCGCGAATTCGACGCTCTCGTCGTTCGGCAAGTAATAGGTCGCGGTCTGCCGGCGGAAATCGACGACGTAGCTGTCAAAACCGGCCTCTATAAGCGTTCCGACAATCCGCGGAAAATCCATCGTGTTGTTTTCGGCGGCGTCCTTGCAATTCCTGGCAATCGTTTTCTGCTGCGTATCCACTTACTTTCTCCTGGTCAGTGTTGAAGCCGAATGTTGGCAGGCTAATCGATGGGCATTGTCGTAAGGCCGCGCCGGGCGACGATACCCTTGAGAATGCCCTCCAACGTGGAGCGCTCCCCGGGCGACAAGTGGTCGAAGAATTCAGCATCGTTTTGGTCGGCAAGGGCGGCGAGCTTCGGCACCAGCCTTCGTGCGGACTCAGTCAGCGCGAGAGTTTGCGCCCGGCCGTCCTTGGGGTTGCCCGAGCGAACCAGAAGGTCCTTGTCGATAAGCCGGGTCGCGAGCTTGGTGATCGCACCGCGCGTCATGCCCATATCGGTCGCGATCGCGCTCGGGGCCGTCCGGTCATTCGCGTACAGCGTCCGTAGCAATGCCCACTCCGCGACTGTCACGCCGTTCGAGGCCAGTTTGCGCGCGAATGAATGCGACACATGGTTGGAAACATAGCGAAGCCAGTAGCCGAGGTGCGAATTCAGGTCTGAGACTGGGAGGGCGGGCATGGACATGACAACTTTTTGGTTGACTAGGAAGCTATACCCCAAAAGCTTCCTAGTCAACCATCCTTCGCGGGATCGAGCAGCTCCGCGCGTCAGCTACCGGCCGCCCTGTCGATTTCGGCCGGCGGCAATGTCGGTATCGGCGCCTTGCGCGGCTTCGGTGACGGAGGCACCCACGGCCGGTCACCCCGCTCCGCCCGATCCGTCACCACCTTGGCGCCGTCCCGGTCCAGCCAAATCGCCGCGCTGCCGTCCCGCCACACGGTGAACCGATCCACCAATCGGGGCCAAGGCCGGGGGCACAACCCGCGCGCGGGTTCCGCCGCGACAATGACTGAAACCTGGTCACAGAACGCCGAATGGCTCGTCCCGAGCGCCAGTATTGCGCCCGGCCGGTCGGGATAGGGGCGCAGCAGGCATTCGGTTTGCTGACACCGCATCCCATCCACGTCCGGCGCATCCGCCGCCGGCATCGCCCGAAACGACCCAACTGCCCAGTATTGCGCCCAGGCATCGCGCACGAACTTCGAACCACCTTGCGTCTGCCGCAGGAACGCCCCCTGCCCGCCGCGCACCGCGATCAGCCGCCCATCGTTCGATACCAGCAGATCCGGCGGCCGATCCGCCAAAGGAGAGGCCAGCCCCAGCACCATGATCGCCACGCCCACCAACCGCCGCCGCGTGCGCCAGAGCCCCAGCCATGCCAGGCCGAACGAGAAGACGCACAGGCCCCAGGCCGGAATATGCGGCACCTGGAACGTAGCGTCCGGCAGCGCCGCGCTGGCCCTGGCAACCCAGACCACCGCCTCGGCACCCCACCCCATCGGCACCAGGGCCAAGGCCTCCAGGTGCAGCGGCATCAGGAACAGCCCGATCAGCCCGGCCGGCATCACCCACAACGCGGTCAACGGCACGGCGACCATGTTCGCCAGCACGAAATACACCTGCACATGCCCGAAATGATACGCCCCGAACGGCGCCGACGCCGTGCCCGCCAGCGTGCTGGTCAGCGCCAGCGCAACCACATGCGACGCGAACCGCCGCCACCAGCGTTTGCCGTGAATCCGTCGCAGCCACGGCCGCAGCGCCTCATACCCCGCGATTAGCGCCAGTACGGCGGAAAAGCTCATTTGGAACGACACATCCGGCACGTCCTGCGGCGCCACCAGCATCAGCACCATGGCCGCCAGGGCCAGCCCGCGCACCGACAGCGGCCGCCGGTCGGCCAGCACCGCCAAGGTGAACAGGCACGCCATGACGAAGCTGCGGATGATCGGGACATGCATCCCGGTCAGCACCATATACGCCCCGCCCGCCGCCAAAGCGCACAGCGCCGACAGCTTCTTCGCCGGCCAGAACAGGCTGGCATGCTCGTTCAACG
>DAIEHR010000072.1 GCA_027353465.1 Acetobacteraceae bacterium | reverse complement strand
CCCTTAATCCCATTTGCGTCTTTTGCGTGTTTTGCGGCCAAAAACCCTTCCTTCCTCCCCCGGCCCACAGCCAAAATCCCGCCTCCCCCAAGCCCCCCAATCCGCATTCTCCTTGACTTTCCCCGAAACATATGTTCTTGTTATGTTCGTGACCCGGACAGCCACCCTCTCCGCCGCCGACCGCTTCGTTTTGATGATCGATGCACTCTGCACCGTCATCGTCACAGGCCTCGCAGCAGGCATGTCCGGCCCACAGGTCATCGGCATCTGGGACCGCCTGACCCGCATCCTGTCCCGCTTCGCCAACATCCTCGCTCGGCCGATCAAGCCCCGCCCCATCAAGCCCCACACCACCACCACCCCGGCGCCCCGGGCAATCAGGCCGCGCCAGTTCAAATACCGCCGCCTCCCCACCGGATACGGCTGGCTCATTCGCCGCCTGCCCGCCGCCACCCCCTTCGCCGAGGAACTGCAGCGCCTGATCGGCGACCCGCAAATGGCTGCCCTGCTGCAAGCCAATCCCGGCATGGCCCGCCTGCTCCGTCCGCTCTGCCGCATGCTGGGTGTCCAGCAACCGCCCGAAATGCGCGCCCCGGCCCCCCGGTTCGCCCCCCGGCCAGCCCCCGAACCATCGCCGCCGCGGCGTTTCACCCCGGCGCTGCCGCACCCGATCGAACCTATCCCGCGCGCGGCCCCCCTTCCCCCCAATTCGACACCCGAATCAGCATAATCTGAACACGGCCATTTTGTTTCGATAACGCAATAAGAAGCACTATCGAGGGTCGTTCGATCACGCCTCGGGCCGGTCGCCGTTGCACATGGTCCATGCCCGGGCGGCGGTTCGGCAGGTGTTGCCGGGCTATATGGCCACCGATGCCAACTCCAAAGACATCACGGCCCTGCCCTGGCTTCCGGCGATGCCGCCAAGGCCCGATCCGCCCCGAATCGTCGGCCAGAGGTAAAACCGCGACAGAGACATCGTGTTATTTGCCAGGTGCGCCGCTGCCGCAAAAATGCCCGATTGCGCGTTCGCCGCCGACGCCACACATTAAACGCCGGCACAAAAAGGGGACGCACCCATGGATTTCGACCTGTTTGTCATTGGCGGCGGTTCCGCCGGCGTGCGGTGCGCGCGCATCTCGGCCGGCCACGGCGCCCGTGTCGGCGTGGCGGAGGAGCGCCACTGGGGCGGCACCTGCGTCAACATCGGCTGCGTGCCGAAGAAGCTGCTGGTGCAGGCCGGCGAATATGGCGGCTGGGCGGAGGACGCGGCCGGCTTCGGCTGGACAATGACAAAGGGTTCGCATGACTGGGGCAAGCTGATCGCCGCCAAGGACCGGGAAATCACCCGGCTGGAGGGCATCTACCGCAAGCTGCTGAACGGCGCCGGAGCACGGATTTTCGACGGCCGGGCCACCCTGGTCGATGCCCATACGGTCGAAGTGAACGGCGAACGCTACACCGCCGAAAACATCGTCATCGCCACCGGCGGCAATCCGGAGCGTCCAACCATTCCCGGTGCCGAACTGGGCATTATCTCTGACGACGCGTTCTACCTGAAGACCATGCCGCGGCGGGTCATCATGGTCGGGTCGGGTTACATCGCCGTGGAGTTCGCCGGCATCTTCAAGGCGCTGGGGGCCGAGGTCGATCTGGTCTATCGCCAGCCGCTGCCCCTGCGCGGGTTCGACCACGATATCCGCGAGTCGATGCGGGAAGCGCTGGAGGCCCAGGGTATCGTCCTGCACCCGAACAGCACACCGGCAAAGCTGGAGGCCGACGGCGACGAGCGCATCCTGACGCTGAACGACGGCCGGGCGTTGCACGCCGATCTGGTGTTCTTCGCGACCGGACGGAAAGCCAATGTCGCGGGCCTCGGGCTGGACAAGGTGGGCGTGGAACTGAACGCCAAGGACGCGATCAAGGTCGATGACGGGTTGCGCACCACCGTCCCGCATATTTACGCCATGGGGGACGTGACGGACCGGATAAACCTGACGCCCGTCGCCACCGCCGAGGGGCACGCCCTGGCGGATACGCTGTTCGGTAACAATCCACGCAACGTCTCGCTGCGGAACATCCCGTCGGCGGTCTTCACCACGCCGCCGATCGCCTCCGTCGGGCTGACCGAGGATCAGGCGTGCGCTATGAACCCGGTTGACATCTATCTGACGAAATTCACGCCGATGCGTCACACCCTGTCCGGCCGCGGCCGCAAAACCACGATGAAACTGGTCGTGGACAAGGCGACCCAGAAGGTGGTGGGCGCACATATGATGGGCGAGGACGCCGCCGAGATCATCCAGGGCATCGCCATTGCCGTTGTCATGGGTGCGACAAAGGCGGATTTCGATCGCACCATCGGCATCCATCCCACAGCGGCGGAGGAGTTCGTGACCCTGCGCACCCGCACCCGCACGACCGACCTGGCAAAAGCCGCGGAGTAGGATACCACTAAGCGATCGTGAAATCCCGAACCCCGGCCGCCACCGGATCGCCCGGCGCCGGAAGAATCCTGGCGTTGGTGGATTCAGCCGCCGACGCCCTCGCCGCGAACCGGCCGCTGCCGCTGCTTTTAGCATTAAGTCTGCTGGCGGCCTGTATCTGGTGCGCGTGGCTGCTGGATGCCGGCTTCATTTTGGGCACCTCCGCGTTCTGGAGGAACCCCCACGGGATCGTCGGCAACGGCTGGGCCGACATGCCGCAGGCCCTGAGCGGCTACATCTTCTTCCAACGCGACACCTGGCACATTCCGCTGTTTCAGGTTGCCGAGCTGGGGGCCCCACAGGGCACGAACATCATTTTCACCGATAGTATCCCCTGGCTCGCGTTGGCCGGGCGGGTGCTGTTCCAAACTACGGGGCTGCCGGCGAACCTGTTCGGCCTGTGGACCGTCGGATGTTTCGCAGCCTCGGCGATGACGATGACCGCCCTTGCGGCGGCACTGGGTCAGCGCAATCTCGCTGCCGCGGCGATGGCCACAACCGCCGGTCTT
>DAIEHR010000069.1 GCA_027353465.1 Acetobacteraceae bacterium | reverse complement strand
ACCGGCGCGGGCGCACCCGCTGCGGCGGAAGGATTGCGTGCGACGGGCGCGCGTGTCTTGCGCACCTCCACATGCACCACCTTCGAGCGGCCGTGGCTGAAGCTTTGGCGGACGGAGCCCGCTGCCTCGGTACGGCCCAGTTCCAAACGTCCCGCGGGACGCAGGGAGAGCCGACCCTTGCCGCCGTCCTGATCGTTGCTTTCGCTCATGTTTATTCGTTAGCACCCGCTACATCGTTCAACGGAGCGGTTTCCCGCCCCGTGGCCCTTTCGGACCCCATGGCCCTTTCGGACCCGTTCTTCAATCCGGCCAGTCTGCCCGCTTCCACGACGAGCGACTCCGCCAATTTGCCCGGCGCGATCGCGACGTGCACTACATAGTCCCGACCGAACACACGTCCCAGAGCCTCCCCCGGGAGCGGATCGATAATTGTCAGGTCCGGCCCCAAGCCGGACAGGAACCTGTCACGTTCCGCCTCGCTGCCGTCCGAGGCTTGCACGACCAGCCGGTAACGGTTGGTCTTTAGTGCCTCGCGCGCCTTTTCGTAACCCGCCACGGCCTGCCCGGCGCGTCGGGCTAAGCCTAGACATTCGCCGATCCTGCGGACCAGCGCCGTTTCAAGCAGGACAGAAAGATCGGATGGCACCTTAACGGGGCCGCGCGCCGCCCTGGCAAATGCGCGTATCAGGTGGCGATTGTTGCCGTCGCCCTGCTTATCCTTTTGTCGCCCGTCGTCCTGGGCACCGCCCAACTGTAGCACATCCCTGGAAGCGCTCAACCAGATTCCCCGGCCGGGCAGCTTTGCAGTCAGGTCTGGCACGATCTGCCTGTCCGGGCCGACGACGAAGCGGATCATCCGCTCTTTCGGCAGCCGCTCCCTCGTGACGATACAACGGCGAAGCGGCCCGGTTTCCGGCGCCAGTTCCTCGTCGTCGGACGCGTCGTCGATGACAGCCGGCTCAGTCTCAGTCGTGACTGGCCTCCTGCGTCACTTCCTGACCTTCCTCGCCATCGAACCAATGGGCGCGAGCGGCCATGATCACGTCGTTGGCAGCCGCCTCGTCCAGATTGTCGGCCCCGACGATTTCCGACAATTCGTCGGAGGCCAGATCGGCCAGATCGTCCAGCGTCTTCACGCCCTTCTCACCCAAGGCCACCAGCATCGGCGCGGTCAATGCCTCGATGGAGGCGACTTCATCGGTCACCCCCAGCGCGATGCGCTTGTCGTTCAGTTCGGTCTCCCTCTGAGTCAGGAAGCCCTCGGCACGGCGAACCAGCTCTTCGGCGACATTCTCGTCGAAGCCCTCGATCGCGGCGACCTCCTCGATCGGCGTGAACGCGAGTTCTTCCACCGTCGTAAAACCTTCGGTCACCAGCAGGCCGGCGATCATGTCGTCCACATCCAGCGCTTCGACGAACAGACCGGACCGGCGACGGAATTCTTCCTGCCGGCGCTCGCTTTCCTCGGCCTCGGTCAGGATGTCGATGTCCCAGCGAGTTAGCTGGGACGCCAGACGCACATTCTGCCCACGACGACCGATCGCCAGAGAGAGTTGTTCATCCGGCACCACGACTTCAACCCGCCCGGCTTCCTCATCCAGCACGACCTTCGTCACCTCGGCCGGGGCAAGCGCGTTGACCACGAAGGTCGCGGCCTGGCTGCTCCAGGGGATAATGTCGATCTTCTCGCCCTGCAGTTCCTGCACCACGGCCTGAACGCGCGAACCGCGCATACCGACGCAGGCGCCAACCGGGTCGATCGAACTGTCGCGGCTGATCACCGCCATCTTCGCTCGGCTGCCCGGATCGCGGGACACGGCCTTGATCTCGATGATGCCGTCATAGATTTCCGGCACTTCCTGGGCGAACAATTTCGCCAGGAACCCCGGATGAGTGCGGGACAGAAATATCTGCGGGCCGCGCGGTTCTTCCCGCACGTCATAGATATAGGCCCGCACCCGGTCACCGTTGCGGAAGCTTTCGCGGGCGATCAACTCGTCACGGCGCAGCAGGGCTTCGGCCTTGCCGAGTTCGACCATCAGGTTGCCGTACTCGGTGCGCTTGACGACGCCGTTGATGATCTCGCCGACGCGGTCCTTGAATTCATCGTATTGGCGCTTGCGTTCATATTCGCGCACCCGCTGTACGATCACCTGCTTGGCGGTCTGCGCGGCGATGCGGCCGAAATCGATCGGCGGCAATGGATCGACGACGAATTCGCCCACCGACTTGTCGGGGAAAATCTTCGCGGCGTCGGCCGCGCTCATCTGGGTTTCTTCGTTTTCGACCGTTTCTACGATTTCCGTCCAGCGCGACAGGCGAACATCGCCGGTCTTGCGGTCGATGGTGGCGCGGATGTCCTTCTCATGCCCGTACTTGGCGCGTCCGGCCTTTTGAATGGCCTGCTCCATCGCCTCCAGCACTTCTTCGCGTTCGATGTTCTTTTCGCGCGCGACGGCATCGGCAACCAGCAGCAGTTCGGGGCGGGCAATAGCGGTGTCCATGGCGACCTCTGTCAGTACGTTCAGTTGGCCAGCGGCTTGGCGGCGGTGGCTTCGATTAAGGCGTCCGTTAACACAAGTTTCGCCCGCCGAATGTCGGGATGGCGAATCACGACTTCCGCACCGGTGTCCAGACGGATCCGGGCAGCTTCCTCATCGGCGCCAAGCACGACGCCGACGAATCGTTTGCGACCGTTCAGAGGGAAGAAAGTCTCAACCCTGGCCTGATGCCCCGCGAAGCGGTTCCAATCTTTCACCCGGGTCAGTGGCCGGTCGATCCCGGCGGAACTGACCTCCAGCGTCCAGGCGCCGGGAATGGGATCGTCCACATCGATCGCGGCGCTGATGTCGTGGCTGATCTGGGTGCAATCCTCCACCGTGATCTGCGATCCGTCGGCCCGGTCGGCCATGACCTGCACCGTTGGACGTTCGCGGCCCAGCACGGACACACGGACAAGTTCGAATCCCATCAGCTCCAGCCGCGGCGCGATAATCGCGGCCAGCTTGCCTTCCAGAGTGGTCGATGTTGGTTCGTTTCCGTCCAAAATTGGTCGCCCAAAACAAAAAGAGGCGGCCCGTGAAGGCCACCTCCGTACTACAGCGGAGAATGATTTCACCGTGAAATAGCGCGCCAGCCGGCCAAGTGCAAGGCTTTATGAGTTATTAACCATTTTGCTGGATGCTGGCCGCATGCAACGGCTGGAATCCCTGGATGGTTTGCGCGGTATCCTGGCGGCCTATGTGCTGCTTGGGCACATGGCGCCGTTCGCCCCGCTGCCCGCGTGGCTGCAAGACGCGGTGTCCCACGGCGGCGCGGCGGTCGATTTGTTTTTCACCCTCAGTGGTCTGGTGATCGCCCAGTCGCTCTCCCGAACCGGCGGCAGGGCCGCGCCGTTCCTGATTGCCAGGGTCACCCGCATATTTCCCGTGTTTTTGGTGGCTTTCGCGGTTGCCGTGGCGGTGGCGCCGCTGCCCTGCGGCTTCGGGTTCATGCCCTGGATTGCCCCCGGCAGTTCGGTGCGCGACATTTGTGTCTCCGCTTGGCCAGCCGCATGGCTGGTGGAAATCGGCGCGCATCTGACGATGACGCATGGGCTGTTTCCAGCCTCGGTGCTGCCGGATGCCTGGGTCAGCTTTCTGGGTGCGGCATGGAGCCTGTCCGCCGAGTGGCAATTCTATCTGGTGGCGCTGCTGGCGGCGCGACGACGGGCCGGGCTTTGCCGGGTTTTGCTGGCGCTGGCGGTCGCCGGGACCGCGTGGCGCTTGGCGGGGCCGGAGGCATGGCAGTTCAGTCGGGCGTTTCTGCCGAACAAGGCGCAGTTCTTCGCGCTGGGGGCGGCAAGCGCCGCGGTGGTCGAGCGGGAGGAGGGGGCCTGGCGCCGCTACGGACTGGTTTTCGCCGCAACGATGGGGGTATGCGCGACACTGGGAACAACCGGCAAAATGCTGCCGCCGCTGGCTTGGACGCTATTTCTGGCGGCGCATGCCGCACCCGCAACGGCTCGGATGGTTGCGACGGTCTTCGCCAGCCGGCCGACGCGTTACCTGGGGGCGATTTCCTACTGTCTGTATCTGGTGAACGAGCCGATCCAGAAGATCGCCGGCCCCGCTGTCGGGTGGCTCGCGGGCGGCGATGGGCTGCGGTTTACCATGTTGTGGCTGCCCGTCGCCGCCGGGGTGCCGTTCGCGGTGGCCGCGTGGCTGCATGTCTGCCTGGAGACCCCGGCGATCCGCTGGGGGCGGAAAATCGCGCGGCGGTTCGCGGCAGACGGGACCGAGGCGATTGTGCAGCGGCGTTGGCGGGGCGTATAGGGACGGTAATGAAACCTCCCCATGGCAACCGCCCCGGCGGCTCTTCCCGTCCCCCGTCCGACCGGGGTCCGTATCGCGGACCCGGCGGCCCGTCCTCGCGGCCCACGGGTCAGGCACCGCGTGGGGAAACCCG
>DAIEHR010000062.1 GCA_027353465.1 Acetobacteraceae bacterium | reverse complement strand
CGTGCCCCAGACAGTTCAGCCGGGCGGCGTTGTCGATGGAGAGGGTGACGACGGCGCCCTCGCGGTCGCGGCGGAGTTTGATGGTCATGCTTGTGTCCTTTGGTTCCAGCCCATCGGGCCGCGGAAGGGTCTCATGTCAGGGTAGCCGCTGACCGCCCAGGCGCCATCGACCAACAGGCTGGCGCCGTTGACGTAGCTAGCGTCGTCGCTGGCCAGATAGAGCGCGGGGGCGGCGATTTCCTCCGGTTGGGCCGGCCGGCCCATCGGGATGCGCTGTTCGAACGCGGCGAGCGCGTCGGGGTTATCGAAGTGCCGCCGGGTCAAATTGGTCTGCACCAAACCGGGCAAAATGGCGTTGACCCTGATACCGAATTCCGCGAATTCCAGCGCCCCGTTGCGCGACAGCAGCTCCACCCCGGCCTTGGCGGCCACGTAGGCCGACCCGGCGTGCATGGGCACCCGGGCGTTCAACGAGGCGATATTGACGATCGCTCCCGCCCCCTGGCGCATCATCTGCCGTGCCTGATGCTTCATGCCGAGAAAGACCGATTTCAGGCACAGATCGACGGTGAAATCCCAGTCCGATTCCGCCAGATCGACGATGTAGCCGGGCCGCGAACCCCCGGCGACGTTGAACGCGGCATCGACCGTGCCGAAGCGGTCCACCGCGGTGGCAATCAGTTCCTCCGCCGATGCCTCGGTGGTCACATCGCCTTTTATGCCGACGAAGTGCTCGCCCAGACCGGCGATCGGGTTCTGGTCGGACCCGACGACCTTGGCACCCTCCATCAGCAGGCGTTTGGCGATAGCCTGTCCGATGCCGGATGCGGCCCCGGTCACGACGGCAACCTTCCCGGCGAACCGCTCATTTAACGCGATCATCTGCATCCTCCCGCGCGGCGTTAAGGGTTTATCAACTTTCTTCTGGTTTCGTGTCCGCGTTCGACATGGAATCTGTATGGAAGTCTCGGTTGGGATCAAGGTCGCGGCCCGCGGCCTGGAATGGGAAGTGACCGAAGTAGAGCCGTTGGGGCCGCAGCAGCGGGTCCGGCTGGCCTGTTCCGGCGGCGATCTGGCGGGCCTGGAATGGGACATACTGCATCCCGCCGAACCGCTGTCGGTGCTGCAAACGGAGCCTCGGCCCGACGAAGCCGGGCCGCTGGACAACTGGCGGCGATACCACATCGCTCGGTTGCTGGAGCAGATTCCCGGCCAGCCGGTGCCGCCGGGCCGTGTCGCGATCGAGGCCTATCAGCGCGTTCCGCTGATGCGCGCCCTGGATATGATCCGGCCCCGGCTGTTGCTGTCGGATGGCGTCGGCCTGGGGAAAACCATCCAGGCTGGGTTGATCGCCGCGGAACTGCTGGTCCGCCGCCGAGCGCATCGGATCCTGATCGTGTGTCCCCCCGGCCCGCTGCTCAGGCAGTGGGAGCAGGAGATGCGGTTCCGCTTCGGCCTCCGCTTCACCCCCATCGCCGACACCGCCAGCCTGCGTCAGGCGCGATGCGGCCTTGAACTCGGCGGCAACCCGTTCGACGCGACGGCGCTGTGCCTGACCTCGATGGACTTCGCCAAGCAGGACCGCGTGCTGGCGGAACTGGAACGCGCATCGTGGGATCTGGTGATCATCGACGAAGCGCATCACTGCGTCGGCGAGCAGAACCAGCGGCGCATCCTGGCCGAGGTTCTCAGCGCCAAGAGCGACGGCTTACTGCTGCTGACCGCGACGCCGCACGACGGGTACGATCCGCATTTCGCATCGCTGATCACGCTGCTCGATCCCAGCCTGGTCGATCACCAGGGCCGGCTGATCGGCAACGCGTACCGGCGGCATGTCGTCAGGCGGCTGAAATCGCATATCCGGACACCAACGGGCGCACCTTTGTTCATGGAGCGGATGGTCGTGCCGGTCCGGGTTGACGTGACGCACGTCGAATCCGTCCGGGCGTTCCATAAGGCGCTGTCCGCCCTGGTGATGCCGCGCCTGCAACGATGCAGCGACAAAACGGGGCTGACTGATGCGCTGGCGTTCGTCAGCCTGCTGAAACGATCGATGTCCACGATCTCGGCGTGCCTGACGACGTTACGGGTGGTGGCGGAACGCTATGGCACGGAACCGGCGAAGGAACGGCAACGGGCGTTGCGGGCCTATCGCCGCAAGATGGCGCGGTTCGGGGTGCTGGCCACCGAGGAAGAAGCTGCGATCGCAGACCTGGAAGCCGAGGAAATGGCCGCCAGCCTGACCGGAACCGCGCACGAGCTGGACGAACTGATACGGCTGGGCGCCATTGCACAGGGGCACGACCCCAAACTGGCGGCGCTGGTTCTGGAAGTCCGCCTGATCCGCCTGCATCATCCGAATGCCAATATTCTTGTCTATACGGAATATGCCGACAGCCAACGCGCGGCGGTCGAGGCGTTGGCTGCGATCGGCGGCACCATTCTGACCATCGGCGGTGCCGACTCCGAGGCCGACAGGACACGCGCCGCCGAACGATGTTCGGAAGAAGACGGCATCGTGCTGGTCAGCACCGACTCGCTGGCCGAGGGGTTGAACCTGCATCGGCGGTGTTTTCACCTGATCCATCTGGACCTGCCCTACAACCCCAACCGATTGGAACAGCGCAACGGCCGGATCGATCGCTATGGGCAGCGCAACAATCCGGAAATCCGGTATCTGTTCCTGGCTGGCACGTTCGAGGAACGGTTGCTGCTGCGGCTGATCGCGAAATACGAAAAGGCGCGGTCCTGCCTGTCGTTCATGCCGAATACCCTGGGCGTCGCTTCTGGTTCGACCGGTTTGCACGAACCGCTGTTCGGTTTCGCCGAAGACCTGTTCAGTTCGCTGCCGCGCTTGGTCCACTCGCTCGATCTGGCCGCCGAGGATACCGACAGCGACGCCTATCGCGACCTGTTGCGTGAGATCGACCGAGCGTTTCAGAGCTTCGACCACATGGCGGTACGACATGGGTGGCTGTCGGGCGGCGAGGGACTGGGCACACCGCCGCCACTGCCGGCGTGCGACATAGACCTGGGTGCGTTCGTTCGTTCGGTGCTCACCCCGGACGGGGATGCCTATCGAATTCCGCCCGCCTGGGCACGGGACCTGGATGGAATGACGGGCTTCGATACGGCCCGGGGGACCGTGCGCCTGACCGACGACCCCGATGGCCAGCGCGGTTGCGCGATCTATCCGGGCCGTTCGCATCCGCTGGTCCGCCGCGCGATTGCATCGGTACGGACCGGCCGGGTGAGCGCCGCTTACGGGGATGCGGCTTCGCTATTGATGACCTATTCGGTCGAGGCCGGGTCGCTGCTCCGTTCGGTCTTCGCGCTGCGCCTGTTCCCGGACGGCACGATCCAGCGTGAGGATTTGGCCGCCTGGCTGGCTAGCACGCTCGCGCCAACCGATGGTCTATGGATACACGGCGAATTATCCGCTTCGGTTGACGCACGTTCGGTGGGTCCCGTCATGGCGGGCGCAGACCGGCGATCTCCGCCAAGCGACCCGCTTATTTCGCGGCATCTTCTATGGCAGCACACATTTGCCTCGTGGGCGCCGAATGCACTGGACGCCGGCTGCCGCCATGCGGCGGAACTGGCCCGGAAGACATGCGACGAGGCCAGTGCGCAGTATCAGGATCGGGTCGGTCGCCGCGATGCCGCTGTCCGCGCATGGCTGCTTCGCCGGACCACCGAACTGTGCGGGCCGGCGCAACGATGGGCTGGCGATCTGTTCGATCCCGAACCGCCTGCCGATGACTGGCGCCACGGCCAGGACCCCCGGCAGCGTCTGGCGAGTTTCGCGGCCGACGCGAACGTGCCTCTGCCGCGGCGGCGGGAGGCTGCCGCCGCACTTGCACGGTTTCAGGACGCGCCCTCGGGGTTTCCCCGACCGGCGGTGAGCACGCTGGGCATGCTGATGCTGGTTCCCCGATGCTGGACCTGAGCGATTGCGAACTGGCCGGTTCGGCGATAACCGACGCGTTTCTGCGCGACGGCCTGGAGGATGCCCTGGGGCTGAAGGACGCTCCCGACACTTCATGGAGGCCGTTGAGCGGTTCCCTCGGGATTGCAAAACTCGCCACCATCCTTGGCTATGGCCGGCCGATGCCGCAGGACACGGTCGCCACGCGGGAGGGCCAGGAAGGTGGCGGATGGATATTGCCCGCCGCCGGCAGCGCGAAATTGCGCGTCTGGATCGTTCCGGGCGACGTGGACCTGGAGGGGGCCGACCGGTCCATCCGCTATCACCGCGCCAGCCCAACCCGCGTCGCGCAGCGTGTGCTTCTGGCAACGGGCGAACGCGCCGGACTGCTGACCAATGGCGGGACCATCCGCCTGCTGATCGGCGATCTCTCCCGGTCGGACAGTCACCTGTCGATCGGACTGAGCGGGTGGCGGCAGGCAAAGTCGGCCCCGGATTCGTTCCGCGTTCTGAAGGCGCTGGCCGGGGCGGACGGCCTGCCCCGGTTGCCGTCGGTTCTGGACGCCGCGCGGCTGCATCAAACCCGGGTCACAACCGAACTCAGACGGCAGGCAAAAGAAGCCATCGCCGGCTTTATCGATGCGCTCCCGGATCGGGCCGCGATCGATCCGGCAACGCTGTGGCACGAGGGCCTGATCCTGGTCTATCGGCTGCTGTTCATCCTGAAGCTGGAAAGTCCCGCCGAGGCGGTTACAGGCTTCAGTTTTGCCTCCACCAGACTCTGGC
This sequence comes from Acetobacteraceae bacterium, assembly GCA_027353465.1. Lineage (GTDB taxonomy): Bacteria > Pseudomonadota > Alphaproteobacteria > Acetobacterales > Acetobacteraceae > Rhodopila. The sequence continues at coordinate 15,194 of DAIEHR010000062.1, read as the reverse complement.
GCGACTTGCTGTCGCCAAACCAGGCGCTGGGGGCTTTGGTGCGGAGGCATCTGGATCATGGGCACGATACCGGCCACATGCTGGAAGCCGGGCTGCGGCATTTGTTCTCAGTCTTCCGGGATGGTCTGCACTGCAGCGAGTTGCAGATCGAACCGCTCGGCGGGGCGCTGTTCGGGTCCGATACCACCCCGGCGCTCGACCGGCTGGCCTGGGGCGACCGCGCCGCTGCCATCCTGCTCGACAGATTGATGTGGATCGTCTCCACGAAGGGTCAGCGTTCGCGGGTCCATTACGGATCGCTGAATGTCGAAGATCTGGGCGGCATTTACGAAGGGCTATTGGAGCAAGAGCCGGGAATTGCCGCCGAACCGCTGATCCGGATGCACCGGGGCAAGGCGGAGTTCGTGGTTCCCGCCGCCGGCCGGCCGGCGGATATCCAGCCAGGACAGTTCTTCCTGCGCAGCGGTTCGGGGCGCAAAGCCTCCGGATCTTTCTACACGCCGCATGCGTTTGTCCGGTTTTTGGTCCGGGAAACCCTGGATCCGAAAATCGCCGCGCTCAGCCCGCCGGACGATCCGCATCCCGCCCGGCTTTTGACGATGACCATCGTTGATCCCGCCACCGGCAGCGGTCATTTCCTGGTCGAGGCCTGCCGCCATTTGGGCGAGGCGCTGCTGGATGCCTGCCGCCGCTGCGACGAACTAGGGTTGCACGAACGTATCGCCGCGCTACCCGATCCGGACCGGACACTGGCCGCCTACCTGCCCAGCCGGGGCTATTCCGAAGCCCGCGCCCGGGCGATCTGCCGGCGCCTTGTCGCGGTCCACTGTCTGTATGGTTGCGATCGCAACAAGTTGGCGGTCGAACTGGCCAAGCTGTCGCTGTGGCTGGAATCCTATGCCGAGGGTTTGCCGCTGACGTTTCTCGACCACCGGCTGATCCACGGCGACGCCCTCACAGGTCCGTTCTTCGCCTCGCTGTCCACACTTCCGGTCACGGGCGGCGCCCTCGACCCGCTGCTTGCCCGCGATGTGGCCGACCGGCTGGAGGCAAGCCTGCATCGCGCTCGGAAATTGGTGCGGGAACTCAACCTGTCGATCGGCCGGGACATAGCCGATTTGGCCATTAAACAAGCGGCCAAGGACCGGTTGGACGCATTGTTGCACCCATTGCGGATGCTGGCAGGTACGTGGTCGGGCGCGGCGATGCTGCGCGGCCGGGACAGCGACGACATCTGGCTGGGCCTGGCGCGACATGTCGCTGACACCGGATCGTGGCCGGCAACCTTGACCGACAGCCAGACCAAGCTCCTGGAAACCGGCGCCGTCGCCTGGGACCTGACATTCCCCGAAGTCTTTCCAGCGGGATTCTCAGTGGTGCTGGGCAATCCCCCCTGGGATGTGGTGCTGCCGAACACCAAGGACTTCGTTGCGGACTACGACCCCTCGATCCTGGACGCCCGCAGCCGGGCCGAACGGACCGCGATCGAACAAGCGACACTGGTTCGGCCCGGCGTTGCCGCGGCGTTCGACGCCTATCGCACCGCATTCGAGCGAACCAAGCGGATCGCCGGTCGGCTCTACCGCCACCAACGGGTCCGGGCGGGCAGAGAGACGACGGGCGGCAACCTGGACCTGTTCCGGCTGTTTGCCGAACGCAACATGGAGCTGACGGCAGCGGACGGTTCCGTCGGCGTGCTGCTGCCCTCGGCGTTCCACGCCAATGAAGGAACGACCGGCATCCGCCGCCTGTACCTGCAACACACCGATCTGCGGTGGTGCCTGTCGTTCGAGAACCGAAGGCGGATTTTCGATATCGACAGCCGCTTCAAGTTCGACCTGATCGTGGCCCACCGTCCGGGTCCGACTCGGTCATTACGCTGCGGCTTTTATTTGGAACGCATCGAGGATGCGACGGACAAGGACAAAATCATGAACTACGATCTGGCATTCCTGGAACAAACCGGCGGTGCGAATCTAACTCCGCTGGAACTGCGCGGGACCGGCGGCCTGCGTATCGCTGAAACAATGTTCGCCTGCCCCGACCGGCTGGCAGAGTGGTGCGCGGACCGGCATATCCGTTTCGGCAACGATCTGCATATGACAGCTGATTCCCGGCACTTTCAGCCGGCGGGCGTGGCCTCGCTGGTGTTGCACGAGGGCAAGACGATCCACCGATACACCGATTGCTGGGACTCCAAGCCGCGCTACAGCGTGGCATCGGAGGCGCTGAAACCCGCAGTCGCGGAGGCAGCAACCCATTCGCGCCTGGTATTCCGGGATATCGCCCGGTCCAACGACGAACGCACGGCGATCGCCTGTATCGCGCCCCCCGGCACAGTGTTTGGCCACACCGCGACGGTGGAAAAAGCACCTTGGGCGCGCGATATCATTGATGCGATGGTCCTGTGCGCGCTGTTCAATTCGTTTCCGTTCGACTGGCTGGTGCGGCAGAAAGCCGCGACGCATTTGAGCCTTTATCTGCTGAACGCGCTGCCCGTTCCTGATTTTACGGCAAAGGAGCGGCGGCTCCTGGCCTCCGCCGTACTGCGGATATCGTGCGCCGGCGGCGGCGATTCAGCGGACAGCGCCGCCATCGACGCGATCGTGGCGCGCGCCTATGGCCTGAACCGGGCGCAATACGAACACCTGCTGAGCGAATTCAGTCACAAGTCCCATCCGCAAGCGCCAGCATCGTGTCTGGCTGCATTCGACGCAGCAGGTCTAGGACGCTCCTGACCTGGCGGTCCAGACCATACTGTTCCGACACCCAGTCGCAATACAGGCCTGGGCGGCCGGCGCCGATCAACCTGATCGCCTCCTCGATCGAGGCGAACAGACATTCCCGCGGCCATAGCCGGTCGGCACCCGGAAAGGCATGGATAACCGGAAACGCGCCCGTCGCCATCGCCTCGCCGATGTTCATACCGAAGCTCTCGTACATCGATGTCGATAGCAGAACCCCTTTGTCAGCGTACCAGGCAGGCATGTCCGCCACATGGCCGTCGAACCAGACGGTGCCCGCCAGCCCCAGCGCCGCCTGCATCTGGCGCAGATAGCGGGCTGTGCGCAGATCGGTGAAGGCGCCGGCGACATGGAAACTGTAGCGGGGTTCCTGCCGATGCAGCCGATGGGCGATCTGCATTAGCAACATTGGATTCTTCTTCGGCTCCAGATGCCCGACCCAGCCGATCCGAAGGCGATCCGGCATTCCCGGGCGAAACCGCCCGGTGTCGATACCGTTGGGAATAACCTGGATCGGAACGGCGGCGGGGACCATCGGCAACAGGATATCGCGGATGTCATCGCCCGGGGTGACGATCCGGCCGACACGCGACCAGTTCATGCGTTGCGGATAGTCGGTTTGCAGCGCCTCGATCGAATGCAGGCGGACGATGCATGGCGTGCCCGGCTTCAATATCTGCTGCGTGGCCCAGACGGCATGATCCCAACACCATTCCAGCCAGACGATGTCGGCCCAAGCGATGGCCTCCGCCAGTTCGCCGCCGGGGCCGGCGGCAATGAAGCGGGTTTCGTAATGCTGTTCCAACGCGGGTATCAGCGGGGCCAGAAAGCTGTCCGCCCTTCCCTTCACCCGGTCGGCCAGCAGCAGGCGTTTCATGGCGCGTCCTTCATATGATCGGACGGCAGGCTAACGCCAGATAGTTAACCAAAGGTGAATCCGCTGGCGGGACTGAATGTAACGCAACGCAACAAGACCAATAAATGCAGCGATTTGGCGGGTAACACCCGGCAACAATCATTGACTCGGCGCTGTCAATGAAACGGGCTAACCAGCACTGTGGTAACTGCGATGTCACGCGTTTACCGTGAAGGATGTCATTAATGGACGGCTTTGCCAGATTGCATCTTGCCTCGACGGAAGGCAGCTTCGGTTGGCGGCAGCGGACTCTGAAGGCCGCAATCGACTGCGTCGGCGTTGGCGTCCACTCTGGCAAGCGTGTCAACCTGACCATTCGTCCTGCTCCTGCCGATCAGGGAATCCTCTTTCGCCGGACGGATCTAGCTTGCACGGTCGCAGCCCGCTTCGACAGCGTGATCGATACCCGGCTGTGTACGGTTCTCGGTGATGCCGACGCCTCCATCGGCACGGTCGAGCATTTGATGGCCGCACTCTCAGCACTCGGCATCGACAATGCCCTCATCGAGGTAGATGGCCCGGAAATCCCGATTCTCGACGGTTCTGCCGCACCATTCGTATTCCTGTTGGATTGCGCCGGCTCCGTCGAGCAGGACGCGCCGCGCAACGTCATCGAAATCCGCCGCACCGTTCGTGTGACCCATGATGAAGCCTGGGCGGAACTCCGTCCACTAGGACCGGCCAACCGGGCAGCGTCGCCGGTCCTCGATTTGGACCTGACGATCGATTTTCCAGCCAGCGCGATCGGCCACCAAGCCGCTTCGCTGCGGCTGACGCCGGAGAGCTTCCGGCACGAAATCGCCGCGGCACGCACCTTCGCCCAGGCTGGGGAAGTCGAGCGGCTTCAGGCCGCCGGTCTCGCCCGCGGCGGCAGCTTGGATAATGCCATCGTGGTTGACGGCGCTGACATCCTCAATCCTGGCGGCCTGCGGATGGTCAACGAATTCGCCAGCCATAAGCTGCTGGATGCGGTCGGCGACCTGGCGCTGGCCGGCAGCCGCCTGCACGGCCGCTTCGTAGCCCACCGCACCGGGCATGAAATGAACAACCGCCTTCTGCACGCCCTGTTCGCTGATGCGGATGCCTGGCGGTCGGTTGCAACCGAACCACTGGTCGCGGCAGCCTGACCGTTTAACAACCCCGGTATTCGCGGATCGCGCAGGCATGATATAAGCCGCGCGATGAACACGAGTGGCCCCATGTCAAATCGCTTGCAACGCGCCCTTTTCCTTGGAATTGTCGCGTTTCTGCCCATACTTTCGGGATGCGGGTCAAAGGACGAGAACGCCAAGCAAGTGCCGCTCGGGCCGGTCGAGACCCTGTACAATAACGGCGTTGATGCGCTGAATGCCCGACGGTTCAGCACAGCGGACGACCAGTTCGCCGCTGTGGAGCAGAACTATCCCTTCTCCTCCTGGGCCGTGAACGCGCAGTTGATGTCGGGCTATTCCCGCTATCTCCAGAATAAATATACCGAGGCAATCGGTACCCTGGATCGGTTCATCCAGCTGCATCCCGCACATCGCGACGTCGCCTATGCCTATTATCTTCGGTCGCTATCCTATTATGAACAGATAGGTGACATCGAGCGTGACCAAAAAGGCACCGAACAGGCGATGAATGCGCTGCGGGAGGTGGTTAGCCGCTACCCTGATAGCGCCTATGCCCAGGATGCGAAGCTGAAAATCGACTTGTGCATCGACCATCTGGCAGGCAAGGAGATGGAGATCGGGCGCTTCTATCAGAAGCAGCATCTCTACGAGGCTGCCATCGGTCGCTTCCAGCGTGTGGTCGATGATTTTCAGACCACAAATCATGTGCCGGAAGCTCTAGCACGCCTGACCGAGATCTACCTCGCTCTCGGACTGAAGGATCAGGCACGAAAGACCGCCGCCGTGCTGGGTTACAACTATCCTGGGAGCGAATGGTATGAATCCAGCTACGCTCAACTCGTGGATGACGGCATCGCAAACTCCACCAGCAAGGCCCAAAGCAATGAGCCGCATCGGGGCTTCTTCTCCCGTGCATGGCATGCCGTGTTCTGAGTCAGGCCTCCCGATATCTGTGAGCGGCACGAAGTGCTGACCGCGCTCTCGATTAAAGATGTCGTTCTGATCGAGCGGCTGGATCTCGCGTTTGCGGCAGGTCTGACAGTTTTGACCGGTGAAACCGGCGCGGGAAAGTCGATCTTGCTCGATAGCCTCGGCCTCGCACTTGGGGCACGCGCTGAAAGTGGACTTGTTCGGACTTCGGCAGAGCAGGCCAGCGTAACCGCCTGTTTCTCACCGCCCCCCGGCCACGCTGTCGGCGCCTTGCTAGATGAGCACGGGTTGGGAGCTGAGGAGGAGATTGTGCTGCGGCGGGTGGTAACCAAGGACGGTCGATCGCGTGCTTTCATAAATGATCATCCCGTCGGCGCTGGCCTGCTGCGCCGGATCGGTGCATTGCTGGTCGAGGTTCAAGGCCAGCACGAACAAATGAGCCTGGCAGATCCCGCAAGCCACGCTGGACTGTTGGACGCATTCGGTGTTCCGACGGCGTTGCGCGCGGATGTTTCCAAATTCTGGCAAGCATGGCGCGAAGCTTTGCACGGGCTGGAGGAGGCACGCGAGGCCATTACCGCCGCTAAGCGAGACGAGGAATGGCTGCGCCACGCGGTGGACGAACTGGCTACGCTTGCGCCGCAGCCTGATGAGGAGGAGAGCCTCGCGAAGGAGCGGCAGCGTCTACAACAGAACGAACGTCGAGCAGAAGCGATTGCCGCGGCGTTGGCGGAGCTGGCGCCGCGGGATAGACGCAATGCGGGGCCGGCGGCATCGCTGCGCGCGGCGTCCAGGTCGCTGCAACGCCTGACGCCGGCGCAGCAATCCGATGCACCCGGAACAAATCCCGCCGAACCGGCGATGGCGGCATTAGAGCGGGCCGAGGAAGCACTGGCGGAGGCAGAGACGCTGCTGACCCGTCTGATCGCCGATGCCGACGTTGACCCCAAACTGCTGGAACAGTCGGAGGAGCGGCTTTTTGCTCTCCGGGCCATGGCACGCAAGCATGGCGTCTCGGTGCCGGACCTTGCCGGTTTGCTGGATACACTGGCCGCGCGCCTCGCGGCGCTGGAAACCGGTTCGGCTGAAATCGCCGCGCTGGAGCAAGCGGCCCGGGATACCCGGGACCGCTACGCCGTCGCCGCCGCCGCGTTGTCGGCTGCCCGGGTTGCCGCCGCGGCAAAGTTGCAGAAAGCGGTTGGAAAAGAGCTGCCGCCGCTCCGTTTGGATAAGGCTCGCTTCTTCGCGGAGGTTACTCCCTTGCCCGAATCCGGTTGGGGCCCGGGCGGCATGGATCAGGTTCGGTTCCTGATCGCCACCAATCCTGGCCAGGAACCCGGCCCCTTGGCCCGCGTCGCGTCGGGTGGCGAGTTGTCGCGGCTGATGCTGGCGATGAAGGTCGTGCTATCGGCAGGGTCCGCGGTTCCAACGTTGGTGTTCGACGAGGTGGATTCCGGCATCGGCGGCGCTACCGCGGCGGCTGTTGGCGAACGGTTGGTTCGGGTGGCTGAAGAGGTGCAGGTGCTGGTGGTCACGCATAGTCCGCAGGTCGCCGCGCGCGGTGCCGCGCATTTGCGGGTCGCCAAGGCGGTAGCGCGCGAACGAACTGCCACGACAGTGGATCGCCTGGCGGCTGACGCGCGCCGCGAGGAAATCGCCCGCATGCTGGCCGGGGAGATTGTCTCCGACGCGGCCCGCGCGGCGGCGGACGATCTGTTGAAGGGACAACGGCCGCAGCAAGGGTTGCTGGTGTGAACTCGGCAATTCCCATCGACGCCTTGACGGAAGCCGAGGCCGCCGAGGAACTCGCGCAACTCGCCCGAGACATCGCGCACCATGACGCCGCCTACCACACGCATGATGCGCCAGAAATTTCTGATGCGGATTACGACGCGTTGCGGCAGCGCAATGCAGCCATCGAAGCTCGGTTTCCGACATTGATCCGAGCGGATTCGCCTTCCGCTCGCGTGGGTGGAGCACTTGAGTCGGGCTTTGCGAAGCTGAGGCATCGCGTGCCGATGTTGTCCTTGGATAACGCCTTTGATGCGATGGAGTTCACGGAGTTTTGCACGCGGGCGAAGCGCTTTTTAGGCCGCACCGAACCGCTGACGTTGGTCGCCGAACCTAAAATCGACGGCTTATCGATCAACCTGACCTATGAGCATGGCCGTTTCGTCCGCGGCGCGACCCGCGGCGACGGATCGGAGGGCGAGGACGTCACCGCTAATCTAAGGACTATACAATCTGTCCCCGCCGAGTTGCTGGGTAAAGCCCCGGCACTGATCGAAATCCGTGGCGAGGTATTTATCACCAAGGCGGACTTCCTGGCGCTCAATCAAATTCAGGCCCAAGCCGGGGCCAGGGTATTCGCCAATCCCCGTAACGCGGCGGCTGGCAGCCTGAGGCAGTTGGACCCACGCATCACCGCCAGCCGCCCCCTGTCATTATTCGCCTACGCCCAAGGGGAAAGCAGCGAGCCAGTGGCGGCAACCCATTGGGCGTATCTGCAGCGGCTGAAAGACTGGGGTTTCGACGTCAATCCCCTGTCCCGCCTGCTGGACAACGAAACGGACGCCGAGGCTTTCCAGATCAAGATTAGTCTCGCCCGGAGCGGCCTTGGCTACGACATCGACGGTGTCGTCTATAAGGTCGACGACCTTGGTTTGCAGCGACGGCTGGGCTTTGTTAGCCGAACTCCGCGATGGGCGATTGCGTGGAAGTTCCCGGCGGAGCAGGCGACGACGGTGCTTCGGGAGATCCGAATACAGGTCGGACGCACTGGTGCATTGACGCCGGTCGCGGAACTTGAACCCGTGAATGTCGGCGGCGTCCTGGTGGCCCGTGCCACGTTGCACAATGAAGATGAGATCACCCGTAAGGACGTCCGCGTCGGCGACACTGTGGTCCTGCAACGAGCTGGCGACGTCATCCCGCAAGTCGTTTCAGTGGTAACCGAACGCCGTCCCGCCGACTCGGTTGCGTATTCGTTCCCTGATGTTTGTCCGGCCTGTGGGAGCCATGCCGTCCGGCCACCTGGCGAGGCGGTTCGCCGTTGCACCGGGGGATTGATTTGTCCGGCGCAGCGGGTGGAACGCCTGATTCATTTCGTCTCTCGCCCCGCCTTCGATATCGACGGGCTCGGCGACAAAACCATTCAGGAATTCTTCAACGAAGGTTGGCTGCACGGTCCGGCTGATCTGTTCAAACTACCCGAACGGGAAGGCGAAATCGCCAAGCGCGAGGGTTGGGGCAAGGTATCCGCCCGCAACCTATGCCGGGCCATAGTCGCCCGCCGCACGATCACATTGGAGCGGTTTATCTTCGCTCTTGGTATTCGCCGCATCGGCGCCACCAACGCCAAGCTGCTTGCTCGGCATTATGGCACCTTTGCGAACTGGCGCGCTCAGATGTTCGCCGCCTCGCAGATCGGCTCGGATGAGCGAGTGGAACTCGGTAGTATCAGCGGCATTGGCCCCACCATCGCCGAGGAACTGACCGATTTCTTTGCCGAGGCTCGCAATATAGCTGCCCTCGACGAACTAGCTGCCGAACTGACCATTGAGGAGGCTGTCCACGCCGATGCCTCGGATAGCCTTATTGCCGGCAAAACGGTGGTTTTTACCGGCACGTTAGAGACGATGACACGACCCGAAGCCAAGGCTCGTGCGGAAGCGCTCGGGGCGAAGGTGACGGACTCCGTGTCGAAAAAGACCGACTTCGTGGTCGTCGGGGTAGATGCCGGATCGAAGGCGCGCAAAGCCGCCGAATTGGGCGTCCGAACGATGACCGAGGCGGAGTGGCAGGAAATGGTAAGCTAAAGGCGACCCGTCGAACGCTGACACTGCGGTTTGTCCGCGGCGAGGGGGGGCTACACTCTCCCTGCCGCGACAGTCATCCGCTCAATGGAACTACATCTGAGCGTAGGACCCGTTTTTCCAGACGTAGAACACATACCCGCCCCCAGTCGTATCGCCCTTTTTGTCGAAGCTGATCGGGCCCAAGACGCTCGGCCAATTGCCTGAGGCCTTGAGCGCTGCCGCCACCTTCCTCGCGTCCGCGGTCCCGGCCTTCTTCACGGCATCAGCCCACACCTGGACCGCAGCGTAGGTGTAAAGCACATACCCCTCGGGATCGATCTTCTTCGCCTTGAATTCCGCCACCACATCGAACGCTGACTTCATCAACCGCGGGTCAGGAGGGAATGTCATCATCGTCCCAGTGCCGGCATCACCCGAGATTTGCCAGAACTCGTTCGTCAGCAGTGCATCGCCGCCGACCAGCGTGGCTTTCATCCCCTGCTCTTTGGCCTGCCGTATGATCAGCCCCGCCTCCGTGTGATAGCCACCAACGTAGATCACGCTGACGCCGGCCTCTTTCAGGCGGCTAACGATCGAAGAATAGTCTTTCTCACCCGGTGTATAGGCTGAGTTGAGTACTTCCTTCCCACCCGCGGCATGCAGCGCCTTTGCGGTCTCGTCCGCAAGGCCTTTGCCGTAGGCTGAGTTATCATTCAGGATTGCGATCTTCTCATTCTTGAAATGCTTGGCCAGGTAATCGCCGGCAACCTTACCCTGTTCGTCATCGCGGCCGCAGACGCGGAAGGTGTTCCAACTTCCGTCGTCGGTATATTTCGGGTTGGTGGAGGCCGGTGAAATTTCCAGGATACCTTCCTCGCCGTAGACCTTGCTGGCCGGGATCGAACTGCCAGAGCAGAAATGACCGGCTACCATTGTCACGCCCTTAGACGCGAGTTGGTTCGCCACCGACACCGCCTGCTTCGGATCGCATGCGTCATCCCCGACGTCCAGTATCAACTGCTTGCCCAGCACGCCGCCGGCCTTGTTGATGTCAGCGACGGCCTGTTCAGCGCCCTGTTTCATCTGCGTTCCAAACGCAGCGTTTTCTCCGGTCAACGGGCCGGCTACGGCAATATGGATCTGGGCTTTGGCCGGCATCGTCGCCCCTCCCAGCAGAATCGCGACAATCCCGGCGGCTTCCAGCAGCATGGATCTTTTGAGCATTCAGCATCCCCATATGTTCAAGCCGCGCGATGCACGTTCAGATTGAGTCTAGCTCTCAGTCGCGAAAAGAGCTAGTGCCAACCGTCATTGATTTTGCAGACAATCGTGCCATTTTGGCAGCATCATCAATGGTTCGATAGATGGGAACAGGATCGCAAAGCCGATCAAGAAATACTTTTGTTCACATTAACACGGACCGGCAGTTGGCGCCGGAGGCGCAATCAGCAGCAACAAACGCCCTATTGCCCCGCGGTCGCGCGCTCATGCGCCCGATTGCCTTGACATTTCAGACCTTAAACCCTTGCTCCCAAGCGCGCGCTGCGGTATGGGCCCCCGGCGTCGGCACCCCTGGAGGCCGGCGTTTGTCATTCAGGAGCATACTATGGCCAATGTTGTTACAATCGAGGCCGAGGTACGCGCGCGAAGCGGTAAGGGGGCGGCGCGGGCTACTCGGCGCGCAGGCAAGGTGCCTGCGGTTATCTATGGCGGCAAGCAGGAACCCGACCTGATCCAACTCGACCCGCGTGTCGTGATCCGCGAGTTGCATCGCGCCGGCTGGCAGTCTCGTTTGTACGAGATCAGCGCTGGTGCGACCCCGATCCGCGCGCTGATCCGCGGCGTGCAGTTCCATCCGGTTTCCGACGCCCCGGAGCATGTTGATTTCCAGCGTCTGGTCGCTGGCCAGCGCATCAAAGTGGCGGTCCCCGTCCATTTTGAGAACGACGGCATCAGCCCGGGCATCAAGCGCGGGGCCGTGCTGAACGTCGTGCGCCACGCCGTGGAAGTCTATTGCGATGCGGATCACATCCCCGACCAGTTCACCGCCGACCTCGGGCCGTTGGACTTCAACGACAACGTGCGCTGGCATGACCTGAAGGGCACCGAAAACGTCAAGCCGGTGATCGACCGCGATTTCGTCGTGGCGACCGTTGTGCCGCCGACGAAGATCGAAGTGGCCGTCGAAGCGGGCGGTGCGGCTGCCGCGCCGGCCAAAGGCGGCACCAAGGCGCCTGGTAAGGCGGCTCCCAAGAAGGGCTAGACGGCACCATGACCCAGCTCTGGGTCGGCCTCGGCAATCCAGAGCCAGGGATGGCGGCCAACCGGCACAATATCGGCTTCATGGCCTTGGACACGATCGCGACCCGCCACGGTTTCTCGCCGTGGCGGCGTCGTTTCAAGGGCCTGTTCGCCGAGGGCACGATCGCCGGGGAGAAAATCCTGGCGCTGAAGCCACTGACTTATATGAATAATTCCGGCGAATCCGTTCAGGAAGCCTCGGCTTTCTACAAGCTGCCCTCCGAAGCGATCGTGGCGTTTCATGATGAGCTGGATCTGGCGCCCGGGAAAATGCGGGTAAAGAAGGGCGGCGGCGCGGCAGGACATAACGGGCTTCGCAGTATAGACAAGGTGCTGGGCAGCCAGGACTACTGGCGCATCCGCCTGGGTATCGGCCATCCCGGGTCCAAGGAACGCGTTCTCGGCTACGTGCTGGGTAACTTCGGGCCTGAGGACAAGCCGTGGCTGATCGCCCTCCTGGACGCGGTGGCTGATGCTGCCGGCCTGCTGGCACAGGGGAAGCATCCGGATTTCATGAGCAACGTCGCATTGCACACACAGGATATACGCTAATGGGTTTCAACTGCGGCATCGTCGGGCTGCCCAATGTCGGCAAATCGACCCTCTTTAACGCGCTGACCGCGACCGCCGCGGCGCAGGCGGCGAACTATCCGTTCTGCACGATCGAACCGAATGTCGGCCGCGTCGGCGTTCCCGACAAGCGCCTGGATGTGCTGGCGGAAATCGGCAAGTCGATCAAAGTTGTCCCGACGAGCCTGGAGTTTGTCGATATCGCCGGACTGGTGCGCGGTGCCTCCAAGGGTGAAGGCCTGGGCAACCAGTTCCTGGCGAATATCCGGGAAGTGGATGCGATCATCCATGTGCTGCGATGCTTCGAGGACAGCGACATCACCCATGTCGAAGGCTCCATCGACCCGCTGCGCGATATCGAGGTCGTCGAAACCGAATTGATGCTGTCGGATTTGGACAGCTTGGAACGGCGGCTTCTGCAAGCGCAGAAGCGCGCCAAGGGCGGCGACAAGGAAAGCATCGGCCTGGTATCGATCATGGAGCCGCTGGTTGCCGCGCTGCAGGACGGCAAGCCGGTCCGCAGCGCGATCCCGCTGGGCGAGGAAGAAGGCGTGAAGCGGCTGCAGTTGCTGACCTCCAAGCCCGTGCTGTATGTGTGCAATGTCGAGGAAGCCTCGGCGGCCAGCGGCAACGCTTTTTCGGAACGCGTGCGGACCTGGGCGGCGACGCAAGGCGCACCGACGATCGTGGTCTCCGCCGCGATCGAGGCTGAGGTCTCCCAGCTTCCCGAAGTCGACCGCAAGGAGTTCCTGGAAACGATGGGTCTGGCGGAAAGCGGTCTGGATCAGGTAATCAGGGCCGGGTACGACCTGCTGGAACTGCTGACCTATTTCACCTGTGGTCCCAAGGAGACCCATGCCTGGACCATCACCAAGGGCACCAAGGCACCCCAGGCGGCGGCGGTGATCCACAAGGACTTCGAGCGCGGATTCATCGCCTGCGAAACGATTGCCTATGACGATTTCGTTGCCGGCCGCGGCGAGCAGGGCGCCAAGGAGGCGGGGAAGATGCGGATCGAAGGCAAGTCTTATACGGTCAAGGACGGTGACGTATTGTTGTTTCGCTTCAACGTATAGCGCCTTCGAACCGCGCCGGCGGATGTGCCCAATACCGCAGCACACCCGCGTTGGCGGCGTCGATATGGCATTATTGACGCCCATTGGTGGGCCGGGGAGGAATTGAACCGTCCGACCTCACGCTTATCCAGCGTGTGCTCTATCGCTGAGCTACCAGCCCGCACGAACAATGACCGGAACGAGCCGCGATCGAAACCCACATTTCCGTTATCGATACGGTACGAAATTCACACTGCGGCGATCGGGGCCAGTAGCTGGGTGTCGTTGCGATCTGTACCTGGCCCCCGTTTTGCATGGGGATGTTTAATAAATTGCGCTTTTGGGGGCGACATGTTGGTCGAGGCGAAACCCTACGAGTACAGTCTGGCCTTTCCAACCGCCGCGCTGCTGATCATCGATATGCAGCGGGACTTCCTGGAGCCCGGAGGGTTCGGGGAAATGCTTGGCAACGACGTTTCCCAATTGCGGCGAACAATCGCGCCCAATAAGGCCCTGCTGTCGGCATGGCGCGCGGCGGGCGGCTTGGTCATCCACACCCGCGAAGGGCATCGCTCCGATCTGGCCGATCTGCCTCCGGCGAAGAAAATCCGCGGTCGCAGCGCCACCTTGATCGGTGACCCTGGCCCGATGGGCCGCATTCTGGTGCGTGGGGAACCCGGCCACGACATCATCCCCGAACTTTATCCAGCCGCTGGGGAACCAGTGATCGACAAGCCCGGCAAGGGCGCCTTCTTTGCTACCGACCTGCACGCGATCCTGCAAAACCGAGGCATTTCCCAGCTTGTAGTGACAGGTGTGACGACCGAGGTGTGCGTCAACACTACCGTCCGCGAAGCCAACGACCGTGGATACGATTGTTTGGTCATCTCCGATTGCTGCGGATCTTATTTTCCCGAGTTCCACGACATGGGACTGCGTATGATTGCCGCACAAGGTGGCATTTTCGGGTGGGTCACGCCTTCAGCCGCAGTCATTGAGGCGCTCGCGCGCATCGAAATGATGAAGGGAGCGGCACAATGAGTATTAATAGGCGGTCGGAGCGTGCCCAAAGCCCTGGGTTTCCAGCGACTGGTACGCATTGTGCGGATTAGGCAACAACTCCTTGGGCAATAAACTGGCTTCGGCGGTTCGTGCTGAAAGTGCCTAACGCCCTCGCCTTCGGCCGCATCCTTCGGGCTCTCGGGCAGAGGCCGTGTCTGAACACCGAATACGACGCATTTCTCGCCCGGGAACCTCGCCCGCGGGCCCGGACGTCTGTGCCCTGCCTTCCGGCATCAGCGTCTTGCATATGTTTGTTGTGAAGCTCCTCGCGATGCTGCCGATCAAAATACAGCGGGAGCTGATGGATTATGCTCGCCGAAATGCCTAACGCCCCGGCCAATCTACTTTATCAATACACGCATTGAGCTATGCGCGAGTTCCCGTAAGTCCGCTAGCAGATGACCAATTTCATCGGTGGCCAGGAACAAGCCGGCCATAAATAGCCCCTGGTGGGCCTCCCGCCAGCGAGTGAGTAACCTTTCCACCCGTTCCAGAGGTAACGCGAGAAAAGCCCGCATGCCAAGAAAGCCGAACAAGGCACCGAACAAAACGTCGCTCGGATAATGGATGCCGAGGTACACTCTGGGCATATCGACGACCAGGATTGTCCAGGCAAAGGCAATCACTCCAGCCGAGCGGTTGACTTGCCAAAGGCCGGTACCGAGAGCGAAGAAGAACATCGAGTGATCGCTGGGGAAGCTGTTCCA
>DAIEHR010000022.1 GCA_027353465.1 Acetobacteraceae bacterium | reverse complement strand
AGACCGGCTGGAGATCGATCGCTGGCCCAACCGCCAGTTGGCGTTTGCATTCGGTGTCCACCAATGCGCCGGCCTGGCGGTCGCTCGGCTGGAGGGCACGATTGCCATCGGGCGGTTTTTGAGGCGGTTTCCCAATTATCGACTGAACGGCCAGCCGACGCGCGGCGGGCGTGCGCGGTTCAGGGGGTTCCTGGCCGTGCCGGCAGAGACATGATAAGCAAGCGCCGTCGATAACTATTCGTTAACGGTTATATCCTAAACATTGTCTCGATCGGACCAGCCGGGCGCGAGCACACTGGCCGTGACAGCATGTGTGGGAGGCGCGGCGATGTTCACTGCTAAGGCGACCCGGAAAGCGCAGGATTTGGAGGCCGAACTGGCGACGATCAGTCGTTCGCAGGCCATCATTTATTTTGCCCTGGACGGAACGATCTTGTCGGCCAACGAGAACTTCCTTAAAACCATGGGCTATACGCTCGATGAAATCGTTGGCAAGCACCATTCTCTTTTCCTATCAGTGGGCGAGAAGGACAGTGCGGAATACAAGAAATTCTGGGCTGAACTCGGCGGCGGGGCATTCCATACCAAGGTGTTTAAGCGCTTTGCAAAGGGCGGCCGCGAAATCTGGTTGCAGGCTAGTTATAATCCCGTTCTGGATGCCGACGGGAAGCCGCATAAGGTGGTAAAAATCGCCACGGACGTAACCGGGGCGGTCCAGGACAGCGCGGATAAAGCCGGTCAGGTGGAGGCGATCCGACGTTCCCAAGCCGTGATCGAGTTCGACTTGGACGGCAAAATCCTCGGCGCCAATGACATTTTTTGCAGGTCATGGGCTATTCGCTGCCAGAGATCGTCGGCCAGCATCACGGAATTTTCGTCCCGGCCACAGATCGGGATACCCCGGCCTATCGCGAATTCTGGGCTGGCCTCGTACGAGGGGAATACCGCAAGGCGGAGTTCAAGCGGATTGCCAAGAATGGCCAGGAAGTCTGGTTGCAGGCAAGTTATAATCCGATTCTGAACGGAGACGGCAAACCGTTCAAGGTGGTGAAGTTCTGCACGGACGTGACCGCCGCGCGGATCGAAAGTGCCAATAACAAGGGCCAAATTCAGGCAATCAGCCGATCCCAGGCTGTGATCGAATTCGGCCTGGACGGCACTGTTCTGACCGCGAACCAGAACTTTCTGGACGCCATGGGTTACACGCTTTCGGAGATCGCCGGTCACCATCACCGGATGTTCATGATCGCGGCGGAGCGGGATAGCCCTGAGTATCGGGCATTCTGGACGGCTTTGAGTGCGGGCGAATTTCGCGAGGGCGAGTTCAAGCGGGTCCGCAAGGACGGCGCGGAGATGTGGCTGCGCGCGATCTATAATCCGATTTACGATCTGAACAACAAGCCATTCAAGGTCGTCAAGTTCGCAACCGACGTGACATCCCAGGTCGTTGCGCGACTTCAATTCGGCGAATTGATTGAAACGGTTGCGGCGGCCGCGCATCAGCTTAGCGCATCGATCACGGAGATATCGGGAACGATGGTGCGTTCTCAACAAACCGCCAACAGTGCGGTGGACCGGGTGGCAACGGCAGACCAATCCGCCCAAAGGCTCAGTGCGGCTGCCCAGGCGATGGGGCGAGTAGTGGATCTGATCAACAACATCGCGGGGCAGATCAACCTGCTGGCGCTGAATGCAACGATCGAGGCCGCCCGAGCCGGAGAGGCTGGGCGCGGTTTCGCCGTGGTCGCGACCGAGGTTAAGAATCTCGCCAACCAGGCCAGGGGGGCGACCGAGGAGATCATCAAGGAAATCGATGGTATTCGCACGGTGTCGGGCGACGTGGTCGAATCGCTGTCCGCCATCAAGCAGGCGATCGATTCCGTCAGTGAGTTTGTGACATCGACGACGGCCGCGGTGGAAGAACAGAGTGCGGTAACCGAGTCGATCTCCGCCAACATGCAGTCCGCGGCGCAGCGGGCGGGCAATCTTTGGGCAGCCTGACGCGATAGCGGGCGGTTGATTCCGCTCGCCTCCCGGCCATGCTACAAACCCGATATGCAACCCGGTATCCTGCTCGCGCTTTTGTCCGCTGTATTGTTTGGCGCCAGCACGCCCTTGGCGAAGATCATGCTGGGCAATGTTGATCCATGGATGCTGGCGGGGCTGCTTTATCTTGGCGCGGGGCTTGGCCTCGGGGCGATTCACCTGTCGCGGAGTGCCCTGCGCCTGCCGGCTATCGAGGCGCCGTTACGGCGTTCGGATCTGCCATGGCTGGCCGCGGTCATCGTAGCCGGTGGCATCCTGGGGCCGCTGTTTCTGATGTTGGGGCTATCGCGCACCGATGCTGCCGGGGCGTCGTTGCTGCTGAATCTGGAAGGCCTGGCCACGATGGGCATCGCGTGGCTGGTGTTCCGGGAAAACGTCGATCGCCGCTTGCTGTTCGGCGCGTTCGCCATCCTGTCGGGTGCGGCGCTGCTGTCCTGGCAGGGCAGGGCGTCACTGGACTGGGGATCGGTGCTGATCGTGCTGGCCTGCGTGTCGTGGGGCATCGACAACAACCTGACGCGCAAGCTGTCCTCCGCCGATCCGGTGCAAATCGCCATGTTGAAGGGGCTGGTGGCCGGGACGGCCAATCTGATCCTGGCCCTGGCGCAAGGGGCCGCTCTACCGGGCATCGGAACCATGGCGGGCGCCGGTTTGGTGGGGTTCTTCGGCTATGGCGTCAGTCTGGCGCTGTTCGTGCTGGGTCTGCGCTATCTGGGGTCGGCACGGACCGGGGCTTACTTCTCGCTGGCCCCGTTTATCGGCGCGGTGCTGTCGGTGACGCTGCTGGGCGAACCGCTGACGGCGGGGCTGGTCGCGGCGGGCGGGCTGATGGGCATAGGGCTGTGGCTACACCTGACGGAACGCCATGACCACGGCCATACCCATGACCCGTTGCAACACGAGCATCGACACACGCACGACGATCATCACCAGCATCCGCACGATCCGGGCGTAGCGCGGGACGAACCTCACACGCATTGGCACCAGCACACAAAGCTTGTGCATAAACACCCGCATTACCCCGACCTGCACCACCGGCACGACCACGAGCATGCCTGACCGACGCTACCGATACGCACCGAAAAACGGCTTCGATGGGTGCGTGGCCGGCGCGAGCGCTTGTGCTCCGTAACGAAATGGTCGTCTCTCGCCGGTCAGGCGGGCTTGTCGTAGTCGAACAGCGCCATGAAGCCGAAATCCATGTGCAGTTGCTGGTGGCAGTGAAACAGCGTCGGGCCCGGATTGTCGGCAACGAAATCGACCTCGGCTTCCTGGTAGCCGCCCAGCATGACGACGTCCTTCATGATTCCGCCGGTCGCCTTGCCGGCGATCCGCGTCAGTTCGAAGCTGTGCCGGTGCAGATGGATCGGATGGATATCGTCACTCTCGTTTCGCATCCTTAGCCGATACCGGTGCCCTTGGGTCAGGCGCAGCAGAGGCGCGACCATTTCCATCATATCGGGGTAGGCGACCCCGTTGATCGTCCATCGGTTGAAGCCGCCATCGGCCGCGTTGTCCTTGGCAAAGACCATGTCGAACACATGGTCGGGTTCGGTGGATGGCCGGGACGAACCGAAGATTGTGTAGTCCCACTTCGCCGGGCGCGGCTTCTGCCACACCGGCTTGCCATGGGCGCCCGCATATTCCACCACGATGCCCATGCCGTGGCCGCGATCGTCGTCGGACAGGTCTCCCAGCACGAACACGCCGGGATGGTTCATCTCCACCACCGCCGAGATGCGTTCAGCGGTGCCGATCCAAAGCACCGGCACCTCGGCCGGGTGCGGGACGGGGTTGCCGTCCAGGGCGATGACGCGAAACTTGTGTCCGGCCATGGCCAAGCTGCGGATTTCGCCGGCGCTGCCGTTCAGGATGTGGAACAGCACACGCTGACCGTGTTTGACGCGAATGGGCTCGCCGTGCCCCAGCATGCGACCGTTGACGGTGAAGAACTGATAGCCGACCTCGAAGCCCTTCGACATGCCACGCTTGATGGAGGCATTCATGGCGGTTTCGCCGGCTTCCTTCAGGCTTTTGACTTCCTCGCCGGCAAGGAAGTCCATGTCCATGTCGCCGCCGCGGCTAAGCGTCGGCCCAAATTCCTTCAGAACCAAGAAAATCTCCTGGTCATAGGCGCCGGGATTGTCCTTTGGTTCAATATAGACCGGGCCAACCAGCCCTGAATACTGGCCGCGATCCAAGTCCTCGCCCGCGCGGAAATGTGTATGGTAGAAACGAAAGCCGCTCGGTTTTGGGGTAAACGCCTCGCGGAGCATGCCTTTCGGCGGCACCACCCGGGATCCTTCTTCCTCCGCTCCATCGACATCGGAGGGTATCGACTGGCCGTGCCAGTGGAGAAATTCGCGATGATCGGTTTTGTTGCGAATATCGACCGTGACCGGCTGGCCTTCCTTGAACCGCAGCAGAGGCCCGGGGAACTGGCCGTTATACAGCATGGTGGAGACGATCTGGTCGGGGCTCAGTTCGGCAAGGCCATGCGCGATGTCGATCGTGTAATCCGCCTTCGCCGCACCTTGGGTTTGGGCCTGTGCCGGCAGGATGCGATGGGCGGCCGCACCGACCAATGACAGGCCGCCCAGTTTCAGAAAGTCACGCCGATCGGTGATCATCTTCGGTGCCATGGACGTCATCTCCGGTTTCGGATGGGGTTTTGATTTTGGGGCTGACTTCGCCGGTCAGTTCCCGCAGGCGTTCGCGCGCTGTGGCCAGGCCTTTGCGGCCTAAATCAGTGGCGGTGTAGATTTTGCGACGGCGACCCAGCCGGCCGTCTGAATCCTGGCGGGAGGTCAGGTAGCCGCGTGTCTCCATCGCCTGTAGCATCGGATACAGCGTGCCCGGGCTGATGCGGTATCCGTGCCGGGCCAGTTCCTCGATCATCCATTGGCCGTACACGTCCCCCTCCGCCGCATGGTGCAGGATGTGGATGCGTACGAAGCCGCCCAGGAGGTCGTGAAAATCCATCATATCGGTTGCCGTTATCGGAATTCGACAATAGCCTGCCTGGATGGAGAAGTCATCTACCGATCACACCGCTTCGTTACGGCCCCCGGCTGGTTCCGTGCTTGAGATTTTCCTGATCTTCCTGCGCCTGGGATTGACCTGTTTCGGCGGGCCGGTGGCCCATCTGGGGTATTTCCGAGCGGAATTCGTGGAGCGGCGGCGGTGGCTGACGGAACGGTCGTATGGCGATCTGGTGGCGCTGGCGCAGTTTCTGCCGGGGCCGGCGTCCAGTCAGACCGGGTTCGGTATCGGGCTGATGCGGGGCGGTCTGCCGGGTGGCCTTGCCGCCTGGACCGGGTTCACGCTGCCGTCCGCGGTTCTGATGGTGCTGTTCGCGTTCGGTGCGGGCAGTATCGCCGACTCGCGGATGGGCGCGGGATTGCTGCATGGGCTGAAACTAGTTGCGGTGGCGATCGTGGCCCAGGCGGTGATGGGGATGGCCCGCAGCCTGTGCCCCGATCGCACGCGCGCTTCGATCGCCACCGTTGCCCTGGTCGTCATGCTGTTTGCGTCCTGGGCGCCGATCCAGATCGGGACGATCGCGGTGGGCGGAATCGCGGGTTGGATCCTGTGCCGTGGCGGTGCCGCCGCGGTGCCGGATGACATGGTGATGCCGGTGTCCCGCCGCTTTGGGGCCATCTGCCTGACCGCCTTTTTTGTGCTGCTGGCGGTTGCGTTGCTACCCGTCCAGCCCGGCGCGATTGCGCTGTTCGACGCTTTTTATCGTTCTGGTGCCCTGGTTTTCGGTGGCGGCCATGTGGTGCTGCCGTTGCTGCGCGATGCCGTTGTGGCGCCCGGTTGGGTTTCCGACAGCGCATTCCTGGCCGGCTATGGCGCGGCGCAGGCGGTACCCGGCCCGTTGTTCACCTTCGCTGCCTATCTTGGGGCAATCGCGGTGCCGAACGGGATGGCCGGCGCGGCGATTGCCCTGGTCGCGATCTTTGTGCCGGGTATTCTGTGCTTCCTGGGCGGCCTGCCATTTTGGCATGCGCTGCGGGAAAAGGCCGGCGCGCAAGCCGCGATGCGCGGCACCAACGCCGCCGTCGTCGGACTGCTCGGGGCCGCGCTGTACAACCCGGTTTGGATCAGCGCGGTCAGAACATCCGCCGATTTCGCGGTCGCCGCGGCTGGCTTTGTCCTACTGGTGGTCTGGCGCGCCCCGCCGCTGCTTGTGGTGTGCCTGTCGGCGCTTGCCGGCATCCTGTTGATGCTGGCCGGGTTCTTGCAATGACCGTTCTGTTATTGCGATGGAGGACATGGTTCCAATGAATGGGCTTGGCGGACTCAATAAATCACCCAACGGCGTCGTTATCGGCTTGGTGCAACTGAAACTTCCGGCGATCGAGACCCGCGCCGACATCGCCGCTCAGGTTGAAAAGATTGTCGCCATGGTCGGCAAGGCCAAGCGCGGAATGGCCACGCTGGATCTGGTGGTGTTCCCAGAATACGCACTGCATGGCCTGTCGATGGACATTCGCGATGAAATTCTGTGCGATCTGGACGGCCCGGAAGTCGCCGCATTCACCGCCGCTTGCGTCGAACACAAGGTTTGGGGCTGCTTTTCCATCATGGAGCGGAATCCTGGCGGCATGCCTTACAATTCGGGCATTATCATCGACGATGCCGGCAACCTGGCGTTGTATTACCGCAAGCTGCACCCCTGGGTGCCGGTGGAACCGTGGGAGCCTGGGAACCTCGGTATTCCCGTCATTACGGGCCCGAATGGCTGCAAGCTTTCTCTGATCATCTGCCATGACGGCATGTTTCCCGAAATGGCTCGGGAGGCCGCTTATAAGGGGGCGGAGATCATGCTGCGCACCGCTGGCTACACCCCGCCGGTTCGCGCGGCGTGGCAGTTCACCAACCAGTCGAACGCATTCTGCAACCTGATGGTCACCGCCAGCGTCTGCATGTGCGGCTCCGACGGCACCTTCGATTCAATGGGCGAGGCGATGGTCTGCGACTTCGACGGTTCGATCATCGCGCATGGGGCGCAAGGCCGGGTGGACGAGATTATCACCGCCGAGGTTCGCCCCGATCTGGTGCGTGAAGCCCGCGCCGTTTGGGGGGTGGAGAACAACATCTACCAGTTGGGCCATCGCGGCTTCGCGGCGGTGAAAGGCGGGGCGGGGGATTGTCCCTACACCTATATGCACGACCTGGCCGCCGGGCGTTATCGCCTGCCATGGGAGGAAACGGTGCAGGTCACCGACGGGACCGGCTGCGGGATCGCGGCGCCAACACGAACGTATGGGCAATAGGCCGACTCACGCCCAGGCCAGCACCGAACCGCCCGCTCCGTCGCTGGACAGGTGAAAGCTTCCCGACGCGGGCGCGGTGGCGAAGGACAGGGAGATATTCGCTGAATGGACGCCGTCTGACACCGAAACGACCTGGTTGACGTACCGGACCCAGGCGGTGCTGGTGTTCATATCGACAAGGTCCAGAATGTCCGACGGGGTGAAGTTCTGGATAGTATAGAAATTCGTGCGCGCCGTGGTGTCCTTGAAGTCTAGGCCGCTGAACCCGGCGCCGTTCAACGTGTCGTTGCCGCCGCCGCCGGTGATTGTCTGGCCGTTGGCGGTGGCGGTCATCGTCTCGGTGGTCATCGTGCCTTGGATCAGCGTGGGCTGGTCGGCCCCGAGACCGAGCGTTTGCAGGGTGATGGCGGCGCTGTTGCCGTTCGCGGCTTGGTCCAGGTGGAACAGCGCGCCGCTGAAATTGCCTGTCAGGTTCAGCGTGCCAACCATCGTGCCACCGTCGTTCAGCGTCAGCGCGGCGGCGGTTGGGGTCAGTTGGGTAAAGCCGATGCCAGTGACTGTGCGATCCAGCACGATCGTATCGCCGGCATAGAATCCCGCGATGTGGCCGCTAGGGATCGCGGCCAGCGCCAGTGTGGCATTCGGGCCGTTGAACTGGATCGATGCGGTATCCGTCGCGCCAAGACCCAGGGTTGCGCCCTCGGCGATCGCCAGGGTGCCCGAACCGCCGATCGTTGACGTTGTTTCGTAAGGATCGTTGGCCGACTGGCCGGCCAGGTCGATGAACAGCGAGCCGCCGGCCGGGACGGCGAGTGTGCCGTTGGTGACGACGTTGCCATAGATGAAACCGCCTAGGATCACGGTGCTGTTCGGCCCCTGGGTCAGCGCGCCGGCCACCGCGGTGGGCGCGGCAACCTTGACGATGGAGTTGGCATCGATAGCGATGACATTGCCGTTGCCGATTCCCAGCAGCGCACCGAGTTGGATCGTGCTGCCGTCGAGCGCCTGGAGCGACCCGCCAGACAGCGTGGCGGTATAGGCAATCACTGCGCCACTGCCGCCGCCGGTGTCCAGGGTGCCGGTGATGTTGGCGTTCGGCGCGTTCAGCCTTGCCCCGGATAGTGCCAGGGTGCTTCCGCCCGAGATGGCGAGCAATGCGGAAATGACGATCTGACCCGACATCGCGGTGTCATGACCGATGGCCAGGGTGGCGGTGGACAGGCTGCCGCCGGTTGGGGCGGGCAGGACGGATATCGTCCCGAATCCGGTTGCCGCCGTAGTACTCACCTGGAATCGGCTGCCACCGTAATTCCCTAGCAGCGTTAGGGTGCCGACCTCGGCTGCCCCGTCGCTCAGCGTCAGCGTGCCTTCCAGGCTGTTGCTCGGGTTGAAGGTGACGCCAGTGACGGTGCGGTCGATCAGGATCGCGTCCGATGCCGCAAAGCCGCCGATCGCGCCGGTTGGCAGTGTGCCGCGCAGTTCCAGCACGTCGCCGGGCTGGCTGAACGACAGAGTGGCGGTATCGGCTGACGACAGCGTCAGCCGGCCGGGTCCGGTGGCGGCACCGATCGCGATCGTACCGCTGCCGCCGAGGGACCCTGCCGTTCCGGCGAATCCCTCGATTGTCGCATTGTCGGCGATCAGCAGGCCGTTAACGATCAAATCGGCGGCGATGGTGCCGTTTTCCTCGATGGTCGCCGTCTGGCCGGCATCGATGGTGACCGCCCCGGTTGCCGCACCGCCCGCTGACCCGGCCTCGAACACCGAGGTTGCATCGACGCCCAGCGTGCCGCCGCCGATATCGACGCTGGCGGCCCTGACCGTGCTGCCGCCGACCACGCTCATGCTGCCGACGATCTCGGTGCTGCCGCCCGTTGCGCCAGTACCGGTCAGCGTGCTGGCGCCGGCGATCGTCATGCCGGTGTAATCATAGATGCTGGCGGCCCAGATCCGTGCGCCGGCCGTCAGCACAACATCGCTTCCCGCTGCGGCGGCGGCATAGAACTCTCCGCCAATGGCCAGTGTTCCGGTGAATACGGTGTCGGAGGGTCCATACACTTGTAGGCTGGCCGCCGCCCCCGACCCGGCGACGATCTGTTGAGTGGCCGGGCCGGTGTTGTCCTGGATCACGACGGCATCGCCCGCGCCGGGACCACCGGTTGCCGCCGCGCCTGTGGTTGTGTCGATCCAGTTGCCGGCGTTACCCCAGACTCCGCCGCCGCTGGCGATCCAGTCATAGGCGTCGGTGCCGCTGTTGATCTGGTTGCCCGGCGCAATGTTGGGGGCGGGGGCATAGACGATGGTGCCCGACTGGCCGTTGCCCGCGACCAGAAGCTGGAATTGTTGCGCCGTATAAGTCCCTGCGAATGTCATCGTCCCGACGGTAGTGCCACCATCAAGCAGGGTCAGGGTGCCGGTGCCCGCGCCGGTAGGGCTGTAGGCGATGGCGGTGACCGGCTGGCCGACGACGATTGCGTCGCCCTTGCCGAATCCGCCGATTGTGCCCGATGGCAGGCTGCCGCTGAGTGCCAGCGTGCCGCCCGATAGGCTGAACAGGATCGCGGCGCCATCTGCCTCGGCGATCGCCAGCGTGCCCCTCGCGTCGATCTCCAGCGTGCCCGAGCCACTGATCGAGGCGGTGGCGCCCTGTTCGAACGGCACGATCGCCAGCGAATGGCCCGAGGCCAGCACTGTGCCGTTTACCACCACGTTGCCGGCGATGGTGCCCCCTAGATTAGCCGTGAGGCCGCTATCAATCGTGACAGCACCCGCTTTGGCCAGACCGTTGACGCCGCATTCGATCGACGACGTGGCATCCACGGCGAGAGCCAGGGTCGTGCCCGCCTCTATGGAGCCGAACTGGACGGCACTCCCAGCGGCCGCAACGATCGCGATGCCTGAACCGGAGGCTGCCAAGCTGGCGGCGGACAGGTGGCTGGCGCCCCCAACCGTCAGCAGGCCGTTTAGTGTCGCTGCCCCGGCAAGTCGCAGGTTGGCGCCATTGTCCAGCGCTAGTGTGCCCGCCTGCGTCAGGCTGCCGCTGATTCCAGCGATCGCCGCGCCAGCGACGATGGTTCCCAGCAGCAGGATATCGCCGGATGCCGTTACGCTGGCGGCCGCCGCGCTACCACCGATGTCGGTAAAAGTCGCGCCGCCGGTCAGGCCGATGGCGTTGCCCGGGCCGGGAACCGACGTCGCGGTGGTCCCAGCCGTCGTGTCCTGCCAGTTGGCGGCAATGGCGATACTGTCGCCAGCAACTGGGGCGAAGGCATAGGCGTCGGTGTTGATCACGCCATACTTGACCACTGACCCGCCCAATCCGTCCGCGATCGCAGACCACGCGCCCGGGGGCAGCGACCCGGCCGTGGTCAGCGTCACGGTTGCCGCATGGGTGCCGTCGCTGACCGAAAGCGTGGCGGGAACGGCCGCCCCAGTGGCGGCGATGGTTGCCTGGGTGAAGCTGATCACGGCGGAACCGGCGTTCACATCGGTCAGGTCGATGGTGTCGGTCACCCCGAAGGCGGCGATCGTGCTGCCGTTCAGGTTGGCGCTCGTGTCCTTGAAGTCGATGCCGGTGAACGTGGCGGCGCTGAGCACGTCGTTGCCGCCAAGCCCGGTTAGCGTCTGGTTGTTGGCGGTGGCGATCAGCAGGTCACTGCCCGCGGTGCCGGCGATGACCGAGGGTTGAACCGGGGGCGCCCCGATCGTCTGTTCGGCGATGTACGCGGTCCCCTGCGCGTCCATCTGGATGTGGAACAGCTTGCCGGCATAGTTCCCCGCCAGGGCCAGCGTGCCCACCGTGGCCCCGCCCTTGGACAGCGTCAGCGTGGCCAGGGTGGAAGAGGTCTGGGTATAGCGCAGGCCGGTGGCTAGGCCAGCCAACGCGATGGTGTCGCCGCTGGTAAAGCCGCTGATCGTGCCAGTTGGCAACACGTCCGCGATCAACGTGCCGTTCGGCGCGGCGAATTGGATCGCCGCGCTGTCCGCGACCCCCAGCAGAACCTGGCTGCCCTCGCCGATCAGCAGGGTGCCGGTTCCGGCGATGGTTTGGGCGTTGCCGAACGGGTCGGCCGCGTCGATGGCCAGGGTTCCGCCCGCCTGCACCGCCAGCGCGCCGTTGACCATCAGGTTGCCGTCCAGGGCTCCGGTAACCGTGGCGGCGTGGCCGACATCGATGGTGATGGCGCCCAGCGTCACGTTCCCGGTGGAGCCGATTTCGATCGATGCGCCGGCATCCACTGCTACGGTGGCGGTGTTCAGGCAACCACTGGCCATGTTCTGGGTACCGCCACCGGCGATCAGTGACCCGAATTTCATAGACCCGCCGCTGGCCGCCAGCATCAGCCCGCCTGCCACGCTGACGGAGCCCGCGACAATGACCGCGCTGCCGTCAGCGGCTTGCATACCGGCACCGGCTGCCAGTGTCAGACCGGCGCTCGTCAGGCTGGCTCCGCCGTCCAGATCCAGTTCCCCGCCGGCGGCCACCGACACACCGGCGGTGACGCCGACCGTGCCCCACAGCAAGACGTCGCCCGTGACCGCGAGTTGTGCGGCCGAACCGCTGCCGACAATGTTGGTGAAATTGCCGGCGCTGCCGCCATCGATCGTCACCGGGTTGGTGGCGGAAGGTGGCGCGGTGGCGATTGCGCCGCTGGCGGTATCCTGCCAGTTCGCCGCGGCGCCCCAGGTGCCACCGAACAGGCTTGTCCAAGTGAGATTGTCGGTGTTCACGGCTAGAATCTGCGCGGACGACCGCGTAGTAGTTGACATGCGGAACCTTCGAAACGACGACCGAACACAGGGCTACGGTAGTCGGCTCATCTGCATGCAACTAATGGTTGTTTGTTATTTTTTATTACAACATATAGTCGTATTCACGACGGTAGCCAGTCATCCCTCGAACGGGATCCACAAATTGCCATGATGCGCCATATTCCCGCTATGAACCTTATCCGTCGCTCCGCCGCACGCGACCTGCGCGTGGATTTCTTCCGCGGCCTCGCGCTGTGGTGGATCTACACCGACCACATTCCCGGCAATGTACTCGGGGATTTCAGCCTGAAGAACTTTGCCGTCTGCGACGCGACAGAGGTTTTCGTGCTGCTTGCCGGGTATGGGGCAGGGCTGTCGTACGGCTCAAGGCTCGGCAGCGAAGGCTATATCTCGACGGCGGCCGACGTGTTGAAGCGGGCGTGGACGTTGTACATCGTTCACATCTTCCTGTTCGTCCTGTTCGCCGCGCAAGTGACATACTCGGCGACCGCGTTGAACCGGCTGAACTATCTGGAGGAATCCCGGCTGGACGTGCTGGGCGACGATCCATACCGCAGCCTGCTGGAGGCGCTGCTGCTGCGGTTCCAGCCCAGTTTGCTGAATATTCTGCCGCTGTATATCGCCCTGCTGGTATTTCTGGCCGCTACAATCTGGCTGTTACCTTGGCCGCGGGTGCTGTTCGGCGTGTCGTTCGCCGTTTACCTGCTTGTGCGGTTCACCAGCCTGAATCTGGACGCCTGGGACCAGGACGGCTGGTTTTTCGATCCGATGGCCTGGCAATTCCTGTTTTTCATCGGGGTATTGCTTGCCTGCGCGCCGATGCGGCCGCCCAAAGGATCCCGCTTGCTGGACGTGGGGGCTATCTTCGTCGTGGTGTTGGGCATGATCGTGACCATGGTGATCGAACCACACCCGCGCTGGTTGGAGTGGGTTACCCGCTCTGTCCTGGGGCCTTTGGTGACCGAGGACAAGACCGGCCTCTACCCGTTTCGCCTGATTTCCATCCTGGCGCTTACCTGGCTGTGCGTTCGATCGATCCCGTTCGACGCCGCGTGGCTTCGCGGCCACCTGGCCGCGCCGCTGGTGCTGGCCGGGCAGAATTCGCTGCCGGTGTTCTGCTCCGGCATTGTCATTGGTTTCGTCGCGCGTCTTGGGCTGGAATATGACGATCATGAGCTTATGCAGGTTGCGATCAACCTTGTGGGGATGGTCGGAATGGTGGGGATTGGAGCGTTGGCGGCCTGGTATCGGACCAAGGGGCGACCAAAGACGTCGCGACGCGAAGCGCCGCGCGTCGCGGCACCCTTGCCGCTGCGTGCCCGGCCTGATAGCGATTGAGACTATGCAACGGTTCGCGTTCAAATCCCTCTTTCTGGCTGTGGCTGTCGCGCTTTCGCCACCAGCGAGGGCAGATGACGGCCTGGCCTGCGCGATGCCGCCCGACCTGGTAACGCCGTCCGGCCCGCTGGTGAACACCAGAGCGGCTTTGGCTGCTCGGAATAGCCTGAACATCCTGGCGTTGGGATCCGGCTCTACCGTGGGCGATTCGGGCAAGGGCGGCGGTGCGGCGTTGTCGTATCGGACGCCGCGGGCGTCCTTTCCGTACAAGATGGCGGATGCATTAGTGGCGATGCGGCCCTCGGCGCATTTTCAGCTTACGGTCAAAGGCGCCCGCAACATGCCGGCGGATGCGATGCTGACAATCCTGAAGCAGGAACTGACGTCGCATCATTATGATCTGGTGCTGTGGCAGACTGGAACGGTCGAGGCTGTTCACGGCCTGCGTCCCGACATGCTGCGCAGCCAATTGGAAGACGGTGCCGAAGTCGTCGCCAAGGTGCCGGCCGACCTGGTGTTGATCGATCCTCAGTTCAGCCGGTTCCTGCGCGCCAACGCGGATTTGGCGCCTTATGAATCGGTCTTGCAACAGGTTGCCGCGAATTCCGGGGTTACGTTGTTCCACCGCCTGGACTTGACGCAAATATGGGCGAGCAGCGGACAGATCGATCTGGAGCGCGCGGGGCGCGATCAGCGGGACAAGACGATCGCGTTGCTTAACACCTGCCTGGGGCAGGCGCTCGCGCGGTACATATTAGCGGACGCCGCTCAAAATTGATTCTTTAATGTTATGACCATGGCTGGAACCCACGCCCCTCGGTGGTAGGCCAGGGTGTAGGGATAGCCTGCCCGCCAAAACATCCGTTATCATCCCAATCAATATGAACGGGGGAAACGATGGATTATCATTCGGCATTTTCTGGCATGAAGGTCGTGGATCTGTCCGGCGGGGTCGCCGGGCCGTCCTGCGCGATGATGCTTGCCCAGCACGGCGCGGACGTCATCAAGGTTGAAACACCGCATAACGGCGGCGACTGGTCGCGCATTCTGGGGCGGACCTACGAGGACCACTCCGCCTTTTCGCTTTATGGCACGCTGGGCAAGCGCAGTCTGGCGCTGGACCTGAAGACCGAGGAGGGCAGGGAAGTCCTGTGGCGCCTGATCCGCGGCGCGGATGTGTTCATTGAGGGGTTCAAGCCCGGCACCATTCAGCGCTATGGCTTCGGCTACGATGCGGTCAGCGCGAAAGAGCCCGGGATTATCTACTACTCGATCTCGGGTTTTGGGCAAACTGGCCCGCTGGCGGCGCGGCCGGCGATGGACCCGGTGTTGCAGGCTTTCACCGGCATCGTGACCGAGAACAAGGGCGAGCACGACGGCCACCCGCATCGCATCGCCATTTCGTTGATCGACATGTTCTCTGGCCTGCTGGGATTTCAGGCGATCGCCACGTCGCTGTATGTGCGGCGGGAGCAGGAGGTGAAGAAGGGCCGCTTCATCGAGCTGAGCCTGATGCAAGGAGGCGCGATGCTGTCGGTAATCCGGATGATCGCGAACTATCTGGAGCGGGGCGTGACCCTACGAACCAGCATGCCGAACGGGGTGTTCAATACGGCGGACGGACAGATCAATGTCACTATGGTGCGGCCGACCGACTGGCGTCCCTTCTGCGAGGCGATCGAGGAGAGCCAGTTGCTCGACGATCCCCGTTTTTCGACCAACCCGGCCAGAGCGGCGAATCTGGATGAATTGTTTGCTGTGCTGAGGCCGATGTTTGCCGCGCGCACAACCGCGTGGCTGGCGGAACGGCTGACCGCGAAGGGCATCATGAACGGCCGGGTCAACAGCTATGAGGAGTTCCTGCGCGAGGAACAGGTCGCGGCGACCGGGATCATGTCATGGCTGGCCCAGCCGGGGCTGCCCGAACTGGTGCCGATGCCCAATATCCCTGGGCTGCCGCCGTTCGAAAGCGGGACCAAACGCGCCCACGCTCCCGCGCTGGGCGAACACACGCGGGAGGTTTTGGCCGATCATGGATACTCGGCGGCGGAAATCGCGGTGTTGTATGAGAAGAAGGTCGTGGCCGGCGGGAAATAAGGGGGTTCTTCCGGCGCCGGGGTTTCATCGACGATGAAGCCCCAGGCTAGGAGACGCGCAGTAATAACCGCTTCGATTGACTCACTACCAGCGGAGACCGCCATGACGATGAGAGGTCGGTGACATCCGTCAAGCCACTCGCTTATTTCGCCACGTATCCTTAGCTTAATTCAGTCGCCGCAGCGCCGCGAAGGGATGCGGTTCGGGGTCTTCCTCGATCTCTGGCATCTCCATCCCCGGCATTCTGGGATAGGGGTCCAGCGCCAGCCCAAGCTGTTCCGCCGCTGCCTCTCCCAGATCGATCATATTGCCCTCGAACGGGATTTCATCGTCCGATTCGGGATCGACATCCTCGGACTCCTCGCCCGCTGGGACAAAGCGGACCTGGAACACGTCTTCGATGGTGGCATCGAACTCTTCCAGGCTGACGACGCAGATCTGGGTGACGGTGGCACGCAGCACCCCGCGTGCCAGCACCTTGTCGCGGCTCTCCCGGATCAGGTGAAACACGCATGACAGCGCCAGCACCCTTGGCAGGTTCATGCGATCGGCCAGCGCCGCGCACTCGGCCGGCTTGGCCTCTACCGTCATGTCCAGTCCCAAGGTTCCGATCCGGTCCAGCGACAGCGGGCGGTGAAGTTCCGGTGTCATTGCGCGGCCTCCTCCGCCGGCAGGAAGTGGATTATCCCGGTTGCCATGGTTTCCAGGGCCTGGCTTTCCAGGTGCAACGCCTGTGCCCGAGCGATCCGAACCAGCGCCGGCGCCGCGTTCGGCGGTGGGGGGGCGCCGCGCCACAGGTTGCGTGCCAGTGCCGCGGCAAGGGCGGCGGAGTCGTCCCAAGCCGCCGCATAGGCCGCGCTGCGCCCGTGAAAAGCCTCCCACATCGCTCGGTTCCGCTTACCCACCGACATGTCGCCGACGCCCATTTCCCTCAGATTGGTGTCCATATCCAGGAACATGGCGTCAAACACCGCCTGCGCCAGGGCGGGGCCGGGTTCGGGGGCCGCACTCAACCGGCGGATCGTCAGGTAAACGTACAGGCCGATGGCGTCGAACCGGCCATCCAGCGTGTCGGGGACGCCCAGCGTGGTGTAGATATAGGGATCGCGCGCGGCGGCCACGGCCGAACCGTAAAGTTCGAAAGCCGCGCGTTCATGTTTGTCGCGTCTGCGAAGGAAACCGGCCAATCCTGCCTCGTGATGCTCATTGACACGGCCGGGTTGGCCGTGACACGCAGCTATAGATAACACCGGCCGATGATCCAACCAGCCGGACACCAGAAATAGCGGGATATATCAGTTGCCCTCTTTGACCGCCCGTCGTCCGGCCCGCAACCTGCTTCTGGCGGCCTGTGTGGTTTTGTCTTCCTGCGGATGGCTGGAGCCGCCGCCGCAGGTGCGCGGCAACCGCATAGAGCCGGATTCGCTAAAAGAACTCACCCTTGGCACCTCGACGAAAGCCGATGTGACGGCAGTGATCGGTTCGCCGACCGCGCATGACACGTTCGACGAGAATGTTTGGTTATATATCAGCGAAGTAACCCAGGACCGGATTGGCAATACGCAGGCGGAGCTGGATCAGAACGTCGTGGTGCTGCGTTTCGACAATAAGGGATTGCTGAAATCGATCGACAAGTTGGCCAAAAGCGATGCGTTGCCGGTTACCGTCGTCGCCCGTACGACCCCGTCTCCGGGAACCGAGGCATCCTTCCTGCAGCAATTGCTGGGCAATATCGGCCGGTTCAACCCCACCGCCGGTCTGGGCAATACAGCAGCGGGTCCGAACGGGGCGGGCGGCGCGCCGACGTCTGGCAACTGACGGTCTTGCCACATCACAATCGCTGGGGCAGCTTTCCGGTCATCCCGAACGGACGCGTAGCCCTGGCCTGATCCGTTGCCGGGGGCTGTCGCGTCCCGCCGCCCCTGGAACAGGTCATCGATCATGGATTTTTCTGAGCCCGCCGTTCTGTCCGCCACCGACTCGCTGGTGCGCCGCTATGGCCCCGCCGCGCCGCCGGCCGGCCCTTGGAATGAACACATCTCGTTGCTGCTGTCGCATCGGTCGGTCCGCGGCTATCGCCAGGACGCGCTGCCGGCCGGCACTCTGGAGACGCTGATCGCCGCCGCGCAGTCGGCCGCCACCAGTTCGAAC
This sequence comes from Acetobacteraceae bacterium, assembly GCA_027353465.1. Lineage (GTDB taxonomy): Bacteria > Pseudomonadota > Alphaproteobacteria > Acetobacterales > Acetobacteraceae > Rhodopila. The sequence continues at coordinate 4,191 of DAIEHR010000022.1, read as the reverse complement.
CTGCAGACCTGGTCGGTGATCGTGGTGTCCGACCCGGATAAAAGAGCCGCGCTGGCGAAGGTCGCGGCAAATCAGAAGCATATTGAACAATGCCCGCTGTTCCTGGTGTGGGTCGCCGATATCTCTCGCAACCAGCGTCTGGGGGCGGAGGAAGGGCTGACGCTGGAGGTCATGCCGTATCAGGAAACCTTTCTGGTGGCGGCGATCGACGCTGCCCTGGCGGCACAGAACGCCACCGTCGCGGCCGAGTCGCTGGGTCTGTCCTGCGTGTACATCGGTGCGCTGCGGAACAACCCGCAAGAGGTCGCGCGCATCGTCGGCTTGCCGCAAGGCGCGTTCGGCGTCTTCGGCATGTGCGTCGGCTACGCTTCGGAAGCTGGTGCGACGGAGGTGAAGCCGCGACTGCCACAGGATGTCGTCGTTCACCACGACGCCTACGACTCCGCCGGCGAATCGGCTCACCGCAAGGCGTACGATGCGTTGCTTGAGTCGTTCTCGGCGCGTCATGGGATGGCGATGGACACATGGACCAAGCGGGTGATTCACCGGATGGGCAAGCTTGCCGCGCTGTCGGGCCGCGACAGGATGGTGGCGGCGCTGAACGCTATGGGTTTCGCGCTGAAATAGGATCGTCTCCGCTGTCCTGGTTCGGTTTGTCCGAACCGCAACCCACCAGGCGCCGAAGTCAGCGACCGGTGGGCCGGAAGCGACCGCCCGGGATCAGGCGTGAACGGCGTTGTGCGGTTCGGCCGTTAGTTTGGGCGGGGTGGAATTGGAAATCATGTCCGGCCCCAGGCGCGATTGCTGCCAAGCCTGATAGCCCAGAACCAATGAGAAGACGACCATGACGCCAATGGTCATCGCAAGATACAGTATGCTTCCGGTTGTCATTGTACCCTCCGCCGAAACAGTTCTCTCGTGTTATCGGCGGAGGATCGCGGGCGGACATTGATTCAGATCAAATTCCGCGGCAGGAATAAAGCTGCTCAGTCGAAGCCGATAAAGCCCTCCATCGATGCGATTGGCGGAGCAGCTTTCAGCGCCGCGATGTTGGGCACTGGACGTGCGGTGCGGGCGTCGCTTGCCAGCAAGGCCTCCAGTTCCGCGGCGACCCGCAGGACCAATGCATCGCCGCCCCGGGGGCCGATGATCTGCAAGCCGAACGGCATGCCGTTGCGGTCGAGCCCGATGGGCAGCGAGAGCGCGGGATGCCCCACCAAGGTCACGGCGTAAGCCATCGACAGCCAATGGAAATAGGTCCGTGTCGGTTTGCCATCGATCTCGGCCGGATAGAGTTCGCGCCAGGATCGCGGGCTGACGGTGATCGCCGGCGTCAGGATGACGTCGTGATGGTCGAAGAACGACTGCCAGCGGTGATAGATCGCCGTCTGCAAGGTGAAGCCGCGCGCGACGTCCTCGGCTGAATAGCGCAGGCCTTCCTCGACGTTGGCTCGTACGTTCGGGCCGACCAGATCCGGAGTCTTGCGGGTTTTCTCCAAATGGGAGGCCAGAAAGCCCAGGGCGCGCAGAATTTCAAACGCTTCATCGGTCCCCGAACAATCCGGCGTGGCGTCTTCCGCTCGGGCGAACACATGACGGAACAGGCCAGTCTTTTCGGCGAACACCTCGGCGATGTGCGTCTCGGTCGGTGCGAAACCGAAATCCGGAGTCAGCGCGACCCGCAGTGTGGAAAGGTCAATCCGCGCCGGCGGGTAGAGGTCGCCCGGCTTCCGAACCGTCAAACCATGGATCGTGGTTGCCAGGGGATCGGAGGCATCGTCACCGATCATGCCGCTTAACAGCAGGGCCGTATCCGCGACCGTGCGCGCCATCGGCCCCAATACCGGAAGGCCGCTCCAGCCATGCGGGCGGCGTTCGGTTGGTACCAGGCCGGGGGTCGGGCGGAACCCGACGATGCCGCAGAAAGCCGCCGGGTTGCGAAGCGATCCGCCGGTGTCGGAGCCCTGGCACAGCGGCGCCATGCCCGTCGCCAGTGCCACCGCCGATCCGCCGGACGAACCGGCGCAAGACTTTGTGGGATCGAACGGGTTACCGGTGGCGCCATACACCGCGTTGCGGGTGTTGGCGCCGGCGCCGAACTCCGGCGTGTTGGTCTTGCCGACCACGATCGCGCCAGCCGAACGGATGGCCTTGGTCACGCGGCAATCCGCCAGCGGCACGTTGTCGCGGAACAACGGGCTGCCGAACGTCGTGCGCAGTCCTTCCGTCGGTTCCAGGTCCTTGATGCCGATCGGCAGGCCGTGCAGCGGCGGCAGGGTGTCACCCCGCATCACCGCCGCATCGGCGGCCTTCGCCGTTGCGCGGGCGCGATCGAAATCGCGCGCCACCATGGCATTGACGGCGGGGTCCACCGCCTCGATCCGGGCGATGCAACTTTCCAGCAATTCCGCCGATGAAAGCTGCTTTGCCCCCATCAGCCGCCGAGCTTCGACGGCTGTCAGTTCGCAGGGTTCCATGGCTCAATACCCCAGCGCCAGGCCGTCTTTCCGCGGGTCCGACCCGCCCATCAGCACGCCGCGATCATGGTCGATCCAGATCGCCTGGCCGCCGCCGTGGGGGCGTTCGGTGGGTTCGGGCACATGGCCCATCGCCGCCAGCTTGCGAACTATATCGTCCGGCACGCCGCGTTCGACCTGTAGCTTGCCGCCGTAGGGGAACACGCGGAACAGGTCCATCGATTGCTGGATGTCCAGCCCGTATTCCAGGAAATTGGTCAGGAACCAGGATTGTCCGACCGGCTGGTAATGCCCGCCCATCACGCCGAACGGCATGACCGCGCGGCCGTTCTTCATCACCATCCCCGGGATGATCGTGTGCATCGGGCGCTTGCCGCCCGCGATGCAGTTCGGGTGCCCGCGTTCCAGGCGGAAGCCGAAGCCGCGATTTTGCAGCATGACCCCGGATTCGTGCGCCAGGATGCCGCTGCCGAAATTCTCGAACAAGGAGTTGATGAAGCTGCAGGCGTTGCCGTCCTTGTCCACGACGCAGAGATAGACCGTGTCCTTGTGCGGCGGCAGGAGCGACTCGCCGGCGCGCGGCAGGTCGCGCATGGCCACGGTGTCGCTGATCAGGGCGGCCTGGGCCGCCAGATACTCGGGGCTGAGCAGTTTCTTCACCGGCACGTCGGCCGCGCCGGGATCGGCCAGGAACGCGTCGCGGTCGCGGTAGGCCAACCGAGCGGCTTCGATATGGCGGTGGGCGCGGATCAGGCCGGAGGCGCCGTCGGGCGCGGTGGACTTGTTGCCCAGCATACCCAGCATCATCAGGACCAGAAGCCCCTGGCCGTTGGGCGGGCACTGATAGACGTCGTAGCCCTTCCAGTTCAGCGTGACCGGCTCCACGAATTCCGCGTTGTGCAGGCCGTTGGCGAAATCTTCCTCGGTCTGCAGACCGCCACGTTCGCGCAATGTCGCGACGATGTCGGCCGCCACGGGGCCTTCGTAAAACGCCTTGGCGCCGTGTTTGGCGATCTGGCGCAATGTCTCGGCCAGCGCCGGCTGCTTGAACATATCGCCGACTTCAGGGGCCTTGCCGTTCGGCAGGAATGGGGTCGATCCACCCTTGCGCAGTTTCTCGACGCTGCGCGACCAGTCCCAGGACACCTTGGGATGCACCGGCCAGCCTTCCTCGGCGAAGCGGATCGCGGGTTGCAGGAGTTCGTCGAGGCCCTTGCGGCCATGGGCTTTTACCAGCGTCTCCCACGCGCTGATCGCGCCGGGAACCGTGACGGCGTGGGCCGAGGTATTCTCCATCGCCCGGATCTGACGGCTTTCGTACCAATCGATATTGGCTGCCGCCGGTGCCCGGCCGGACCCGTTCAGCGCATAAACCTTGCCCGTCCCGGCGGGGGCGTAGAGGCAGAAGCAGTCTCCGCCGATGCCGGTGGATTGCGGTTCGATCACGCATTGGACAGCCACGGCGGCCACCGCGGCGTCAAGCGCATTGCCTCCGGCCTTCAGGACATCCAGCGCCGTCAAGGTTGCCGCCGGCATGGACGTTGCCGCCATCCCATGAGTGGAATAGACCGGGCTGCGGCCGGGAAGCTGGTAATCGCGCATGGTAGTCCTCGGGTCGGGGTCAGCGAAACCACCACACTATCCCAGCCGATCGCCAAGGCCAACGCGGGAGGACGCAAATCATGGACCAAATCGAATACGCAGACTTCGAGGC